>NZ_RAWK01000153.1 GCF_003612165.1 Corallococcus aberystwythensis | reverse complement strand
GGCGGTGGCGCCGCCGCCTGTGCGCGCGAGGCCGCCGCGAACGAGACGCCGTTCAGCTCCTTCAGCAGGAACGCCACGCGCAGCAGGTGATCCACGTCCTGCGGCACGTCCTGGAGCAGCTGCCCCAGCGAGCGCACCCCGTCGATGAAGGACAGCGCGCGCACCTCGTGCGGCGTCAGCCGCAGGTCGCTGGAGGCCACCCGGCCCCCGGACTTCATGATGGGCATGGGCAGCACGTAGGCCAGCCGCCGCTTGAGGTCCGCCGTCGGCATGCGGCGCACCTGGTCGCTGAGCAGCGCCCAGCGGTTGCCCAGCGGCATCGCCTTCTGCGCGGGCAGGTCGCGCACCTCGAAGGTGAACGTCCCGGACTCCGCGCGCAGCGCCTTGCCCAGGATGCCCAGCGCCCGCTGCGCCAGCTGCGTGAACGCCGTCGCCGGCTGGAGCAACCCCAGCCCGAAGAGCGCCGCGAGCAGGTCCCCTCCGAAGCGGTCCTTCGCGCCTTCCGCCTGCTGGAGCTGCTCCGCCGTCAGGAGCCGCGCCCCCATCAGCGACACGCCCAGCGCGTCCTCCGCGTGCGACGAGTCCACGAACTCCGGGCTGCCCTTGCGGAAGTGGATGGACAGCGTGCGGTCCGAAAGCCCCAGCGTCAGCAGGCCCGTCTGCTCGCCCGCGGCGATGCGCCCATACAGCTGCATGGGCGAGCACTGCTGGAGCTGACCCTGCGGCGGCACCGTGTTGGTCCCGTCATCCGCGGGAGCCTGCGGGGGCGCGGCCGGACGGGCCGCCGCGGCCGGAGCCGCCCCCGCGCCAGCGGGAGCTCCTGGTGGACGGGCTCCCGCGACGGGAGGGCCCGGAGGCCGCGCGGCCGCGACAGGACGTCCCGCCGCGTCAACGGCCGGACGCGCCGCTCCGGGACCGGGCCGCATCGCCCCAGGGCCCGCCATGGGCATGGCACCCGGACCCGCGGCGGGCGCCGCCCCGGGGCCCGCCATGGGCACGGCCGCCGGACCCGCGCCGGGCGCGGAGCCAGGACCGGGCGGAGGCGGCGGGACGATGGCGGCGGGCGAGGATTGCAGCAGCGACGCGGGCGCGCCGTCCCCCCACAGCTCGCGGGGGAACGCGTCCCGCACCTCCGGGAAGCGCCACGGGAAGGCGAACTGCAGCCCGTCGTTGGAGACCTGGAGCTTGCCCTGGATGGAGCCGCTGTCGATGAGCAACTCGATGGTCGCCCCCGTCAGGGGCCCCCAGGTGGTGCCCCGATCGTTGCGCACCCAGTATTGCCGGACTTCACCCTCCGCCATGTGCCGTCCTGCTCCCACTCCCTCGACCGCCGGGAAGACGGAATTTTATCGCTGCCCGTGCCCGCCTCCAAGCGGACGTCCTCGCGCGAGCGGGCAGTCGGGGTGTTTCAGGGCTTCGCGCCCTCCATCGCCGCCAGCCCCACGCTGGCCAGGCACGCCGCGTCGGCCTGCTGCTCGGCGGGCGGGTCGAAGCAGTACACCTCGCTGTCGAAGACCTTGCAGATGCCCGCCGGGGTGCCCGCGCACGCCACCTTGCCGTAGGCCGTGGTGCAGTTGTAGCCGCACACCGGGCCTGTCTCGCTCAGCTTGCACTGGGGCGCGGGCAGGCCCTTGCCCCACGCGCAGAGCGCCGCGGGCGACGGGTCGAAGCAGGTGACGTGGCCGTTCTGCGCCTTGCACACACCTAGGGGCGTCTTCGCGCAGCGCACGCCCTCGGAGGCGTTCACGCAGTTGAAGCCGCACGCCACCTGCAGGCCGTTGCTGACGCACTGCGCGCGCGGCACCTGCCGGCCGAACACCGCGAACACCGCGGCGGGCGGGTCGAAGCACGTCACGTTGCCGCCCTGGCTGCGGCACACGCCCGCGGGCGTCTTCGCGCACTGCACCTTGCCGAAGTCCGTGACGCACCCGTAGCCGCAGCCCACCACCCCGTCGATGGTCTTGCACTCCGACTCCGGCAGCCCCGCGCCGTACGCCTTCACCACGTAGGCGGGCGGGTCGAAGCAGACGGCCTGCCCGTCGATGACGGTGCACTTGCCCTGGAGCGTCTGGGCGCACCGCACGCGCTGTCCATCCGACTTGCACGCATAGCCACAGGACACGTGCCCGTCGATGGAGCGGCACGTGGCGGTGGTGGGGTCGGGCGGCGAGGGCGGCGCGGCGAGCGTCAGTGCCAGCACGGTCATCAGGGTCGCGAGCATGGAGCCCATTGACCCCCAAGCTTCCGTGCGACGCAAGCAACCGGCCAGGACGGCGCGGCGCCCGGGTGATAAGCGGGCGCCATCGTGGACCTGGACGTCAGCGCTTTGAAGTTGGGGCTGTTGTGTGTCGCCGCGTTGAGCGCGGGCTTCGTGGACGCCATCGCGGGAGGCGGCGGACTCATCACGCTGCCCGCGCTCCTGACGGCGGGCCTGCCCGCGCACGTGGCGCTGGGCACCAACAAGGGCCAGTCCGTGTTCGGCTCGGGCGCGGCGCTGGTGCGCTTCGCCCGCGCGGGCCTGGTGGACAAGAAGCTGGCGAAGGTGACGTTTCCCTTCGGCCTGCTGGGCGCGTTCGGCGGCGCGGCGCTGGTGCTGCTGCTCAAGCCGGAGGTGCTCAAGCCGCTGGTGCTGGTGCTGCTCATCGCGGTGGCGGTGTTCCTCGCCTTCCGCCGCACGCCTCCGAAGCGCGACGGCGTGGAGCCCTCACCCCGGCCGCGCGCGCAGGCCATTGGCGCGCTCATCGCGCTGTGCATCGGCACCTATGACGGCTTCTTCGGCCCGGGCACCGGCACGTTCCTCATCGTGGCGTTCTCGTCGCTGCTGGGCCACGGGCTGGCGCGCGCGTCCGCGGACGCGAAGGTGGTGAACTTCGCCTCCAACCTGGCGTCGGTGACGCTCTTCGCGCTCCGGGGCGTGGTGCTGTGGAAGGTGGCGCTGCCCATGGCCGCCGCGCAGTTCACCGGCGCGTGGCTGGGCGCGCACGTGGCGGTGAAGGGCGGCGACAAGCTGGTGCGCGTCGTGGTGCTGGGCGTGGTGGCCGCGCTGGTGCTGAAGCTGGGGCACGACGTGTGGCTGGGCTGGGCGGGCTGAAGCGGCGCGCCGCGGCCTTCAGCCGATGTGCACGAGCAGCGCCAGGCCGCGCTTCGCCACCGAGGCGGTGAACTTCTGGAGCTCCACGAAGTAGGAGAGCAGCTCCTCCAGCGGATCCACATCCTCCGCGGGCTCCTCCTCGTCCCAGGTGCCGGGGTAGATGTCCTCCGCCTGGAGCCGCGCCGGGTCGAAGCGCTGGCGCAGGTCCTCCACGGACGTCTTCTTCAGCGCCTCCGCCAGTGCCTTCACGGAAGGAACGTCGAACACGCGCGCGGTGCCTTCATCCGAGGGGATGTCGCCCACGTCCTCGCCGCCGCGCACGAGGAAGTCCAGGGGCGGGGTGCCCTCCCACGCCGTGCCGGTGAGCAGGTACTGCAGGCCGTGCCACGCCTCGCCGATGTCCAGCTCCAGGAACGCCGCGCCCTTCGCGTCGCCGAAGTCCTCCTCGTCTTCCAGGAAGGGCTCCAGCGCTTCAGGCGCCTTGCGCAGGGCCAGGCGTTGGGTCTCGGTGGTGCTGCGCAGCGTGCAGAGCATCTCCATGGGGCGGGCTACTCCACGACGACGAGCTTGGCGTTGTTCTCCACGGCGGTGCCTTCCTTGGCGAACACCTCCGTGACCTTGCCGGCCTTGGGGCTCTTGAGCTCGTTCTCCATCTTCATGGCCTCCACGACCACGAGCCCCTGGCCCTCCTTCACCTCTTCACCCACCTTGACCAGCACCTTCACCACCTTGCCGGGCATGGGCGCGAGGATGAGCTGCCGGCCCTCCACGGAGAAGCTGCCCGCGGCCGCGCGCATGCGCAGCTTGCGCTCGTCCGCCACGTCGGTGCGGTTCACCTGCCCGCGCACCAGCGTGCCAATCTCGTCGCCGTTCTCCTCGAACTCGACGTTGTAGGACTGGCCGTCCACCAGGAGCGACAGCGTGCCCTGCTCCACGGAGAGCGCGTCCACCTGGTATGTCTTGCCGTTCACCGTGAGCCGGTAGCGGTCCTGGCCCAGCGACTCCAGGTCCACCGGGACCGCTTCCTTCTGACCCTGCTGCTGCTTCGTGAAGTAACGCATGGAGAAAAGGTCCTTCCTTGGGCTTGGGCAGGAAGCGGATCAGCGGCGGCGGCTCTTCAGCGCCAGGCGCCACGGGCTGATGCGGCCGCTGGCGTCACCGCCACCGCTGCGCGACGGCAGCGTCTTCGCGCGCTTCTGGTCGCGCTGGAAGGCGTGCAGCGTGCTGGCGAGCAGCGCGACCTCGCTGAGCTTCGGGTCCTCCTCGCCCAGCAGCGCCGTGTGATGGCGGGTGAGGAAGCTGGTGTCGTAGTCCCCGCCCACGAACTCCGGGTGGGACAGGATGCCGTGCAGGTAGCGGATGTTGGTGGTGATGCCCTTCACCACGTACTCGGACAGCGCCCGCTTGGCCCGCGCGATGGCCTCCTCGCGCGTGGCGCCCCACACGGACAGCTTGGAGATCATGGGGTCGTAGAAGTTGGGCACCGTGTAGCCCGCGAACACGCCCGAGTCGTCGCGCACGTTCGGGCCGCTCGGCACGCGCAGCGCGTGGATCTTCCCGGGGCTGGGCATGAAGTTGCGCGCCGGGTCCTCCGCGTACACGCGCACTTCGATGGCGTGACCGCGCGGGGTGGGGGCCTCGAAGAGGGGGAGCTTCTCACCCTCCGCGGCCTTGATCTGCATGGCCACCAGGTCCAGGCCCGTGACCCACTCGGTGACGGGGTGTTCCACCTGGAGGCGGGTGTTCATCTCCAGGAAGTAGAAGTTGCGGTGCACGTCCACCAGGAACTCCACCGTCCCGGCGCCCACGTAGTTGACGGCCTTGGCCGCCTTCACCGCGACCTCGCCCATCTGCGCGCGCAACTCCGGCGTGAGGATGGGGCTGGGCGTCTCCTCCACCACCTTCTGGTGACGGCGCTGCGCGGAGCACTCGCGCTCGTTCAGGTGGATGGTGTTGCCGTACTGGTCCGCGAAGACCTGGATCTCGACGTGGTGAGGCTTCTCCAGGTACTTCTCGATGTAGACCGCGTCGTTGCCGAACGAGCTCATCGCCTCGCTCTTGGCGGAGCGCCACGCGGAGTCGAAGTCGCCCATGCCCTCCACGCGGCGCATGCCCTTGCCACCGCCGCCGCCGGCGGCCTTGAGCATGATGGGGAAGCCGATCTTCTGCGCGTACTCGCGCGCTTCCTCGATGGTGGCGATGGGCTCGGTGGTGCCGGGGACGACGGGCACGCCCGCCTTGATCATGTTCGCGCGGGCGCGGGTCTTCTCACCCATGGCGTCCATGGCGGCGGCCGGCGGACCGATGAAGGTGATGCCGGCCTTCTCGCAGGCGCGCACGAAGGACGCGTTCTCCGACAGGAAGCCATAGCCGGGGTGGATGGCGTCCGCGCCGGACTGCTTCGCGACCTCCAGGATGCGCTCCTGCACGAGGTAGCTCTCACGCGAGGGCGGGGGGCCCACGAAGTAGGCCTGGTCCGCCGTGCGGACGTGCAGGGCGGAGCGGTCTGCTTCGGAGTACACCGCCACCGTGGCGATGCCGAGGTCCTTGCAGGTGCGCATCACCCGGATGGCGATCTCGCCGCGGTTGGCGACGAGCACTTTGCGGATCTTGGGCATGGGCGCCCGTCTACCATGGGGCGCCCGGGATTGCCTGCCCCTACTTGCGCAGGTTCAGGTACTGGTCCATCAGCTGCTTCGCCTGGGTGAGCTTCGCTTCCACGAAGCGGTCGTCCTCGTCCGGCTCCGGGGGCGGGGCGGGGTGCGCGGGCGCCTCCACGGGCTTGCCGTCCGGGCCAAAGTCCACCGCGGCCGCAAGCAGGTTGCGCGCCGCATTCCCGCTGAAGAGCCGGGCCACGGTCGTCGTCTCCACGTCCAGCCAGCGCGCGGCCTGGCGCAGGACGTCCAGGTACTCGCCTTCCATGGCTCGGGGGGGGCGGCTAGGGGCGGCCATGCAGACGCGCGCGTAGCTGTGCTCGCGGTCCACGTACATGCCCATGGAGCGGTCGCGGAAGTCCTTGGAGAGCGCCTGCGTCATCGCGTCCAGGTGCTCCTCGGGGGAGGACACCTTGCCGGACGTCTTGCCGGAGACGAGGGGAATTTCCGCCACGTGCCAGCCGCCGTCGGCGAGCGCGTCGGGACGGGACTCCACCCACTTGACCTCGGGCGTGGGCAGGTCCAGCCCTTCGCACACGCCCTTGAGCGTCTGACGCAGAGCGGTGAGGTTACCTTCGACGTCGGAGAGGAAGAGAACGAGTCGGCGCTGCTGGGACACGTGGGGGGCTCCTTGAGTGGCCCCGTGAAAGCCCCGGCGTTAGCTGAGAATTTCCGGAAGTAGCGACGCCCGCCTGCCCCCCTGGCGACGGGGGGCGAGCGGGCGCGGTCCGGGACTACTTCTACAGCGGGATGTTGCCGTGCTTGCGGGGCGGGTTCTCCTGCCGCTTGTCCTTGAGCATCTCCAGCGCGCGGATGACCTTGGCGCGGGTCTCCTCCGGGCGGATGACCTCGTCGATGTAGCCCAGCTCCGCCGCCTTGAACGGGTTGGCGAACTTCTCGCGGTAGTCGTCCGTGAGCTTCTTGCGCTCGGCGTTGGCGTCCTGGGCCTTGAGCAGCTCGTTGCGGAAGATGATGTTCACCGCGCCCTCAGGACCCATCACGGCGATTTCGGCGGTGGGGTAGGCGTAGTTGATGTCCGCGCGGATGTGCTTGGACGCCATGACGTCGTACGCGCCGCCGTAGGCCTTGCGGGTGATGAGCGTGATCTTGGGGACGGTGGCTTCCGCGTACGCGTAGAGCAGCTTGGCGCCGTGGGTGATGATGCCGCCCCACTCCTGGTCGGTGCCGGGGAGGAATCCGGGCACGTCCACCAGCGTGAGCAGGGGGATGTTGAAGCAGTCGCAGAAGCGCACGAAGCGCGCGGCCTTCACGCTGGCGTCGATGTCCAGGCAGCCGGCGAGCACCGCGGGCTGGTTGGCGACGATGCCCACGCTCTTGCCGTTCATGCGCGCGAAGCCGACGACGATGTTCTTCGCGAAGTGCTCCTGCACCTCGAAGAAGTGCTTGGAGTCCACGATGGCGCGGATGATCTCCTTGATGTCGTAGGGCTTGTTCGGGTTCGCCGGGACGATGCTCTTCAGCGACTCCTCGGCGCGGAACGGGTCGTCCTCGCACGGCTGCGCCGGCGGGTCCTCCTGGTTGTTGGAGGGCAGGAACGAGAGCAGCTCGCGCGTCATGGCGATGGCGGCCTGTTCGTTCTCCGCGGCGAAGTGGGCCACGCCGGACTTCTGGTTGTGCGTGAGCGCGCCGCCCAGGGACTCCTTGGAGACCTCTTCGTGCGTCACCGTCTTGATGACGTCCGGGCCGGTGATGAACATGTACGACGTGTCCTTCACCATCATGATGAAGTCCGTGATGGCGGGCGAGTACACCGCGCCGCCCGCGCACGGCCCCAGGATGAGCGAAATCTGGGGGACGACGCCGGACGCCAGCGTGTTGCGCAGGAAGATGTCCGCGTAGCCGGCGAGGCTCTCCACGCCTTCCTGGATGCGCGCGCCGCCGGAGTCGTTGAGCCCGATGACGGGCGCGCCCACGCGGGTGGCCAGGTCCATGATCTTGCAGATCTTCTGGGCGTAGGCGCCGGACAGCGAGCCGCCGAAGACGGTGAAGTCCTGGGCGAAGACGAACACCTGGCGGCCTTCCACGGTGCCGTAGCCGGTGACGACGCCGTCGCCCAGAATCTTCTTGTCGCCCATGCCGAAGTCGTGGCTGCGGTGGGTGACGAACTTGTCCAGCTCGCTGAAGGAGCCGGGGTCGAGGAGCAGGTCGATGCGCTCGCGGGCCGTGAGCTTGCCGGCCTCATGCTGCTTGGCGATGCGCTCGGCGCCGCCGCCCTGCTCGGCCTGCTGCTCCATCTGCTGGAGCCGTGCGCGCAAGGGATCGTTCTCGGGGGTCGTGGCCATGGGGGGCGCTCTAACACGATTGAAGGTCGGTGGCAGCGCTTCCCTTGCCTCTGGAGGGGGGGACGGACGGCCGGGCTTCATGTGCACAGGGCGGGAACGGGACGGAAGTTCAGGATTTCCGACACCGCGTCCGGGGGCCGGCGCGGGGAACCAGGGAGGCTGGCGATGCATGCGAGGCCGGGGACACTGCAGGTGGGGGCGTTCCGGGGGGTTCCCATCCGGGTGCACTTCTCCCTGTTGATCGCGCTGCCGTTGTTGGCGCTGTCGTTCGGCCAGGCGCTCCAGCGGGCCGCGGAGACGGCGGATGTGCCGCCGGAAGCGCTGGGCGGGCACCCGTGGGCGTGGGGCCTGGCGGTGGCGGTGGGGCTGTTCGTGTCGGTGCTGCTGCACGAGATGGCGCACACGTTCTATGCGCTGCGGCACGGCGGCGAGGTGCACGGCATCACGCTGATGATTGTGGGGGGCGTGTCGGAGCTGGCGGAGGTGCCCAAGCGCCCCCGGGACGAGGCGTTGATGGCGCTGGTGGGACCGCTGACGAGCCTGGGGCTGGCGGCGTTGCTGGGCGCGTTGACGTGGGGGGTGCACGGCCTGGGGATGTTCCAGGTGCAGTTCGCGCTCTTCACACTGGCGATGCTCAACGCGGTGCTGGGGGTGTTCAACCTGGTGCCGGCGTTCCCGATGGATGGGGGGCGCATCGTGCGCGCGGCGCTGACGCCAAGGCTGGGGATGGTGCGGGCGACGAAGGTGGCGGCGGCGCTGGGGCGGGTGTTCGCGGTGGCGTTCGGCGTGTGGGGCGTGGTGACGCTGAACCCGTTCACGCTGGTGGTGGCCTTCTTCGTGTTGATGGGCGCGGAAGGAGAGTCGCGGCAGGTGCGGATGAAGGCGCTGCTGGAGCAGGTGAAGGTGGAGGCGCTGATGACGCCCCGGATGGTGGGCGTGGACCTGGACCTGTCGATGGAGGACGCGCACTGGGCCCTCAGGCGCGAGCACGTGGGCATGCTGCCGGTGACGAGCGCGGGGCGGCCGGTGGGGCGCGTGACGTGGGCGGCGGTGCAGGCGGTGCCGGAGGCGCAGCGCGAGAGCTACATGGTGCGCGACGCGATGGAGGACGGCGTGGTGGCGGAGCTGGGGGAGGACGGATGGACAGCGCTGCGCAGGATGGCGGAGGCGCGCGTGCCCGTGGTCGCGGTGGTGGATGAGGACGGGCTGCTGGCGGGGACGTTGGATTGGAATGACCTCCAGCGAGGGCTGACGCTCGCGGAGGAGGCGGAGCGGAACAGGTCGCGGACGGGCTGGCCGCGGGAGCGGACGGTGTAGGTTGGATAGGGGGCATCCACCCTGATAAGTGGGGCCCTCCATGTCCTCGTCGCTGTCACTCAAATGCGGCCTGCTGCTCGGCTTGATGGCATTTCCGGCGCTGGCCCGAGAGCTTGAAGAAAAGATCAGGATCCGGACGCTCCAGGTTCCTGCCCATCCCGGGCAGGAAGCGCCATCCATCTATGTTTCCGCGCAGGTGGCGAGCGTGCTGCGCTTCGAGCAGGACGTCGACGCCGCGAAGACCCGGCTGCTCTCGTGGGAGGGCCGGTTCGAACCCCTGCTCATTGGGAGCAAGAAGGTGGTTATCGAGCCGCTGCGCGACCTGGATGAAGGTGAAGCGCTACCGCTCCACGTGACGCTCGCGGATGGGACCGCGTTCACGTTCCTCGTGAGGCCGAAGCGCCGCGAGGACTGGGGGTGGATCGACTACCAGGTCAATGTGTTCAAGGACCCTGGCAGCTACAACGAGGTGCTTTCAGGGCTGTATGACGCGCTCAACCGCGAGCGTGAATTGCGTGAGGAGAACGAGCGGTTCAAGCAGGAGGAGAACTCCGTCGACCATGCCTACGCGACGCTTCTCGCCAACGGTGAGGTGGGGAAGACGCCATTTCGTCGCAAGCGGGTCTTCCGGTTGCGCAACGAGGACATGGACATGGTGGTCGAGGTCTTCAAGGGACCAGGGAAGGCAGCCGCCGTGGTGACCTTGCGGAACACGGTGCTTCGGGAGCCGTGGAGGTTCGAGAGTGCCTCCGTGACCCGTGATCTCTCCCTCGGCACGGCGCGTCCATTCGCGCTGCGCATGGACCAGCCGGTGATCGTCCCTGGCCAGTCGGGGCGGATCGCGGTTGTCGTGGACCGGAGCTCTTTCGAGCAGAAGGGCGGACAGTTTGCTGATCTGGCCCTCCAGATCTTCCGGGAAGATGGGCTCCTCCAGGTCGCCGTGGCGATGGAACATGCGCTGGTTCGGCAGTAGAAAAGTCGCCGCCATGCCCACGACACAGGCCCTGCTGCTCAGTACTTTCGTCCTGCTCTCTGCGTCCTCTGGATGCACCAGCAGCGGTGTGTCGCTGCGCCCGGATGGCACTCCCGGTCCGCAGGAGTGCTCGGAGGAGGCCAAGCGGACGATGCGGGCCTTGAAGCTGCGTGTAGGCGATGCGCAGTTGGTGGAACTCGACGCGAACCAGATTGGCTCACGCCGTCCCACGCTCTACGACGGTCCGATTGAAAGCATCCTCGAGGAGGACTTCGGCACGCTGGAGGCGACGACCCGCTTGTACGGACAGGTCTGGACCAGCGGTCCGCAGGTCGTCATCCGGTACTACGAGGCCCATCCACCGGACAGCGAGAAG
Source organism: Corallococcus aberystwythensis (assembly GCF_003612165.1). Lineage (GTDB taxonomy): Bacteria > Myxococcota > Myxococcia > Myxococcales > Myxococcaceae > Corallococcus > Corallococcus aberystwythensis. The sequence continues at coordinate 13,577 of NZ_RAWK01000153.1, read as the reverse complement.
TTCCCCATCTGTGCCGTGGCCCGGCTCAGCCAGGACCAGATGCGGAAGAGTCCTGACTCGAAGCCTGGGATGGCGATCCTCGAAGGCTCCACCGCGGCGGCCTACGTCGTGGATGCGTTCCGGTAGCGGACGGCGTAGCGAACCGGCTGAATAGGTCCACTCCAACCGCGTCCGGACGGGTGTCTCCCACAAGGAAGCCCCATGAAGAGCCTGCTGGTTGGAATGATGTTGGCGTCGACGCTGAGTGCCGCTCCCTCGAAGACGGTGACGTTGGTGGGCACGGTGCACAGCGAGGACATCGGCAACCAGACCTCCAGCCGGGCCACGTGGCTGCCCACGCAGCCCAAGCGCATCGAGCAGTTCGAGTTGCACCTGAAGCGCCCCATGAAGGCCGTGCAGTTGGCGTACCAGTGCCACCTCCAGGACCTCGGTGACTCGGGGTGGCTGCCGGAGGGCACGCCCTGTGGGACGCAGGGCGAAGCACGGCGCCTGGAGGCCTTCGGCATCCGGCTGCGCGGCGAGGGGGCGCATCTGTATACCGTGCGCTACTGGTGCAAGGTGGAGGGCATGGAGCGCCCCATGGGACCGCTCACGGACGGCGCGATGTGCGGCTCCACCGGCGAGGGCCGCAAGCTCTTGGGCATGCAGGTGGAGCTGGTGCGCAAGTAGGGGTCCCTGGAGAGGGCCGTTGGCGTTCCGGTATCCTGGGCGTCCATGAAAGACGGCTACGTCGTTCTCGATTACTCGGTGCTGGAGGAGGACATGTCCAGCGTCATGACCTCCCACCTGAAGAAGTATGTCGATGCCAAGACCGACTCCGCCCATGGCCTGAAATACTTCAAGTCCTACCGGGTGAAGGACCCCGCTGGCTTTGTCTGCGACATGAGCGAGCCGAACAAGTCGCTCTTCGACGCCACCCAGTTCATCAGGGGACGGCTCTCGAGCTTCAGCTCAAGCCACATCAAGATCCTGGTCGCTGGACATGGCCAGTACAACGAGAACCGCGGGCTCGTCGCGGGAGGTGCGACCGGCACGAAGCTGGGCGTGCGGAACCAGAACATCGCCGACCACATCCACCGGATCACCTCTGCCTTCAAGGACACGTCGATCCGCTGGAGCATCGCGCTGTGCATCTGCTTCGCCGGACGACCCACGGTCGGCTACGAGTCCCAGGTCACCCAGGACAGCCTCTTCAGCGACAGCCTGTCCGGGCAGCTGGCCCAGGCACTCCAGAAGAAGCTCGCGGACTTCACCCTCAAGGCGAACTTCACCTCGGTGCGCGTGGGTGACTCCGGGCATCTCAATGCCGACCGGGATCTGGATCAGGTGAACAAGTTCCAGTTCATGCGGAAGGAGTCACTCGCACGCGTCCGGTATCGGCGTGGATTCGAGTTCTGGGGCAACAAGAGCGAGGAAGGCCCCATCGTGGACTGGCGCATGTGCTGCTCGCTGGCGTTCGCCGCGCTCCAGTCTGGAGTCACGGATGACAACGTGGACTCCAAGGAGATGCAGTCCGCCTTTCTTGAAGAATTCGTCACCGTGGCCAGGGACGTCGCCGAGGACAACGCGCCCTTCGCGGAGTCACTGGAGGAGTTCCGCGCGGACCTGGGCGACGTCTTGAACTACAGACTGATCGACATGCATCTCCAGTCCTATGAGGTGACGAACATGGAGAAGGCAAACAAGATTGTCTGGACGTGCGCCAGGGGCCAGCTCTCCCACGCGGTCACGATCCGGGAGGCATAGGTCTCAGTTCTTCTCCGGCAGCGACCAGTTCATCTGGAACCGGTGAGAACCATTGGGTGCACTGTCCAGCCAACCGGTGATGCTGTCGCTCTTGGCGAGCAGGGGACCCAGCTCCGTGCTCGCGCCGAAGAACGCGGCCAGGCGTTCGTCGCCCATCACGTCCATCAGCGACACCTGGGACAGGCCTCGCGCCAGCTTCTTGGGGTCCAACGTGAACTCCACCGCGCGCTTCAGCGGCCCGCCCTTCTCCGGCAGGGACGCGAGCATTGCCTGCGTCACCGTGGAGTCGTTGCCGAACACCAGCTGCTTGCCCTTGAGCCGCACGTAGACGCTGCCGCCCTTGGCCTCCATCGCGTAGCCGTCCTCCAGCGCCTTCGCGCCGGGGAACTTCGCCAGCGGGGCCAGCGCCGCCTTCACCGCCGCCGCGTCCGTCACCTCCGCCGCCAGCGCCTGCTTCGCCGCGAAGAAGCGCACCTCCGGCTTGCGCAGCGAACCCTTCACCGCCACCGAGTCCACCCCGAACAACACCTGCCCCGTCAGCTGCTTCGCCAGCGCGTCCGTCACCGCCTTCACGTCTTCCGCGGGGCACGTGGGACACACCGTCCGCACCGCGTCCGCCACGGAGTCCACCGCCTGCGCCACGCCCGTGGGCGCCACCTGCGCTCGCGCGAACAGCAGGCCCGCGGGGGACATGGCCCCGTAGGGGCTGGTGCCCTTGGCCTGGAAGGGCGGCAGGGGCAGCTTCGTCGCCGTGCCCTCCACCTTCAGCCCCGTGGCCGTGCCGTCCAGCGCCACCACGCCGTCCTTCGTGGACACGAACAGCACGCCCGGCACCGTGGCCATCCGAGCGTCCGCCGCCGGGGCCTTCTGCGCCACCAGCTTCGCGGCCTCCTTGCGGAGCGCGTCGTCCGAGTCCGTGCTCAGGAAGGCGCACGCCTCCTGGCCCTTGATGACGTAGCCCCCGAAGCCGCCCGAGGCGCTGGGCGCGCGCAGCGTCGTCACGCCCTTCACCGTGCCCGCCTTCACGTCGCCGCTGCGCGCGAGCACGTTCGCCGTGGCTTCCTGGAACACCTTCGCGTCCTTCACCCGCGTGCACGCGATGCGGCCGTCCTTCCGCATGGACACGGACAGGGGCCCCGTCGCGTCGATGCCCATCGCCTCCATCGCCTCCGGCTTCGCCAGGTCGAGCGGCAGGATGGGGTGCAGCTCCCCACTCCACGACGCCGGGTTCAGCATCTGGGAGTACGCCCCCGCCCGCGTCAGGAACGCGTTCAACCCCTGCGCCTGGTCGAGCTGGGGGATGTGGAGGACCGTCACCGTCGAGGCGGCGACGCGGGGCGCGGGTGCGGCCGCCAGCGTGGCGGCAAGAGCAAGGGCGAGCATGCCCCCACCTGAAAGCGACCCACCGTCCCTGTCAAGGCACTCCCACCCGGGACGCCCACCACCAACGTCCGCGAAGGCGCCCGCCTGCCCTACGCCGGCAGCCGCCCCGTGTTGGCCCAGTCAATCATCCGCTCCGCCAGCTCCTCCGCGTTGCGGCGCAGGTAGGCCAGCTGCAACACCTCGTCGTCCGTGCACGCCAGCGCCATGCGCACCCGCACGCTGTCCACGAACCGCAGCACCTGCCCGATGCTGAGCGACGCCCGGTCCTCCAGCGCCCCGGCGAACTCCGCCACGTCCGCCTCCACCGTGAAGCCCTCCGCCAGGAGCGCCGCCACCAGCGCGGACCGCGACACCCGGTGCTCACGCGCCCGCACGTCCTGGAGCTGAAGCCGCCACGGCTGCGCCTCCCAGCGCGCCCCGCCCGCGACGGCGCCCGACCGCTCACGCCCGCCCTGCGTCCGCGACTCCATGGCTCGCATCATCCGTGCCCCCTCTTCCGACAAGACCTGGGTCCATCCACGGGCATGACCGGCATCCGGCCTCGCGTCCGCCAGCTGGGCTCGCGGAGTAGAGGCTTTGCTGGAAAAACGCCTTCCCCCCGTTTTCTTGCCCGCCCGGAGGGACGCTCGAACTGTCATGCACGGACACTCCTGGTTGCTCCCGCTTTGAGGGATTGTCGGGAGGCGGGGCGAGTGGATCGCGACCCGGAGCTGGGGCGGGCGTTCACTCGGGGACAGTGGGCGGCCCCTGGGACGGATTGGGTCGGAACCCGGAATTCCCGCATCGTTCGGAGTCCTGGTTCCGGGGGACGGGGTGGTCGGCCGCGTCCTTGTCGGGCCAGTCACGGCCTTCCGGGGGGAAGCCATGCCGAATCTGCTCGATCTGCCACGTCAGGCATTGATGGACCTGCGCTCGCGTCTCAGCCACCTGCCGCTCGTGTCCCACCTGCACCGCCGGCACGCGCCCAACAGCCTGGCCCTGTCCAGTCCCTCGCCACAAGACTCCCTGCTGGCGGATCCGCAGCGCGTGGAGGTGTGGCGCCGCGCGGTGGAGCGCTACGTGCGCCCCAACCAGGTGGTGGTGGACGTGAAGGCCGGCACCGGCCTGCGCACCTTCCTGGCCGCGCACCAGCACCCGCGCAAGCTGTACGCGGTGGATGAGTCGCGCCTGCTGGACACCACGCAGTGGGTGGCCCGCCGCAACGGCCTGGACCGCATCGACTTCGTGCGTGAGCCCACCTGGCACTTCCAGCCGCAGGAGAAGGTGGACGTGCTGCTGCACGAACTCATGGGAGACGCGCTGCTCGACGCGGGGCTCGTGCCGCGGATGCTGGACCTGCGCTCGCGCCTGCTCAAACCCGGGGGCCGCATCCTGCCCAACCGCTTCGAGGTCTTCGTGGAGCCCGTGCAATTGCGCGAGGAGGCGTGCGTCCCGTTCATCTGGACGCAGCAATTGCCCCACGTGGACTTCCGCTGCCTCCAGTCGCTGCGCGAGGCGATGAGCCCGTCGTACTTCACGCGCATGGTGCGCTCCTACGAAGTGGACCACCTGCTGTGCGAGCCGGAGCCCGCGTTCGCGTTCGACCTGGAGACGATGCGCGCGGACGGGCTGCCTTCGCGCGTGCGCATCCGGCGGCCGGTGGAGGAGGACGGGCGGGTGGACGGCTTCTGCCTGTTCTACAAGGCCTTCTTCGACGCGGAGCTGGCCTTCAACGTGTCCCCGCTGCGCGAGCGCAACACCACGGCGATGACGCTCTTGCGCGTGGAGCCTCGCGAGTTCAGCCGCTACGACACGCTGGACTTCGAATTGGAGCTGCCCAACCCGTCCGACCCGCGCACCTGGCGGTGGCAGTTCACCTGACGGCAGTGCCGGAGCCCGGAGTGATGCCCGGTGGACAGCCATGCTGCCTCCGGGTGTCGCCGCAGGTGGGCGCACTGCCTAGCTTGCACTCCACATGCGACCGTTCCGGCTCCTCGTCCTGCTCCTCGTGTCCGTTGCCGCGCTGCCCGCGGCGGCCCAGTCCCCCCGCACCGTGGCGGGCGTGTGTGGCCGCACCAACTGGGTCTGCGTGTCGGAGTGCATCGACGCGGAGTGCGTCGACAAGTGCATGCGCGAGGGGTGCGAGGACGCGCTCAAGCGGCTGAAGTCCTGCACGAGCAAGGCGGCCTGCGCGCCGGACGACACGGTGTGCGCGGCGAAGTCGTGCGGGCTCACCTGTGAGAAGTCCTTCGAGCCCGCGCCCAAGAGCCCGGAGAAGCTGGCGTCCAACCCGTGCGAGGGCGACAAGGCCCCCAAGGGCACCCCGGTCCCGCAGGAGCTGGTGGGCACGTGGGTGCTGTCCGCGGCGAGCATCCCGGACGTGGACCAGGGCGCGGAGGAGCGCATCGACGTGCAGCCCCGGTCCGACTACGCGCGGGCGCTGCAACTGACGCCCAACGGGTGCTTCGTGCTGCGCACCAAGCTGGATGACGCGACGCTGGGGCGCGGCAGCACGCTGGACGTGCGCGCGTGGGGCCGGGTGGAGGTGAAGGACAAGAAGCACCTGGCGCTGCGCACGAATGACGGACAGGCCGTGGGTCCGGTGTGCGGCAAGGAGCGCGTGGTGCCCCTGTCGAAGGGGAAGTTCAAGGGCGGGGAGTTCACGTACGCCATCGAGGAGAAGGACTCGCTCGTCCTCACGGTGCCGGGCGCCACCCGGCAGACGTTCCAGTTCGAGCGGGAGAAGCAGGAGGCGCCGGAGCCGCAACCCAAGCCGTAAGGAGGACCTTGCCCCCACGGGGGCGCACGGGTGAGAAGACGCCATGGCAGGCCGCGAGCGGATGGCGAGCATGGACGCGGCGTGGCTCCAGATGGAGGAGCCCGCGAACCTGATGATGATCACCGCGGTGCTGTGGTTCGACGGCGCCGTGGTCGGCGAGCGGCTGCGCGCGGTGTTGCAGGAGCGGCTGGTGGAGCGCTACCCGCGCTTCCGGCAGCGCGTGGTGTCCGGACCGCTGGGCGCGCCGCACTGGGAGGACGCGCCGGACTTCAACCTGGAGGAGCACCTGTCCACGCTGCGCGTGCCGGAGGCGGCGGGGCGCGCGGGGTTGGAGGCGCTCGTCGGGGACTGGCTGGGCGTGCCGTTGGAGCGCTCGCGTCCGCTGTGGCACTTCCACCTGGTGCGGGGCGCGCCGGGCGGGGACGTGCTGCTCGCGCGGCTGCACCACTGCATGGCGGACGGCATCGCGCTCGCGCGCGTGCTGCTGTCGCTCACGGATCCGGTGGACGCGGCGGGGACTCCTGCGCGCACGGTGGCGCGGGAGGAGGGGGATGAGGGCCTCCCCTCCGAGGACGCGCGGCAGCTCCGGGCTCCGGGATGGATGCGGCTGGCCCGCGGCGCCCGCTCCGCGCTGCGCAAGGGCGCGGAGTTGGTGCGCGAGCCCATCCTCGCGGGTGACCTGGTGCGCGACGGCGCGAAGGGCGCGGCGGCGCTGGGGAAGCTGCTCGTGCTGCCTCCCGACCCCCGCTCTCCTCTGCGTGGGCCGCTGGGGAACCGGAAGCTCGCCGCGTGGTCGGAGCCCATCGCGCTGGAGCGGGTGAAGGCCGTGGGCCGGACCCTGGGCGGCACGGTGAACGACGTGCTGCTCACGGCGCTGACAGGGGCGCTGCGGCGCTACCTGGCCTCGCGGGACGCGCCGCTGGAGGACGTGCACGCGCTGGTGCCCGTGAACCTGAGGCCGCTGGACGCGCCGGTGCCTCGCGAGCTGGGCAACCACTTCGGCGTGGTGTTCCTGCGGCTCCCCGTGCACCTGGCGGAGCCCCGCCGAAGGCTTCGCGAAGTGGCGAAGCGGATGGAGCACCTCAAGCGCTCGCCGGAAGCGGTGGTGATGTCCGGGATGCTGGAGCTCCTGGGCCGCACGCCCGCCGCGCTGGAGCGCGCTGTCGTGGATGTGATTGGCACCAAGGCGTCGCTCGTCGCCACCAACGTGCCCGGTCCCCGCCAGCCGGTGTCGCTCGCGGGCAGCCGGCTCGCGGGACTCACGTTCTGGGTCCCCCAGGCCGGTCACGTGGGCCTGGGGGTCAGCCTCTTCAGCTACGCGGGGCAGGTGACCGTGGGCGTGGCCTCGGATGCGTCACGCGTGCCCGACCCGGGGACCCTCGTCGCCGCGTTCCAGGAGGAGCTGGACGCGCTGGAGACGATGGCCCCCTGAGCCCTACTTCGCGAAGAGCTGGTGCGGGTCGTACTTGCCGCGCACTTCCTTGAGCTTCGCGCGGATGGCGTCCGGCCACGCGCTGTCGAAGTGCTCCGCGGAGCGGGCCTTGCCCATGAAGTTGATGGTCATCTCCGTCGACAGCCACGGCGTCAGCTCCGCGCGCAGGCCCTCCGTCGCGCCGGGCAGCACCGTGTCGAAGAGCGGCGGGTGCATGCCCACCAGGCCGATGACGAAGTTGCCGCCGCGGCCCCCCACCGCCGAGCCGCCCGCCACGTCCCGCCAGCTGGCGCCGCCCAGGTGCCGCACCTCCAGCATGAAGTACGGCGTCTGCACGCCCGCGCCCACGTGAGGCAGCACCGTGGTGGCGAAGTCCTGGTCCACGTGGGTCAGCATCATGCCGTTCGTCCACGCGGGGCTGGGCTGATCCGGATCATTGTGGATGCGCGCCATCTGGGACGCGGGCAGCTCGCTCAGCATGTCCAGGTACACGGGGGCCAGCGCGCGCAGGGGCGCCGCGAGCTTCGCGCCCTCTTCCGTGGAGCCCGGGTATGCGAAGCGCAGGTTGATGACCGTGCGGCCGCGCAGCGGAGGCGGGATGAAGTCGAACGGCGGGAAGCGCATCACGGCGATGCTCGTGGACACGCGCGCGTCCGCCTCCGACGTCCACTTCACCCAGCCGCGCAGCACGGCCTCGATGTGCTCCTCCGCGAAGAAGAGGCTCCCCGCGTAGAGCGAGCGCAGCTCCACCAGCTTCACCTTCACCTGCGTCACGATGCCGAAGCCGCTCTTGCCGCCGCGCAGGCCCCAGAAGAGGTCCGGGTGGTGCTCGGCGCTTGCCTCCACCGTCTCACCGTCGGAGGTGACGAGCGTGTAGCCGACCACGTAGTCGGAGCTGACGCCGTGGCTGCGCACCAGGGGCCCCAGGCCGCCGCCCAGCAGGTAGCCCACCACGCCCACGTTCGTGGACGAGCCGGCGATGGGGGCCAGGCCGTGCTTCGCGGCCTCCGCGATGACCGGCTCCCAGCGCGCGCCCGCGCCAATGGTGGCGATGCGCGTCGCCGCGTCGATGCTCACCTGGTTCAGCGCCTTCGTGGAGATGAGTACGCCGGAGGTGACCGGCGCGTACGTCCCGTGCCCCGTGGCCTGCACGGCGACGGGCAGCTGGTTCTCGCGGGCGAAGCGGATGGTTTCCGCCACGTCCTGCGTGGACCTCACCGCCACCACGTACGGAGCCGTGTGGTGGACCAGCACGTTGAAGCCAGCGCACTCCGGTGCATGGCCCGCGTCGTCGGGCGTGTAGACGGGGCCGCTCACGCGGCTGGCGAGGGTCTGGGGCATGGGGCGTTGCTCCTTCGTGTCAGCCAACCCTTGCGGGCCGGGAGGGGGGCTCGGGTGAGGCACGTTGGCACGTCGAGGGAGTACGCGCGCGAAGCAGCATAGGCCTGGACGCCCGGGCCGTACACGGACGCCTGCCCTACAGCAGGCCGTGCTCCTCCAGCTTGTTGTAGAGCGTGCGCCGGCTCACCCCGAGCAGCCGCGCCGCCAGCGTGCGGTTGTCACCCGCGCGCTTCAGCGCATCCACCAGCGCCTCCTTCTCCACGTCCTTGCGCCGCGACTCCAGCGTGACGGAGTCGGACGGGGATGGAGGAAGGGGCGCGGCGACAGGTGCGGGCGCGATGCCGGGTTGGCGTGAGAGCTCGCGCGCCACGTCCGCGCCGGTGAGCACGGGCCCGTCGGAGAGCACCACCAGCCGCTCCAGGAAGTTCTGCAGCTGGCGCACGTTGCCGGGCCACGGTTGGGTCTGGAGAGCGCGCAGGCCGTCCTCGCTCAGCGTGAAGGGCGGCCGGCCGTTGGTCTTCGCGTGCACGTCCAGGAAGTGGCGGGCGAGGAGCGCGATGTCCTCCGGCCGCTCGCGCAGCGTGGGCAGCCAGAGGGGCACCACGTTGAGCCGGTAGAAGAGGTCCTCGCGGAAGGTGCCCCGGCGCACGCCGTCCTCCAGCGCCTGATGCGTGGCCGCGACGAAGCGCACGTCGACCTTCACGGTCTGCGTGCCGCCCAGCCGTTCGAACTCGCGCTCCTGGAGCACGCGCAGGAGCTTCACCTGCACGGCGGGGGACACGTCCCCAATCTCGTCGAGGAACAGCGTGCCGCCGTGCGCCAGCTCCACGCGGCCGGGCTTGCGCGTCGCCGCGCCGGTGAAGGCGCCCTTCTCATAGCCGAACAGCTCGCTCTCCAAGAGCGTGTCCGGGAGCGCCGCGCAGTGCAGCTTCACGAACGGCCCCGCGCGCCGGGGGCTGTTCTCATGCAGGGCCCGCGCGGCCAGCTCCTTGCCCGTGCCGGACTCGCCCCGGAGCAGCACGGTGGCGGTGCCCTGGGCGGCCTTCACCAGCAGCGACTTCACCTCCGTCATCGCGCGGCTTGAGCCCATCAACAGGCTGTCCAGCGCCTTGCCCTCGCCTCGTGCGGGCTGGGGCGTGTTGCTCGCCTGGAGCAGCGCCTTCTTCAGCGTGAAGAGCAGCTCCTCCCGGTCGAAGGGCTTGAGCACGAAGTCCGCCGCGCCCGCCTTCATCGCCTCCACCGCGAGCGGCACGGTGCCATGCGCCGTCATCAGCAGCACGGGCACGTCCGGCCAGCCGCGTCCCACCTCCGCGAGCAGCTCCATGCCGCTCATGCCCGGCATGCGCACGTCGCTCAAGACCACGTCGATGGGCCGGCGCGCGAGCAGGGCCAGGGCGTCCTTCGCGTTCGAGGCGGGATGCGGGGTGAGGCCCGCCTGGGTGAGCAGCGCGCCCAGTACCTTGATGAGCGCGGGATCATCGTCGACCACCAGGACGTGGCCCTTCAGTGTGTCGCTCACGCGGCTTCTCCCTCGGATGCCAGGACCGTGGGGACGGTCGTTGCCGGCAGGCGCAGGCGGAGGATGGTGCCATGGCCCTCGCCGCTCGTCAGGGACGCGGTGCCGCCGTGCGCCTCCGCCACGCGCCGCACGAAGGCCAGCCCCAGGCCGCTGCCCGTCGCCTTGGTGGTGAAGAAGTCGTCGAAGGCGCGCTCCCGCGTGCGCGCGTCCATGCCGGTGCCGGTGTCCTGTACCTCCACCACCACCGCGTCGCCGTCCTGCCGCGTGCGCACGGTGAGGGTTCCGCCCGCGGGCATGGCCTCGAAGGCGTTGCGCACCAGGTTCTCCAGCGCGTTGGCGAGCAGGTCCTCGTCCGCCGCGCATTCAGGCAGGTGGGGGGCGAGGTCCTTCTGGAGCGCCACCGCTCCCGGTGTCGCGAAGGCCTGGAGCGACAGCACGCCTTCCACCAGCCGGTTCAGGTCCAGCGGCCGGCGCAGCGGTTCGACCCGCGCGAGGCGCTGGTACGTGCCCGCCACGCGGTCCAGGCGCTCCACCTGTTCCAGCAGCAGGTCCAGGAAGTCCCCGTGCGCGTCCCAGGAGTGGCCGCGCGCGTGCTCTTCCTTGAGGTACTGCGCGGCGCCCTTGAGCGCGGCGATGGGGTTCTTCAGGTCGTGCGCCATCTGCGCGGAGAAGCGCCCCAGCGTGGCCAGTTGCTCCAGGCGTTGGCGCTGGGTGACGAAGCCGGTGACGACCCTTCGCGCCGCCGCGAGCAGGGCGAAGGTGATGGCGGTGGTGCCCACGACGAGCGCCCCGGATTCGGCGGCGAAGACGCGGAAGAGCGCGAGGTAGGCGAGCACGCCCACCAGCGCGAGCACGACCGCGTGCACCGCCGCGCTCGTGGCGCGCGAGTCCTGGCCGAAGAGCTGGAAGCGCAAGGACGCGGTGGCCATCACCGGCAGGCCCAGGAGGGTGCCCACGTTGCCCAGCTTCGGCACGGGCAGGGCCATGTCCGCCGCCAGGTCCGTGAGCAGCAACGCGACGAGCAGCGCCAGGCCCAGCAGCACCAGGCCCGCGCGGGCCCGTTCGTCCGCGGAGCCCGCGCGGCGCAGGTGGCGCGTGAGCAGCACGAAGCCCGTGGTGAGGATGGGAATGACGCCCAGGGCGACCACGAGCCCGAAGCGGAAGGTGTTGATGCGCTCCTCCAGCGCGGGCACGCCCATGGCCACGAGCATGGTCAGCGCGAGCGCGCTCATCACCGCGTAGGTGCCGTACAGCACCCGGGCGGAGCGGCGGCGGCGGCCCACGAACGCGAGGATGAAGTGCACCGCGCACGGCAGCGTCATCAGCGCCGCGGCGAAGCCCATCAACCGCCAGCCGGAGTCCCCGGAGCGCGCGAGCCCGAAGGCGGAGAAGTTCCAGGAGGACAGCGCGATGGACAGGAGCGACAGCGGCAGCGCGAGGGGACTCCTGCCCACGCGGGCGAGCGCGATGCCGGCGAGGGCCAGTTGCCCCGCGCACGCCAGCAGGCTGACCCACATGGCGCCCGTCATCGCGCGCCTCTGGGGCTCCGCACGACGGCAAGCGTGATGCGTGCGAGGGCGTGGTGCCCCGCGCACGCCAGCAGGCTGAGCCACATGGCGCCCGTCATCGCGCGCCTCCGTGGCTCAGAGCATGCCCAACCGGCGGGCGTTGGCGGGGTCCACCGCCGCGGACTCCCAGCGCCGCACCGCGGCCTCGCGCTCCGCGTCCGGCGCGTCCGCGTAGTAGCCCAGCGTGTCGTGCAGGGCGCGGCTCAGCTCCTCGATGGCGGCGAGCCGCACGTCCAGCTCGCGGTGGCGCAGCGCGGCCACCAGCCAGTCCGCGCGGCGGCGGCTGCGGTTCTCCGCCCACCACGCCGACCACTGGCGCGGCTGGAGGCCCAGCGTGGCGCGGGTGACTTCGCGCAGCGCCTCCGCGGCGGCCTGCGCGCACATCGCGTCGTCGCTGCCGGTGAGGTTGATGAGGCCCTCGATGGCGTCGCGGTCGTGCAGCGTGCCCAGCGCGCGGGCCGCCAGCGAGCGGCGCAGGGCGTCCCGGCTGGCCAGCTCCTGGCGCAGGTCGCGCAGGGACGCGTCCAGGCGCGGCAGATGCTTGAGGGCGGCGGCGGCGATCCGCGCGGCGCTGGAGATGTCCGGCTCCATGTCGAACAGGCCGCGCAGCACGCCGTCCACCAGCTCCGCGTAGGGCAGGTTGCCCGCGGTGAGCAGCGCCAGGTAGCGCGTGTCCGCGTCGTTCGAATCCAGCAGCGGCGCCAGCGCGACGGCCGCGGGACGGCCCAGGCGCGACAGGGCGGCGGGGATGGGGCCCAGCTCGTCCGCCTCCGGCAGCTCCACGACGGGCAGCCGGCTCCAGGCGGTGGGGCCGGGGAAGTGCTGCGCGAGCACCCGGGCGCTGGCCTCCGGTGAACGGGCCAGCTCCGCGATGGCGCTGGAGCGCTGGGACGCGTCCGGACCGGTGAGCCGGCGCAGGAGCGGCGTGAAGTCCGGGGGCGGGCGCTCCTCCGGGGACAGCACGCGCGGGGGCAGGGCGGCGGCACGGCCCAGGTTGGCCACGCCGCCCCGGCCGAAGACGGGGTTCCACCCCAGGCCCGCCACCACGGCGGGCGCGGGCGCGGGCTGGACGGGGGCCGGGAAGCCGGGCACGTCCACGTCGATGGTGATGTCCTCTTCGGGCGCGCGCAGCTCGGACACGCGCTGCTTGCGGAAGAGGATGAGGTCCTGGAAGGCGGCCGGCAGGTCCTGGCAGAACAGGATGTAGTCGCTCAGCCGGCGCTGGCTCATCGGCTTCTGGCCGCAGTCGCCGTAGAGGATGGCCACGAGGCGGCCCTTCACCTCCACCGGGTACAGGAAGACGGTGCGCGGGGCCTGGCGGCCGAAGAGCTCCAGGTAGTGCCGCGTGAGCGCGTCCGGCGGCAGCGGGCCCGCGTAGCTGCCGCGCGTGACGGCGACGGTGCGGAAGACGCTGCTCGCGTCCAGGGGGATGGAGACGAGGGACAGGGCGTTCGCGTCCAGCCCTTCGCCGCGCGCGTCCCAGCCTCCGGCGGCGCCACGCACGACGGCGAAGGCGGCCACGTAGTCGAACGTGCGGCGGCCGAAGCGCAGCGCCACATCCAACAGGCGGTCCAGGTCCCGCGTCGCCTCACGCAGCGCGGAGCGGGCCTGGGGCAGCGTCCATTCCGGCACGGCGGCATCCGGCGCGTTGGAGGCACCCGGGATGGGAGCGGGCTCCTGCGCGCGCGGACGGTTCGCGCCCGGGGTGGACGCGGGGTTGCTGAAGATGATGAACGACGGCTCGCCCCGGGGCGCCGGGGGAACGGGCGGCGGGGTCGGCGTGCCGGCCTGGGCCGCGCGGGCCTGCTGCTCGGGCGCGGGCGGCCACAC
>NZ_RAWK01000152.1 GCF_003612165.1 Corallococcus aberystwythensis | reverse complement strand
GTGCTGGGGATGGAGGCGAGGGGGCCGGCGCGGTGCGTGTCCGCGCGTGTGCCCATGGCACGCCTGTTCGGCTACGTGACGTCGCTGCGTGGCCGTACCCAGGGACGCGCCCAGGCCAGCATGCGCCTGGGGACGTACGAACCGGTGGTGGAAGGCGCCAGCGCCTCCAGCGTCTCCAACGCAGGGGCGCGGGCGTGAGGTGACGGCCCCGGGCTTCCTCCTTGAAGGGGGAGGCCCGGGGCCGTGCTGTTTCGAGCGAAATCGCACCCCGTGTCGATTTCCAGGGCGCCCATTCGACGTGCATTTGATTGAGTTCGCGCCGTGACGGTTTCCAAGGCGCAGGCCGCGGTGCACGCGGTGTGGAGGATCGAGTCCGCCCGGCTCATCGCCGGGCTTGCGCGCATGGTGCGCGACGTGGGGCAGGCGGAGGAGCTGGCGCAGGACGCGCTGGTGGCCGCGCTGGAGAAGTGGCCCGTGTCGGGCGTGCCGGAGAACCCGGGCGCCTGGCTCATGGCCACCGCGAAGCGCCGTGCCATCGACGAGATGCGCCGGCACAAGCTGCTCGCGCGCAAGCACGAAGAGCTGGGCCACGGGCTGGAGGAGGCGGAGGTGCCAGACCTGGACGCGGCCCTGGACGACGACGTCGGCGACGACCTGTTGCGCCTCATCTTCACCTCCTGCCACCCGGTGCTGTCCCCGGAGGCGCGGGTGGCGCTCACGCTGCGGCTTTTGGGCGGCCTGACGACGGATGAAATCGCCCGCGCGTTCCTGGTGCCGGAGCCCACGGTGGCCCAGCGCATCGTGCGGGCCAAGCGGACGCTGGCGGAGAAGGGCGTCCCCTTCGAGGTGCCCCGGGGCGAGGAGCTGGCGGCGCGGCTGGCGTCGGTGCTGGAGGTCGTCTACCTCATCTTCAACGAGGGCTACGCGGCGACCGCCGGTGACGGCTGGATGCGCCCGGAGCTCTGTCAGGACGCGCTGCGGCTGGGCCGCATCCTCGCGGAGCTGGCGCCGGGCGAGCCGGAGGTGCACGGGTTGGTGGCGCTGATGGAGATTCAAGCGTCGCGGGCCCGCGCGCGCGTGGGGCCTTCGGGCGAGCCCGTGCTGCTCCTGGAGCAGAATCGCGCGCTGTGGGATCAGCTCCTCATCCGCCGGGGACTCGCGGCGCTGGAGCGCGCGGGGAAGGCTGGCGCGGCGGGGCCCTACACGGTGCAGGCCGCCATCGCCGCGTGCCACGCGCGGGCGCGCACGCCGGAGGAGACGGACTGGCCGCGCATCGCGGCGCTCTATGCGCTGCTCGTCCAGCTCACACCGTCGCCGGTGGTGGAGCTGAACCGTGCCGTCGCCCTGTCCATGGCGTTCGGTCCCGCGGTGGGGCTGGAGCTGGTGGACCAGCTCGTGGCCGAGCCGTCGCTCAAGCACTACCACCTGCTGCCCGCCGTGCGCGGCGACCTGCTCCAGAAGCTGGGGCGCCTGAAGGAGGCCCGGGCGGAGTTCGAGCGGGCCGCGTCGCTCACGCGCAATGTGAAGGAACAGGCGCTGCTGCGCTCGCGTGCCGCCGCGTGCTCGGATGCGCGGCCGTCGTAGGCCCGCGTCAGTGTGGGTGGCAGCTGCGCCGGGCCTCATGGCGCTGCTGCTGGACGAGCGTCAGGCGGGAGAACTTCTCCGGGGCAGGGGAAAGCCGGGGAACTCCTCGCCGGGCCGAGGGCCGTCGGACTGGACGGTGAAGCCCGCGGACTCCACCGCGACGGAGAACGGCGCCGCCGCGAGGAGCCACGTCATGGCGAACAGGGACGTCGCTGCACTCAGGAGCAGGGGAGCGGCGGGCATCCCTGAAGCATACCCGCCCTCCCATGTCTCACGGGCTCAGGGCAGCGGTGACAGCTCCAGGTTGTCGAAGTTCGTGTCCCAGCCGTTGGACGTCGTCACGGTGAGAATCGAGCAGGGCGTCTGCCAGGTCGGCACCACATGCGTAATCTCGCCCGCCGTCAGGGGGAAGGTGAGAGCGGGCTGGTCGAGACACTTCAGGGTAAGCGTGGCGCCGGTGTCCCACGTGAAGGCATCCAGGCCCAGGACGCGCCGCTGGCCGAAGAAGGACAGGTTGGCCTGGGTGAGGCCGCCGCCGTTGAACGACACGCTCTTCGTGTCGAACCCGCCCCAGGGCGACGCGATGTACCAGCGGTTGGAGCCGAAGTGGATGGGGCCGTGCGGGCCGTTGAAGGTCTCGTCCTGGCCGGGGAAGGTGTCGAAGGTGACGAGGTTGGTGGACGGGCCCACGGGGATGGGCAGCGCGTGGGTGTTGTTGCCGGGCACGAAGTCCGCCTGCGAGGCCGAGATGGTGGCCTGGCTGGTGAACGTCCCGGTGCCGAAGGGGATGGCCTGCACGTGGATGGTGAAGCTCGCACCAGGCGCCAGGGTGGGGGCGCCACACTGCAGATCGCTGAAGAACCCGCAGTGGCTGCCGTTCATGCCCGGCGTGGTCGCGGAGTAGAAGAAGTAGTTCAAGCCCGCGGGGATCGGAACGTCGAGCACGACGTCAGTGGCGGTCGCCGGGCCATTGTTCGTCACGGTGATGTCGTAGAAGAGCACGTCACCGTTGGCGCCCGTGCCGTCCGGGAACGACTGCGTCACGGCCAGGTCCACCGTCGCGGGGCCGCTGGGCTGCGAGGGGACAAACGTCACGTCCACCCAGAAGTTGGTGTTGAGCCACGCCTCCGTGGGGAACGCGCTGCCGTTGAGGTTGCGCACGCCGTTGCCGCTGGCCTCCACGGTGGAGGGCGCGTGCAGCGGGGGCATGTCCACGCCCGCGGTGTTGAAGTAGTTCGTGGTGATGGCGTAGCGCCCGCCCGTGGCGAAATACGACACGACGTAGGTCGTGTTCGCGGCCAGGGTCACCGGCGTGGGGAAGGCCAGCTCGCGCCAGCCGAAGCCCGTCTCCGCGGGAGTCGTCTCCGTGGTGGCCAGCAGCGTGCCGGTGGCGCTCCACAGGTGGCCCACGTGCGGGCCGTTGTCGGTGCTGCCCTTGTAGTAGCGAACCTTCGTCACCGTGCCCGCCACGTCCGTGCGGAACTTCACGCCGATCTCCGCCGGGGTGGTGTCGGCGTTCTCGAACTGCGGGTTGCCCGTCACGGAGTTCCACAGGCTGCAGGGGTTGCAGGCCATGTTCGGGAGCGTGGTGCCGAGGACGATCGTGGAGGACGGGCTGAGATTGCCGGCGGCATCACGGCCGCGCACGGCGTAGTTGTACGCGGTGGAGGGCGTCCGGCCGGTGTCGCGGTAGCGCAGCGTGGTGCCGGGCAGCTCCGCGATGAGCTCGTTGTTCCGGTACACCAGGTGCCAACGGGCGTTGCCCTGCACCTCGCCACTGCCGTCCACGGACGCGTACCAGGTCAGGTCGATGGCGGTGGGCGAGTTGGGCACGGCGGTGAGGTTGGTGGGCGCGCGCGGGGGCGTGGTGTCGTTGGGCTGGAAGGCCACGTCCACCCAGTAGTTGCTCGCGTTGAACGAGTTCGTCGGGAAGCCGCTGGTGCTGCCGTAGCGGTAGAGGCCGTTGCTGGTGGCCTCTGCGTGCAGGGGCGGCACGTCCAGCGCGGACGCGAAGCCGTTGCCCGTCACCGCGTAGTGCCCGGCGGGCGCGTAGTACGAGACGACGTAGTTCGTGTCGGCCGCGATGGTGACCGGCGTGGTGAAGCGCGCCTCCTGCCAGCCGGAGGCCGTCTCGTTCTGGAAGGTGACGGTGCCCAGCAGCGAGCCAGACGCCGTCCACAGGCTGCCGGTGTGCGTGCCCGTGTTGCCCGGGCCCTTGTAGAAGCGCACGCCCATGATCCGCCCCGGCGCGTCGCTGCGGAAGCGCACGCCCACCTCCACCGCGCCGCTGTCGTCCGCGGCCGCCACGGCCGGGAGCGCGGTGGTGCCCAGGAGCGAACGCTCACCGGCCAGCAGCGGCTGCGCGGCCTCCGTGGCCTCCGGTGTCTCCGGCGTGGGCGATTCAGCGGGAGCACAGCCCGTCTGGATACAGGTGAAACCCAATACAACTGTCACAACCCATCGTGATGCATGTCGAAGCACGCCGGACTCCCTTGTCTGTGAAAACCGGACGGTGCTTCGCATGCTGCCACCCTTGAATTCAAGGACTCCAAGGGTGGTTGATATTTCTCGCATGGACGATGCCAGGAGTCAGGGCGCCAAGGACAATTCCGCCAGGAATTGAAACAACGCCCTTTGTTCATGAGGCCGGGACAGCAGCCACGTGTGGCCCTGGCCGGGCACCTTGCGCGAGTCCAGCCTCAGGCCGGCCGCCCGCCACGCTTCGTGCGCTGTCCGCCACAGGGGCGCGCTGCCATCCATTTCACCGATGAAGGACAGGATGGGCACTCGCGCATGCACGACGCTGACGGGCGGGGTGCGTTCATCGCCGCGTGACAGGCGGGGCGCGCCGGCGACCAGGACCAACGCACGGAAGGACTCGGGGCGCGCGGCCCACAGCTCGAGCGCCATCTGTGCGCCAGCGCTGAAGCCCAGCAGGATGGGACGTTCGGCATCCACGCCGGGGACGCGCGCCACTTCCGGCAGCGTCCCGAGCATCATCCGGTTGGCCTCCGCGCCGCTCCAGCCTTCCACCTGCTCACGGGGGAAGGTCAGCAGCGCGAAGCCCTGATCCGCGAAGGCGCCCGCCAGGGGCTCCACCAGCGTCAGGCCATCCGTGCCCGTGGGATGCAGCCAGATGATCAACCGGTGCGGATGCTCCGGGGTGGCCTCTCCGGAGACGAAGAGGCGGTAGGGCAGGCCGTTCGTGGGAGCGCCGGTCCGCGTCGGTGTGGCGGCCTCCACGGGAGTGCGCGGCACGGGCGGCGTGGCGACACACGCGGTGGCCAGGGCCAGGACCCACGCCAGATACCTGGTGGGACGGGACGGTTTCACTGCAACAGGGCGTTGAGGGTGCTCGCCAGCATGAGGAGGAAGGGCGGGCCGAACAGGAAGAGGAGGATCAGCCAGGCGACGACCTTGCGCTTCCGGCCCCGTTGAATCTCGGCGCCCGAGCCGTTGCGCTCCGCGCAGTCCTCGCAGAGGCCTGCGCTGGCCCCCTCACAGCTGTCGCACAGGAAGGTGCCGCACCGCTCGCAGGTCCGGGTGGCGCGCTGACCGTGCAGCGCGCAGTGCGCCTCCTCGGAGCCGTCGTCCTGCGCCGAGGTGGCGACGCCTGGCGGCGGCTCTTCCTGCGAGACGCTCTTGAGCAGCTCCCGCGCGTGCTCCAGCTCCCTGGCCGGGACCAGCACCCGCAGCTCGATGTAGGCCCCGGCCACGCCGAGCATCGAGCGGTGCTGCTCACCCTGGATGATGCACGGGATGTTGTCGGCTTCGAGCAGGGACCGCACGAGCGCGGCCTCCGAGGCGTCGCCGCAGGTGGTGAGCAGCTGGAAGTCGTGATCGGGGAGGGACAGGCGGGGCTCCGGTGGGGACCCCCCTCGGGGCCCTGTAGGCGTTGGATGCACACGAGTCTCCGGCAGGACGGAAGCCCCGTGCAAACGGGCCCCTTCCTCCTCGGAGCGCGGACGTGCCCTCACGCTCCGCCAAGGACCTTCCACTGGCTGACATCCGCCGGGCCGCGGGCGGGCCGCGGGGGTTGTGGGGCCGGAGCGCGTGCCTAGCTTGCCCGCGTCCATGACGAACGAAATGCACCCGACGGCGCGGCCTACGCGCGTGGCTCACGTGATGTACGGCCTGGAGATGGGCGGACTCGAACAGCTGGTGGTCCGGCTGTCCCAGCATGGCCGCGAACGGGGCATCGAATCCGTGGTGCTGGCCCTGGGGCCGGACGGCCCGGTGCGCGAGCTGCTCCAGCGCGCCAACGTCCCCACGGTGTGGCTGGGAGGCCTGGCGGGCATGACGCCCACGGCCATCCGCCGGCTGGCCCAGGAGGTGGACGCCTTTGGCGCCGACGTGGTCCACGGCCACGACGTGGGGCCCTGGCTCAACGCGGTCGCCACCCGGACGCTGCGTCCGCGCACACCTGTGATGGGCACGTTCCACCAGACGGTGGAGCCCCAGGGCAAGCTGCGCCCCGCGGCCATGGCCGCCGCCATGTTCACCCAGTCCCTGGTCGCCTGCGGCAGCGAGGTCCGGGCCAGCCTGGAGCGCTGGAGCCCGAAGCTGCTCTCCAACGTGGTCACCATCGAGAACGGCGTGCCGCTGGAGGTCGCCACGGGCGAGGAGGCCCGCCGGAGCGCTCGCGAGCGCCTGGGCCTTCCGCAGGACGCCACCGTGGTGGGCTACCTGGGCCGCCTCTCCGAGGAGAAGGGCCCGGACCTGCTGGTGGACGCCTTCCTGCGCCACTTCGGTGATGCGAAGGACACGCACCTGGTGATGATTGGCCCGGGTCCCATGGAGGCCTCGCTGCGGGCCCGCGCCGCCGCGTCTCCGCTGGCTGGCCGGGTGCACTTCACCGGCGCGCTGCTGGAGGCAAGCAAGCTTCTGCCCGCGTTCGACGTCTACGTGCAGCCGTCCCGCCGCGAGGGCCGCTCGCTGTCGCTGCTGGAGGCGATGGCGGTGGGCCTGCCCACGGTGTCGCACGCGATTCCCGCCATCCGCGAGGTGCACCAGGATGGCCAGACGGCGCTCCTGGTGAGCTCCGGGGACGTGGATGCGCTTGGAAACGCGGTGAAGCGCCTGACCCACGACGCGGAGCTGCGCTCGCGCCTGGGGGAGGCCGCGAAGCGCGAGGCGCAGCGCTATTCGCTGTCCACGATGGTGGACACGTACGCGAAGCTCTACCGGGGTGCCGCGGCTCGCGCCCAGGCGTGAGCGGACACGGAGGTTCACGCGTGCCGCACTCCACCATCCTCCATGTGCGCAGCACCTGCGGCCTGTATGGCGCGGAGCGGGCGCTGCTGTCGCTGGCCGCGTCGACGCCGTCGCCGTGGCGGGCGCAGGTGTGCAGCCTCGTTTCGCCCGGGCGGGTGGACGTGCTGTCGGGCGCGGCGCGCGAGCAGGGGCTGGACGCGCTGACGCTGGAGGTGCCCGGCCGCTTCAGCGCGATGGCCGTGGCCACGCTCGCATCAGAGGTTCGCCGGCGCGGCGTGGGGCTGCTGCACGCGCATGACTACAAGTCACTCACGCTGGGCGCCGCCGCGAGCGCGCTCGCGGGAGTGCCGCTGGTGGCCACGTACCATGGTGACACCGGTGCCACGCCCGCGTTGATTGCCTACGAGGGACTGGCGCGAGTGCTGGGCAACTGCACGCACGCGGTGGCCGCGGTGTCGCGTGAGCTGACCGCGCGCCTGCGCCGGTACGTCCACCGCTCGCCGGTGGTCTACATCCCCAACGCGTTGCCGCTCGCGGACGTGTGTACGGAGGAGGAGCGGCTCCAGGCCCGTGAGGCGCTGGGGCTCGCGCCGGAGGGGTCCGTCATCGCCTTCGTCGGACGCCTGTCGGTGGAGAAGGGTCCCCAGGTGCTCCTGGACGCGATGCAGCGGCTGGACCGGACGCCTGGCGCCACGGTGCCCACGCTGCTGCTGGTGGGGGATGGCCCCCTGCGCGAGTCGCTGGAAGCTCAGGCCCAGGGACTTCCGGTGCGCTTCCTGGGATTCCGTTCCGAGGTGCGCAGCGTTTACGCGGCGGCGGATGCGGTCGTGATGCCGTCCCTGCGTGAAGGCATGCCGCTGGTCGCGCTGGAGGCGATGGCGCTGGGACGGCCGCTGGTGGCGTCCGGCGTCGGCGAGCTGCCCCACGTGCTAGGCACGGGGCGCGGGCTCGTGGTGCCACCGGGCGACGCGGGCACGCTGGCCTCGGCGCTCGCGGGACTGCTGGCGGCCCCCGGCTGGCGCATGCGGATGGCGCAGGCCGCGCGCGAGTACGTCGTGACCCACCACGCACCGGAGCGGATGGCGGAGCGTTACATCGAGTCGCTCTACCTGCCCGCCCTCGTGGACTCGCGCGAAGCGCAGGTCGCGGCCGGGTAGGGCAATCGGGGCTACGGCGCCTGGCGGAATCCGCGTCGGCATGGGCCCCAGGCCTCCAAGCAGCCCACCTCCTACCCGACGCCGCCCAACTGGTCCGACAGTCGGACCAGTTCGGACGGTGCGCCGCCGACAGGGCGTCCCCGCGGGTTTCCCACCTTCTCATCCAGGGCGATGGACTTCAGGTCCAACGGCCGGTGCGTGCGGTGGAGACCCACCGCACCCGGCCGGGAGGCTCAGGAGGCTTCCGTCCCTGAGGGATTCTTCCCGCCGCGACCCAGTGTCGGCGCGTTCAGGTAGAGCTCACCCAGCCCGGCTCCGATGCCGTCCCACGCGAAGGCCTCCGCCATGTGGCGGGCGTTCCGCGCGAGCTTGCTGCACAAATCCGGATCATTGCGCAGCCGGCGCAGTGCATCCGCGAACTCCTGCGGGGACTCCGCGAGGAGCACGTGCTGTCCCTCCACCACCGGCAGCCCTTCCACCGCCAGGCGCGTGGCCACCACGGGCACGCCCGCCGCCGCGGCCTCCAGCACCTTGAGGCGCGTGCCGCTGCCCGCGCGCAGGGGAATGGCCGTCGCCAACGCACGCGCCAGGTACGGCGCCACCGACGGCACCGAGCCCGTCACCACCAGCCGCTCGTTCTCCAGGGCGCGCACGGACGCGGGAGGACTGCGGCCCACCACCATCAGCTTGCCGGCCGACAGCTCCGCCGACACCAGCGGCCACACCTCGCGCGCCAGCCGTAGCACCGCGTCCTCGTTGGGCCACCAGTCCATGGAGCCCACGAAGACCAGGTCATTGCGCGTGGCCTCCTGAGGCACGAAGTCCGGCAGCTTCACGCCGTTGGGCACCACCTGCACGTGCTTCGCTCCCAGGGCGCGCAGCTGCTGGGCGTCCACGTCCGAGCACGCCAGCACGGTGTCCGCCTGGCTCACGCACTCGCGCTCCAGCCGTTCCACCCGCTTGAACTGCCAGTTCAGGAACGGCCGCAGTTGCGGCGCGCTCAAGGGCGCCATGCGCGCGAGCACCTGGCTCTCCACGTTGTGCTCGTCGATGACCAGGTGCGCGGACGGGTTGAGCTGCCGCGCCAGCGGCAACAGCTGCGCCATGTGCAGGTGGTCGAAGTGGATGATGTCGAAGGGGCCGTTCTCCGTCAGCACCCGGCGCAAGGCATCCTGCACGCTCTGGCGCGCGAAGCGGACGTAGGTGAGCGGCGTGCCCCGCAGGAAGGCCCGGGTGCTGTTCAGCGTCTCCCGGGGCTCCACGCGCGGCAGGTCCACCAGGTGCAGGCGCGAGGCCGGAACGCCCAGTTCCCCCAGCCAGCGCTTGAAGCCCTCGGCGTCGTTGCCGGACCGGTGCACCGCGAGCACGTCGAGCGTGAAGCGCGAGGCAAGGGCGCGCACCAGCTCGAGCGTGCGCAGGGTGCCGCCCGTATCCGAAGGCAGCGGAACGTAGGGAAGGATGGCGAGAACGCGTCGCACGGTGGGAAACCAGGCCTGCTTCAGGAGACGGGTGGAACCGGCCGCGTGCTCCTCACCACGGCCAAGGGCTTGGTAAGCACCCGCGCGCAAAGGGCCCAGGGCCCCGTGATGCTTTCCCACCAGTGGACAACAGATCGCGGATCCACGATGCAACGGGATGCCGCATCGCGTCTTGCGAGCAACAACGGTATTCCCGGAAGTCTTGATCAGAGCCGCGATGCCTGTCCGTGAGGGCCCTCGAAAAGGGGCGCTGTTTGCGGCATGAGGGCGCGGGCAGCGCAACGACGGAGGATGCCATGGGCCTTGAGCAGACGCAGGGGGCCGCGGCGCGCGAGCGCATCGCGCGGCTGCGGCAGGTGATGCGGGAGCGCGGGGTGGCGGCGGTCTGGGTGACGACGAGCGACCCACACCTGTCCACCTACCTGCCGGGCCGCTGGAAGGGGCGGGAGTGGGCGTCTGGCTTCACCGGCTCCCTGGGCACACTGGTGGTGACGGCGGACTTCGCGGGCCTGTGGGTGGACAGCCGGTACTGGGACCAGGCGGACGCGCAGTTGAAGGGCAGCGGCATCGCGACGGTGCGGACGTCGAACGCGCCGGGGCAGTCGCACCTGGACTGGCTGGCCACGAACGTGCCGCCGGGGCAGACGGTGGCGGTGGACGGGGCGGTGCTGGGTCTGGGCCTGGCGCGCTCGGCGGCCTCGCAGCTGTCCGCGGCGGGGCTGGTGTTGCGCACGGACCTGGACGTGGTGGCGGAGGCGTGGGCGGACCGGCCGCCGCTGCCCGCCGCGCCCGTCTACGTGCACGCGCTGTCCCCGGTGCCGCGCACCGACAAGCTGCGGGCCGTGCGCGCGGAGATGGGCGTGCTGGGCGCGACGCACCACTTCATCTCCACGCTGGACGACGTCGCGTGGCTGACGAACCTGCGCGGCTCGGACGTGGACTACATCCCCGTGTTCCTCGCGCACCTGCTGGTGGAGCCCGGCGGGGCCCGGCTGTTCATCGGGGAGGGCAAGGTGCCGGCGGCGCTGCGCGCGGAGCTGGAGGCGGACGGCATCACCCTCCACCCCTACGACGAGGCGGCCCGCGCGCTGGGGGCGCTGCCGGACGGGACGCGGCTGCTGGTGGATCCGCGGCGCATCACCCACGGGCTGCGGCAGGCGGTCCCCAAGGGCGTGAGCGTCGTGGAGGGGCTCAACCCGTCCACCGTGGCCAAGTCGCGCAAGACGGACGCGGAGCTCGCGCACTTCCGCAACGCGATGGAGCAGGACGGCGCGGCGCTGTGCGCCTTCTTCGCCTGGTTCGAGTCCGCCCTGGGCCGCGAGCCCATCACCGAGCTGACCGTGGACGAGCGCCTGTCCGCTGAACGGGCGCGGCGTCCGGGCTTCGTGTCGCTCAGCTTCTCCACCATCGCCGCGTTCAACGCGAACGCCGCGATGCCGCACTACCGGGCGACGCAGGCCTCGCACGCGACGGTGTGCCTGCCAGGGCAGAAGCCCCAAGGCCTGCTGCTCATCGACTCCGGCGGGCAGTACACGTCCGGCACCACGGACATCACCCGGGTGGTGCCGGTGGGCGAGCCCACGGCCGAACAGCGCAGCGACTTCACGCGGGTGCTGCGCGGGATGATCAACCTGTCCCGGGCCCGCTTCCCCCGGGGGACCCGCTCACCGAACCTGGACGCGCTGGCGCGGGCACCGCTGTGGGCCGAAGGGCTGGACTACGGCCACGGCACCGGCCACGGCGTGGGCTTCTTCCTCAACGTCCACGAGGGGCCGCACGGCGTCTCCCCGACGATGCCCAATGACATCACGACCGCGCTGGAGCCGGGGATGATCACCTCCAACGAGCCCGGCCTCTACCGCCCGGGCCGCTGGGGCATCCGCATCGAGAACCTCATCGCCGCGGTGCCGGACCGGAAGACGGAGTTCGGTGACTTCCTGCGCTTCGAAACGCTGAGCCTCTGCCCCATCGACACGCGGCTGGTGGACCCGGCCCTGCTGTCCCGGGAGGAGACGGACTGGCTCAATGCCTATCACGCCACCGTTCGAGAGCGGCTCCAACCCCACCTCCACGGCGCGGCGCGAGACTGGCTGCTCCAGCGCACCCAGCCCCTCTGAACCGCTCTGCTCGCGACCTGACGAGAAGGCAGACGCGGCGCTGGACGAGCCAGCCTGGCGCCGCGCATGCTGGGCGGCGCGGGGGGCCGGCCCCGCATGTGATGGAAAGGACCTCGCATGCGATTGACCCGAAGGCTGTTCCCCCTGCTGGCGGTGCTCCCCCTCCTGGCCTGCGGTAGCAGTGGCGCCGTGGGGGACACCTGTGACGAAGGCGTCTGTGACGAAGGCCTCTCCTGCCGGAAGGACCTCCCCGGCGGCTTCTGCGCGCAGGAGTGCACCGCGGAAGGAGAGGGCGGCGGCTGCCCGGCGGACACGCTGTGCACGCGCCAGGTCAACATGCTGCTGTGCTCGCCCGTCTGCGATTCCCAGTCCGACTGCCGTGAGAGCTACGCCTGCAACGGTGTCAGCAACACCCGCCTCAAGGCCTGTCAGGTCAAGCTGTAGACGCCCTCTCCGGCTTTGCGGCTCTGGCTGTTGAATCATGGAATGCCACGAGTGCAGGCTCGCGCGAATGAACGCTCCTTCCTGGCCGCTTCGTTCGCGCTCCGCCCGCCGTCTGATGACATGGATGCTGCTCCCGGCTTCGCTCGGTGCCTGTGCGCCGGAGGAATCCGTCGAGGACTCCACGCCCGTCGCCCAGGTGGAGTCCACGCTTCCGGCGGGAGGCTGGCAGGTGCTGATGCCGGGTGGGGGCGGGCCCATCCGAGGCATCACCCGCCGCGCGGATGGCGTGCTCATCGGCGGCGCCAGCTGGGGGCACGGCATCGACGTGTGGACGAGCACCAACGGGGGCGCGAGCTGGACGCTGCACGGCTCCGTCGCCAACAACCCGAACGTGGAGTTCGGCGACGTCACGATGCGCGCCATCCCGGGCACGCACACGGTCTTCTGCGCCTTCCGCGAGTACGCCAACGGCCAATGGCGAGTCACCGTCACCCGCAGCGACAACGATGGAGACAGCTGGGTCTACGACAGCACCGTCGTGGGCCCCACGACGCGCTTCGTGGGCGCGCCCTTCCTCTTCCAGCGCGGCAACGGAGACCTGCAGGTCTATTACGATTCCGAGTTGCTGGCCGCGCAGGGTGGCTATCCCGGCCACCAGTGGATCGCCATGCAGGGGCGGCGGGGCACCACCGGCGCCTGGACCGCCTACGGCACCGTGACCGTGTCGCGCGACAAGCGGGCCGGCGCGCTCAGCCGCGAGGGCATGCCCACGGTGGTGCAGCTCTCCGGAGACCGCATCATGGCCGTCGTGGAGGGCGTGGAGGCGTTCCCCACGGGCGGGGCTCGCGCCAATGTCATCAATGCCGTGCAGTCCTGGGATGGTGGCCGCACCTGGGACGACTCATTGCGCCGCACGGTGTATGCCTCACGCATCGACCCGGGCTCCGGCCGCCGCTACAACGCCTACGTCCCCTATGCCATCCGCGTGGGCAACGGCCCCGTGGGCGTCGCGTTCTGCACCGACGAGGACAAGGCCGGTCCGCCGGACCTCTCCAGCGCGCCGGTGGACCAGCGCAGCTGCCACGTGGGCTTCGTGCTGACCACGACGAACTTCGAGTCCTGGTCCGCGCCCACTCCCATCTGGACGGGCACCTCGCGCAACTACACCCCTGGCCTCTTCGAGCGCGCTCCCAACGACGTCATCGCCCTCATCGACGGACTGGGCACCCAGCGCGTCCTGATGCGCTGACCCCTCCGGACAGACAGTGTCCGCTGGCAGGGAATGGTCAGGACTCCGGACATGGGATGGATTGTGCCCATGCCCCAGTCTCCGCAGCCGAACCGCTGGATGCTGTCCTCCTTCCTCATCTGGGTCCCTGGCCTCGTGCACATCTTTCCCTTCATGGGGGTGTACGCGCTGATGTTCGACCGGAGCTTCCCGGTGATGATGCTCCTGGGCCTGACCCTCACCGGGCTGGCCCTGGGCGTCATCCAGGCCCTGGTCCGCGACCCCCGGGACCCCCGGGCCCTGTGGATCACCCCGGCGTCCTTCTTCGTGGGCTGGTCCCCGCTGGCGCTGCTCATGGACGCGGACGCCTCGATCCTCCTCGTGGGGGCGCTCACCCTGGCCAGCTCCATCGGGTGTGTCGCCCTGGGGCAGTGGATGCTCAGGGAGCCCGCGGCGCGGTCCTGAGGCCCCCGGAGGCTTCCATTGCCCACGCTATGTCTTTCCGCGTCATGCGGGGCGCCGCGATCCATGTAACCCGCTGCAGGGCAATGACGTACCAGCCTCGTCCTCCCCGGGGACTCGCGAGATTGCGGGAACCCAGGCAACATTCGTTTCGAAATGTAGAGAATCCGGGGAACTTTCTTGGTTCCCGAAAAGGTAGGAGTTCCGCCCATGACCACCCCTATTGATGGAGCCGCCGCCGCCGCCGCCCGTGCCGCCGCCGAAGCCGCCGCGCGCGCCGCCGCCGAGGCCGCCGCCCGCGCCGCCGCCCAGAAGGCCGCCGCCGAGGCCGCCGCGAAGGCCGCCGCCGAGCAGGCCGCGAAGCAGCAGCAGCAACAGCAGGCGAAGCAGCCCGCGGTGAAGCTCTTCCAGAACGACCAGTTCTCCTCGGGTGGGCCGCAGAACCGCAACGGGGTGAACCGGCTGACGGGCGAGACCACGAACCCGTTCGCCACGCCGCTCTCCACCGGCAATGGCTCCGCGCGCCCGGTGAACGCCCCGGCCACGGGGAACGTCAACGGCGCGGCCCCGGCCACGGAGCCGAAGCCGCCCCATGCTGAAGCGCTGCCGGACAAGGCGGAGGACCTGCCCAAGCTCTTCCCGGAGCTGAAGGACAAGAAGAAGGAGGACCTGCAGAAGGCCTACGACTCGCTCAACAAGCTGGGCACCGGCTCCTTCTCAGAGAAGGCCACCGCCCTGGGCGAGCTGGCCTCCCAGTTCCCGGAGACGGTCCCCAACGCGCTGGAGCGCCTGGGCGTCAAGGACGACAAGCTGGCGAAGCTGGCCACCAACGCCGACGCGCTCACCTCGCTGGGCAAGCTGACGGACCCCAAGGCGACCAAGGTCGACAAGGCGCAGGCCGCCCTCACCCTGGCGAAGGCCGCCGGTGACGCGCTCGCGCCGGAGGACCTGAAGGGCGTGCTGGACACCGCGCTCAAGGGCCTGCCCGCCGCGGACAAGCTGGTGGGTGCCATCGGCAAGTGGACGGACCCCAACGCCTCCGCTACCGACAAGGCCACCGCCACGCTGGAGCTGGGCAAGGCGCTCAAGGACTTCGCCGGGGACAAGTTCCCGGCGCTCTCCAACGACCTGCGCAAGCTGGACGGGTCGCTGCGCGCCGCGGGCGCCGCCATCACCCTGGCGGACCCCAACGCCTCCACGCAGGACAAGGCGCTGGCCGCCGCGCAGCTCCTGGCGGAGGCCCCCGACCTCAAGAAGGACCTCAAGGCCTTCACGGACGTCCTCAAGAACGCGGGCGTGAAGAACGCGGCGGACGTGGCCCAGCAGGGCTCGCAGCTGGCCAACGTGAAGGTGAAGGGGCTGGATCCGCAGCTCGCCTCCAAGCTCACGCCGGATCAGCTGAAGAAGCTGGAGTCCGCCGCCACCAAGCTGGGCGGCCCGGAGTCGCTGGAGTCCGCGCTCAAGGGCATCACCGACCCCAAGGCCCTGGACAACCTGGTGGGCGAGCTGGGCAAGGCGGACGCCGCGGCCGGCAAGCGGCTGGTGAGCGCCCTGGGCGGCATGGAGCACAAGGCCCTCAACGAGGTCCTGTCCGATCCGAAGACGACGGAGCAGTTCGCGAAGCTCGCGGGCAAGCTGGACGATGACGCGGGCAAGGTGCTGTCCAAGCTCGTCACGGACATGGACCCGGCCGCGGTCAAGGCGCTGCTCAAGTTCACGGACGGCGTCGGCGCGGACGCGCTCAACACCACCGTGAAGGGCCTGGGGCCGCTCCTGGACAAGGCGGGCAGCAAGCTCGTGGGCCAGGGCCTCAAGGTGATGGAGAAGGTGCTGGGCAAGGTCGGCGTGGAGATCACCGCCGACGTGGCCGGCAAGGTCTTCAAGAACCTGGCGAAGGTCGTCCCGGTGGCGGGCGCGCTGCCCAACGCCATCGACGCGGTGAAGTACGAGAAGGAATCGCTGGAGCTGCACGGCAAGAACAACGACCTGGGCTACTTCGCGCACACCGCCGCGGCGCTGAACGTCGCGGACGCGGGCATTGGCATCGCGCTGGACCTCACCGGCGTGGGCGTGGCCGTGGACGTGGGCGCCAGCGTGCTCCTGGGCGCCGCCGAGCTGGCGATGGACATCGGCTTCACCCAGGAGAAGGCCAAGTACGAGGCCGACCCCGAGGGCTACAAGGCCCCGGACTGGATGAAGGCTGTGAACCTGGCCGGCGCCGCGGCCCAGGGCCCCGCGGGCCTGGCGCACATGGCCGGGTACTACGGGGCGGAAGGCACCGCGCAGCTCATCCAGTGGGGCGTGGAGAAGGGCGCCAAGGGCGCCGTGAAGGCCGCCGAGTTCGTCGGCGTGTCCCAGGCGGAGCTGGCCGGCGAGGGCCTCAAGGGCGCCGCGAAGGTCATCCACAAGCTGGCGGACGTGGTGCGCAACCCGTCCAAGTACGGCGAGGCCGCGGCGAAGGCGGCCAGCGAGGCCTTCAACACCGCCATCGAGAAGGGCGGCGAGCTGGCGAAGGAGGCCAAGCAGGTCCTCGACGGCGTCATCGACGGGGCGAAGCAGCTGGGCGAGAAGGGCCTGGAGACGCTCAAGTACATCGCCCAGAACCCGGGCGAGGCCGCGAAGAAGGCGCTCGAGGGCATCAAGAGCGTCGTGGACAAGGGCCTGGACCTGGCCACGGACGCCGGCAAGGCGCTCTACAAGCAGGCCGTCTCCACGCTGAATGACCTGAAGGCCGGCTACGACAAGCTCACCGGCGCCGCGAAGGAGAAGGCGAAGGAGCTCATCGACGGGGCGACGACGCTCGTCTCCAACACGGTGAACAAGGCGAAGGAGCTGGGCGAGAAGGGCCTGGAGCTCCTGGCCTGGACGGCCAACAACCCGGGCGAGGCCGCGGCCAAGGCGAAGGAGGCCATTGGTGACGCCCTGGCCAAGGGCGGCGAGCTGGCGAAGAAGGCCTGGGAGTCCGTGAAGGACCTGGGCGCCAAGGGCGCCGAGCTGGCGGAGGGCCTGGTGAAGGGCCTGGCCAACGCGGGCGAGAAGGCCGTGGAGACGCTCAAGTACATCGCCGAGAACCCCGGCGAGGCCCTCACCAAGGCCGGCGAGTGGGTGGGCGGCGCGCTGTCGGACATGGCCCGCAAGGGCGGCGAGCTGGCCACCAAGGCGGCCGGCGCCATCAAGGACTTCGTCGACAACCGCGTGACGTGGGCCAAGGACTTCGCCCGCGACCTGCTCAAGGACGGCGTGGAGTCCTTCGTGAACGTCGCCAAGGCCTGGAAGGACAACCTCACGGAGGGCGGCAAGGAGCTGCTCGTCGCCGTGGCGGACCTGGGTGACGCGGGCGTGGACGCGCTCAAGGACCTGGCCGGCGCGGGCGGACAGCTGGCGGAGGCCGCCGTCGGCCACCTGGGTGACCTGGCCGACAAGGGCATTGATGCCGCCAAGGACGCGCTCGGGACCCTGAAGGACCTGGGCGGCGAGGTGGGCGACCTGGCCGGGGATGTGTACGGCGGCCTGAAGGACTTCGTCGGCGGGCTCATCCCCGGCTAGTCCTCCAAGCCACAGGCCTGTAGCACCGCACGGGGTCTGTTCCTTCACGGGAACAGGCCCCGTTCATTTTTCCGCCGAGCGCGGTGCGTCAGGCAGGTGAAGCCATACGTACCCCCGGTGTGCGTGTCACCCGGTCGTGACAAACCCCACAGACAAGACAAGTTTGAGCGGAAAATTACGCACTGGTTAAACTGTGAGATCTTTATTTCCTGATCTCGCGCAACTCACTGGGAGCCGCCTGGATAATCGGGGCAGGAATCACAGCCGCCACCGAGGAATCCCCGCATGAGCCTCAACGCGACCACGTCCCAGCGCACGAACTCTGTCGTCTCGAATCGTTCCCAGGCTGTGACGCCGAGCGCGGTTCGCAACAGCGCGAACCCCAACGCCATCCTGTCCCAGTACACGCCCACGGGCGCTTCCGCGCGCACGGCGCGGCAGGACGGGTTGCAGCCGGGTGTGGCCGCGTCGACGAAGATGGCGCAGACGGACCTGGCGCGCCTGCAGCAGTACAAGGGCAACATCGAGGCGGCGGCCGCGAAGCACGGCCTGCCCCCGGCGCTGCTGGCGGCCATCGCGAGCCGTGAGTCGCGCGCGGGCGCGGCGCTGGACCGCACGGGCCACGGCGACGGCGGCAACGGCTTTGGCGTGATGCAGGTGGATCACCGCTACCACAAGACCCAGGGCGGCCCCACCAGCGCCCAGCACATCGACCAGGCCGCGGGCATCCTCAAGGGCTACGTCAACGACGTGAAGAAGGCGCACCCGGACTGGTCCGAGGCGCAGCAGCTTCGTGGCGCGGTGGCCGCGTACAACTCCGGCCCGGGCAACGTCCGCACCCAGGCGGGCATGGACGTGGGCACCACGGGCGGTGACTACTCCAACGACGTGTGGGCGCGCGCCCAGGCGCTGGCGCCGCACTTCGGCGGGGCCGCGACGAGCACCGGCAACACCCCCAACACCAACAACACCCCGCGCCCGTCGCAGACGGCCGACACCTTCGAGCCCTCGGGCACCCAGCAGCGGCCGGGGACGAAGTGGAGCGCCGCTCCGTCGATGGACCAGGTGAAGGTGCGGGGCAACAACCTGCGCGAGGGCATGCAGGGCCCGGCGGTGAAGCAGCTCCAGGAGATGCTGGGCGTCCCGGCGGACGGCAAGTTCGGCCCCGTGACGAAGAAGGCCGTGGAGGACTTCCAGCGGGCGAACGGCGTGCGCGCGGGCAGCAACCTGGGCCAGGTGGGCCCCGACACGCTCAAGGCGCTGCAGGGCAACCGCCCCGGCGGCACGACCAACACCGGGGGCACGAACAACACCGGCGGCACGAACAACACCCAGGGCACGAACAACACCCAGGGGACGAACAACAACGGCGCGGTGCTGGGCAACGGCGTCCGCATCGACACCAACAACGCCACGCTGAAGAAGCTGGCCACGTCGCGCCTGAACAACGGCCAGACGGGCTACTGCGTGCGCACCACGCTGGACAACATGAGCCGGCTGGGCATCCCGAACACGCCGGCGGCGACGGGCAACGACCCGAACAACCCCCGCGGCGGCATGGCGCAGATGCTGCGCAACGGCTGGGAGTCCATCCCGTTCCCGGGCGCTCAGCAGAAGGCCATCAAGAGCCCGTACGGCAACGCGACCGCGAACGTCGTGTCCGCGGATCAGTACCGCAAGCTCGTCGCGGACGGGAAGGTGCCGGACGGCGCCATCATCTTCCAGTCGCGCCACGGCTGGGAGTACAGCGGCGGCTCCAAGGGCAACGACATGGGCATCGTGCGCAACGGCGGCAAGACGACCCACAACTACCAGGACATGAACTCCATCATCTATTCGGACTGCAAGGAGGTCGTCATCCTGGTCCCGAAGGGCGCCATCCAGCGCGACTGATGCGCGGGTGAGTCGAGCCGCTCCAGGCCCGGTCCGCGTGAAGACGCGGATCGGGCTTTTTCATGCCCGGTCGCCGGCGAGCAGCTCCGCGCCCAGCTTCTTCGCCGCGTCCAGGAACTCATCCCCCAGCTTCGTGCCGCGCACGGCGCGCGACAGCGACAGCGCGCCGTACATGAGCGCGATGGCGGCCAGCGCCTTGTCCCTTCTCCGCGCTCCGGCGGGCAGCAGCTCCGCGTACGACTGGACGAACCCCTGGAGCTCCGCCTCCAGCGCGCCCCGGTAGGGCTCGCCCGCGCGTGACACCTCCGCGGTGATGCTGGGCAGGGGACAGGTGGGCGTGACGGCGTCGCGGTGCTTGCGCGACAGGTAGCGCTCCAGCACCTTCAGCGCGGGCGCGTCCGGCGCGTCCTCCTTCGCCTTCTTCAGGAGCGCGTTCCACACCGTGCGGGCCGTGCCCCGGAGCGTCTCCGTGAACAGGTGCTCCTTCGACTCGAAGTGCCCGTAGAAGCCGCCCACCGTGAGCCCCGCGCCCTTCATCACGTCCATGATGGAGCTGGCCTGGATGCCCCGCTCCAGGAGCAACGTGGCGGCGGACGCGAGGATGGCGTCGTGCGACTTCTGCTTCTGCTCCGTCTTCTGGGTCATGATGGATGACGGCAGTAATATTGCCGCCATCCTCCGTCAAGACGGCGCTCCCTCGCGCGCCTGCTACTTCTTCTTGCGCGAGCCGTCCTCGTAGAAGGCCTCGTCCTCCACGAGCCCGCCGTCGGGGTTCCAGCGCTTGCGCGCGGTGACGCGGTCCTTCGTCCACTGCGAGTCCTCGATGAGGGTGCCGTTCTCCGCCCACACCTGGCGCCGGCCTTCCGCCTTGCCCTTCACGTAGTGCTCGCGGCGCTCCGTGCCGCCGTCCGGGAGGAAGCTCTCCGTCACGCCATCAGGGTCGAAGCCGTTGTGCCATTCAGCCTTGACCAGGTTGCGCCGCTCGCGCAGCGAGCCGTCGTCCTCGAAGTAGGACTCCACCGCGCGGTCTCCGGTCACGACGAGCTCGAACTTGCGCTCGCCGTTCTGGAAGTACTCCACGCGCTTCACCTGCTGGCGGTTCTTCCAGGTGACGACCTGCTTCTTGCCGCCGTCGTTGAAGAACTCCGTCTCGTCGCCCTCCCTCTGGCCCTGGGCCCAGGTCGTGGAGGTGAGGGCCTTCCCGGAGGCGTACCGCGTGCTCACGCCGTTGAGCACGCCCTCGGAGTACGCGTTCGTCGCGGTGCGCTGCCCGTCCTTGTCGAAGAGCTCCGTCACGCCTTCGCGACGTCCGTTCTTCAGCTGGATGACGGCGCGCTTCTGACCGTTCGGATGGAAGAACACCAGCGGGGAGGGCCCCTTCCAGACGCAGTCCTTCAGGCCCGCCTCATAGGAGGACTGGAGGCCGCAGCCCGCCTTGGTCAGCCGCCCGGTCTCGTCGTAGTCCGCGTAGGTGCTCTTCGCGTCCTCTGGCTGCCGGTCCACGCGCCGGGACACCTTGCCGTTGGGGTGGTAGCGCAGCGACTCGCCCTGCTCGTTGTCGTCCACGTACTGGGAGGTCTCCACCAGCCGGCCTTCTTCGTAGCGCTTGAAGCCCCCGTGGCGCTTGCCGGCCTTGTACTCCTGCTCCACGGCGCGGCCGTCGGACCAGCGGCGCACCTCCCAGCCGTCCTGCTTGCCGTTCTTGAACGAGACGGTGTGCGTCTCCTTCTTCGTGTCCTCGTCCACGCAGCGCACGGTGCCGGTGAGGTTCGCGGTCGAGTTGCCGTTGTCCAGGTTGATGGGCTTGCCCTGGAACGTGCAGCGCTCGATGGCCCACGCGGGCGCGGAGAGGAGGGGCACGGACAGCACGAGGAGACGCATCACGGACGGCGCGCGCATGGAGGGCTCAAGGAAGGAAGGTGGGGCCACCGTAGCCGCGAAGGCGGGGCCCTGGAACGGCTTCCGGGCCCACACCCGCCATGGACATGGCGAGGGGGCCCGGAGGGAGGCTGCGAGACAGCGAAGCGGCTTTCAGCGCGCGGCGACGGCCGGCGTCTGCGGCTTGGGCTCCACGGTGGCCTTGGCGGCGTCAATGGCGGCCTGGATGTCCAGCTTGCCGCCGGTGATGACCTTGCCCTTCAGGTCCGGGTCCTGCTGCACCGTCTTGAGGATGAGGTCGCGCACCTGCACGGCCGTCAGGTCCGGGTTCTCCGCGAACATGCGCGCGGCGGTGGCGGCCACGGTGGGGGTGGCCATGGAGGTGCCGCTCATCTCCTCCCAGTCGTTGCCGGGCACGGTGCTGAGCACGTCCTCGCCGACAGCGGCCAGGTCCACCACCTTGTCGCCGTGCGACGAGAAGCGGGCCAGCTTGTCGTTGTTGCGGTCCATGGACGCCACGGTGAGGACGTTGGGCAGGTCCACGTTGGCCGGCATGTCCGGCACGTTGTTCATGTTGCTGCCGTTGCCGTTGGCCGTGGCCGCGAGCAGCAGGATGTCCGCGTCCGCCAGCTTCTGGATGGCGGCCTCCCAGCGCTTCTGGGACGCGGTGTCGCGGTAGGAGTCGCCAAAGCTCGCGTTCGCGGCGCGGATGTTCACGCCGTGCTCGGTCTTCATCTTCACCAGGTAGTCCACCGAGCGCTCGAAGTTGGTGAGCAGGTCCGCGCCGTCGTACAGGCCGCCCACGCTCAGAATCTTCGCCTTGCCCGCGGCGATGCCGGTGTTGCCCTCGCCGTTGTCCTCCGCGGCGATGATGCCCGCCACGTGCGTGCCGTGGTCCGTGCCCTCGCCCTTGAACGGGTCGCCCTTGCCGGTGCCCACGTTGAAGCCGTGGATGTCGTCCGCGATGCCGTTGTTGTCGTTGTCGATGCCGTCCCCGTCCACCTCACCGGGGTTCGTCCACATCGCGTCGTCCAGGTCGGTGTGCTTGAAGTCCACGCCGCCGTCGATGACCGCGATGACCGGCTCGCCCGTGAGCTTGGGCTTCGGCTGCGACGGGTCCACCTGCTTCGCGTCGGCGACCTTGTTCGCGCCCGGCTTCACCGCGACGTTGGACGAACCGAAGGCGAAGGCAGACGCCGGCACGCCCGCGCCCGGAGGCGTGGGGCGGCCCGTGGGGCGGTCCACGAAGTTGGACGGACGCGCACCCTGGGTCTCGAAGCCGTCACGCACCGTCAGGGGCTTCGCCTTGGGCGCCTGGGCGCGAGCGGCGTCCGTGCGGGGCGTGGTGGCGATGGAGGCGGGCGACTTGCTTTTGATTTCCATGGTGTTCCTCCGTGGGGGGATTCGGAGCGGCCTACCGACTCCCACATTGTCGCATCGCGCCCTTTAAAGTTTCGCCTCAATGGTTTTTGGGCCGCGGGAGGACGCGCGGCTCCGTGCCCCGGGCGCACGGCCTTCGTGCGCCCGGGGCGGGTGGAACGGGACTACCAGACCTTCACGCGCTGCTCCGGCGTGAGGTAGAGGCCCTGGCCGGGCTTCACGCCGAACGCCGGGTACCACGCATCCAGGTTGCGCACGGTGGCCGCGCGGAACATGCCGGGCGAGTGCCCATCCGTCACCAGCAGCCGGCGCAGCAGCGGTTCCCGGAACTTGTTGCGCCACACCTGGGCGAAGCCCATGAAGAAGCGCTGCTCGCCCGTGAAGCCGTCCAGCGTGGGCGCGGGCTTGCCCTGCAGGGACATCACGTAGCCGTCATGCGCGATGGAGATGCCCGCCACGTCGGCGATGTTCTCGCCCAGCGTCAGCTCGCCGTTCACGTTCATGTCGGGCAGGGGCTTGTACGTGTTGAACTGCGCGGCCAGCGCCTTGCCCGCGGCCTTGAACTGCTCCAGGTCCTTGGGCGTCCACCAGTTGGCCAGCTTGCCCTGCGCGTCGAACTGCGCGCCCACGTCGTCGAAGCTGTGGACGATTTCATGGCCGATGACGGAGCCGATGCCGCCGTAGTTCACGGCGGGGTCCGCGTTCGGGTCGAAGAACGGGGGCTGGAGGATGGCGGCCGGGAAGATGATGGAGTTCTGCTGCGGCGAGTTGAGCGCGTTGACCTCCTGGGGCGTCATGAACCACTCCTTGCGGTCCACGGGCTTGCCCAGCTTGGCCAGGTTGCGCTTGTGCTCGAAGAGCTCCGCGCGCTCCGCGTTGCCGAAGGCGTCTCCCTTGACGACCTCCAGGCCGGAGTAGTCACGCCAGGTGTCCGGGTGGCCAATGCCCACCTGCACCGTGCCCAGCTTCTCCTTGGCGCGGGCCTTGGTCTCCGGCGACATCCACTCCAGCGCGTCGATGTGGTGGCCCAGCGCGGCCAGGATGTTGCGCACCATCACGTCCGCCTCGGCCTTGGCGGCGGGCGGGAAGTGCTTCTCCACGTAGCGCTTGCCCACGGCCTCGCCCATGGCGAAGTTGGTGAGGTCCACGCCGCGCTTCCAGCGGTCGCGAAGCTGCTGCGCGCCGGAGAGCGTCCGCCCGCTGAAGTCGAAGGCCGCGTCCACGAAGGGCTTCGACAGGTAGGGGGTGTTCTGCATGATGGCGTGGAAGGCCAGGTAGTCCTTCCACGTCTGGAGGGGCTCGCTGCCCACGAGCTTCGCGATGCCGGTGATGGCGGACGGCTGCCAGACGATGAAGTCCTTCTGGGGCGTGAGGCCGGCGCTCGCGAAGTACGCGGCCCAGTCCATGCCGGGCGCCTTCTTCGCGAAGTCCGCCTGCTTCCAGGGGTTGTTCACCTTGGCCACGTCCTGCGTGTCCTGCGCCGCCCAGTGGACCCGGGCAATCTTCGTCTCCAGCCCGAAGATGGCGCGGGCCTTTCCTTCCGCGTCGGGGATGCCGGCGTTCTTCAGCTGGAGGGCGATGTTCTTCTGGTACTTCTCCCGCACCTCTTTGAAGCGCGGCGTGTCCTTCAGATAGAAGTCGCGGTCCGGCAGGCCCAGGCCGCCCTGGAGGAGGTAGGCGGCGTAGCGGCTGGGGTCGTTCAGGTCCTCCGCCACCCAGAGGCCCAGGAGGCGGTCCGTGGTGGCCTGCCCGGTGTTGAGCGGATCCACGTCACTGCGCAGGGTGGTGCCCAGCAGCGCGGCCAGGTCCTTGCGGTTGGCGACGGCGGTGATGCGGTCCATCTCCGGCTTGAGCGGCGTGGCGCCGCGGGCCTCGATGGCGGCCTCGTCCATGAAGCTGGCGTAGAAGTCACCCAGCTTGCGCTCCTCGCTGCCGGCGGGGGCGTCCGACTTCGCGGCGGCTTCCAGCAGCTCGCGCGTCTGCTGCGTGGCGTCCTCGGCCAGCCGCGTGAACATGCCGTAGGAGGAACGGTCCGGAGGGATTTCCGTGGTGTCCACCCACTTGCCGTTGACGTAGCGGTAGAAGTCGTCACCGGGGGCCACGGAGGTGTCCATGCCCGGCGTGTCCACGCCGAAGCTCCCGAAGTGCGGCTTGGGAGCGGCGGGGGCCGCGGGAGCCGGGGC
>NZ_RAWK01000151.1 GCF_003612165.1 Corallococcus aberystwythensis | reverse complement strand
CCGCCGCCCCTGTCTCCCGCGAGCGCGTGCGCGCCATCGACTGGCTGCGCGGCCTCTCCGTCCTCGTGATGATCCAGACCCATTCGCTCGTGCTGCTCACCCCCGAGCTGCGCAAGAGCGAGTGGACCGGCCGGCTGCTCAAGGTCGACGGCCTGGTGGCCCCCGCGTTCATCTTCTCCGCAGGGTTCGCGCTGGCGCTGCTCATGGTGCGCAGCGCCGCCGCGGGCGTGCTGAACGAGCGAGTGCCCCGCAACCTGCGCCGCATCGCGGAGGTGTTCGCGGTCGCCGCGCTCGTCAATGCCGTGTGGTTCCCCATCCGCACCGAGCCCGTGTGGCTCTTGCGTCTGGACATCCTCCACTGCGTGGGCCTGTGCCTGCTGATCACCCTGCCCATGGCCGCGCTGCTGGCCTCACGGCCTCGCGTGCTCGCGGGCACCGCGTTCGTGCTGGCGATGGTGGCGTTCGCGCTGGCGCCCTTCAGCGACTCCGCGGGCGAGCCCTGGGCGTCGTTCCTGCGCAAGTCCTCCTGGGCGCCCTTCCCGATGGTGCCCTGGGTGGGCTTCGCGTGGCTGGGCGCCTTCGCGGGCTGCGTCGCGGGCGCGTGGGGCCGCAAGGGGCTGGCCAAGGCCCTGGGCTTCCTCATCGCGCTGGGGCTCCTGGGGACGCTGATGCCGCGCGTGCTCAGTGAGCTCTACCCGCCGCACCGCTTCTTCGTCACCAACCCGTCCAACTCCGCCACCCGCTTCATGTGGGTCTGCGCGGTGCTGTGGGTGATGCTCTGGGTGGAGGGCCGGATGGCGCCAGACGCGAAGCCTTCACGCGCGCGGCGCTTCCTGGAGGTGTTCGGCACCTCGTCGCTGTCCGCGTACTTCTTCCACGAGATGCTGCTGTACTACCGCGTCTTCGGCGTCTTCTCGTTCCAGAAGGTGTGGGGCGACTCCAGCGGGTGGCTGAAGTACGCGGGCCTGCTCGCGCTGCTCATCGCGTGCACGTTCGTGCTGTGCCTCGCGTGGGATCCGGTGGAGCGCGCGGTGAAGAAGGCCTTCACGCGCGCGGGCCAGTGGCTGCTCAGTGCGCCGCGCTGGCTGCGGCCTGTTCGAAGGCGCGGATGATCTCCGGCGGGGCCTGCACCAGCTCAATCAGCACGCCCTCGCCGCTCAGCGGGAACTGATCACTCGCCTTCGGGTGGATGAAGCACACGTCGAAGCCCGCGGCGCCCTTGCGGATGCCGCCGGGCGTGAAGCGCATGCCCTGCCCTTCCAGCCACTTGACGGCCACCGCCAGGTCGTCCACCCACAGCCCCACGTGGTTGAGCGCGGGGTCGTGCACCTTGGGACGGCCGTCGGGGTTGACGGGCTGCATCAAGTCCACCTCCACCTTGAAGGGGCCCGCGCCCGCCACGACGATGTCCTCGTCCACGTTCTCCTTGTCGCTGCGGTAGGTGCCGTGGGCCGTCAGGCCCAGCGTGTCCACCCACAGCTTGCGCAGGGCGCCCTTGTCGAGCCCCCCGATGGCGATCTGCTGGATGCCCAGAATCCGGAACGGTCGTGTCGTCTCCATGGCCGGGGACCGTCGCAAAAGGGGTCACCCTACGCAAGCGCGGGCCACGGGCGGGCCCGGGAAAAATTCACCGGATAAACCCATTCCGGAGGTCGTCCGTTTCCAGGGGCACGCTGACTTCCTCCCGCTGTCCCGGAGCCGCCATGTCCCCGTTCTTCTCGAAGCGCCGCGTGTCCTTCGTCAGTGGTGCCCTCCTCTGCGCCAGCCTCGTGAGCGCGTGCTCCTCCAGGGAGCCGGCGCAGGGCCTGTCCGCGCGCGGCGAGCTGCGCCCCCAGGCCGTCGCGACCACCCAGAGCGCCCCCAAGGACGAGGCCGACCGTTTTGTCCGCGCCGCGCCCCCGCCCCCTTCCACCCCGGCCTCCGAGCCGGCTGGGAAGCGCCGTGATGCCGCCGCCGCGCGGGCAACCGCCGCCGAGTCGGAGGCCTACGCCCCGGCCCCGTCCGAGGCCCCTGCCGCGCTCATGGCCCCGGCGCCAGAGATGCGCCGCGCGGCTCCGGCGAAGGGGGCGTTGGGCGCGTCGGGCGTGGGCGCGGGTGGCCATGGGGTTGCAAGCGCCCCGCTCGCGCTCCAGCAGCCCATGGAGAAGTCCAAGAAGGAGCTGGCCGACGACAAGAGCCTCTCCGAGGGCGGCAACACCTTCGAGGCCTACAAGCCCAACGCCTTCACGGAGACGGCGAAGGACGCGCTGTCCACCTTCGCGGCGGACGTGGACACGGCCTCCTACTCCATGGCGCGGCGCTACCTGCAGCAGGGCCAGCTGCCGCCCACCCAGGCGGTGCGCGTGGAGGAGTTCGTCAACTACTTCAAGTACCGCTACGCCCCGCCGGAGGACGGCGCCTTCACGGTGCACCTGGAGGGCGCGCCCTCGCCCTTCAACGCGCGCCGCCAGTTCGTGCGCGTGGGCGTGCAGGGCAAGGTCGTCTCCCGCTCCCAGCGCAAGCCCGCGCACCTGGTGTTCCTGGTGGACACCAGCGGCTCCATGGCGTCGTCGGACAAGCTGCCCCTGGCCATCGAGTCCATCAAGGTCGCGGTGAAGAACCTCAACGAGAACGACACCGTGGCGCTCGTCACCTACGCGGGCTCCACGCGGGACGTGCTGGCCCCCACGCCCGCCACGGACGTGAAGAAGATCCACGCGGCGCTGGACACGCTGGTCGCGGGCGGCGGCACGGCCATGGGCTCCGGCATGGAGACGGCCTACAAGCACGCGGTGAAGAAGGCCTCGGGCAGCGTGGTGTCCCGCGTGGTGGTGCTCACGGACGGCGACGCCAACATCGGCCCCAACCTGAGCCCGAAGGCCATGCTGTCCAGCATCGAGAAGTACGTGTCTGAGGGCGTCACCCTCACCACGGTGGGCTTCGGCATGGGCAACTACCACGACTCGCTGATGGAGCAGCTGGCGGACAAGGGCAACGGCAACAGCTTCTACGTGGACAGCATGAAGGAGGCGCGCAAGGTCTTCGAGACGCAGCTCACCGGCACGCTGGAGGTCATCGCGAAGGACGTGAAGTTCCAGGTGGAGTTCAACCCGAAGGCCGTCAGCCGCTACCGCCTGATGGGCTACGAGAACCGCGACATCGCGGACAAGGACTTCCGCGATGACAAGGTGGACGCGGGCGAGATTGGCGCGGGCCACACCGTGACGGCGCTGTACGAAGTGGAGCTCGCTGGCGACGCGCCGCAGGAGCTGGCCACGGTGCGCATCCGCGCCAAGGCGCCCAACGGCACGGAGGCCAAGGAGCAGGCCTTCCCGCTCACCCGCGCCAACCTGAAGCCGTCCATGGAGGCCGCGACCGCCGACTTCCGCTTCGCCGTGGCCGTGGCCGCCACCGCGGACATCCTCCGCGCCGCGCCCGCCGCCGAGGGCTGGAGCCTGGCCACCACGCAGAAGCTGGCGGAGGGCGCCGTGGGCGGTGACTCCGACCGCACCGAGTTCGTCCGCCTCATCGGCCAGGCCCGCGCGCTGACCACCGCGTCCGCTCGCGGCAACTAAAAAGGCCCCAGCACGATTCACCGGGGAGACGCGCAGCAAGGGGGGCCCTGCCCGCCACCGGGATGAGCCGGTGGCGGGCAGGGCTTTTTCAGGGGTGCTTCAGATGACGCTGATGACCGGCGCCGTGGTGGTGGTGAAGAAGTCGGTGAAGGTCCCGTACCAGTAGGTCCCCGACCGGCCGTTGATCTTGCACGCCTTGGTGCCGGAGACGCTCAGGTTGGTCCCGGTGCTGCTGAGGCCGATGCTGCCCGTCAAGATGCTGCCCGTCATGTAGTCGCAGTAGATGTCCCCGTTGCGCGTGGTGGAGAGCGTCGTGGGGTCCACCGCGCGCACGGCCATGACGGTGGCGGCCGAGCCGCTCCAGCCGTTCTTCATCGTGAAGCCCACCGCGAGCCCCAGGCTTCCACCGACCAGGGACACCGTGCCCGGCGTGTTCAGCGGGACGGTCTGGATGACCTGCGAAGCGCCCGTCGTCAGGGTGCAGCTGGCGCCGCCCGTGCGGGTGATCACGATGTTGTACTGCGGAGGCGAGGTGGTGATCTGCACCGTGGTCGCTTCGTAGTCACAGCCCTGCGAGGACGCCGTCGTCAGCCGCGCGCTCTGCTGCGCGAGCTCCACGCCGTCCTCCTGCTCCGGACCGCCACAGGCGGAGACAACGAGGGCAGAACCCAGACACACAACGGACGTCAGTTTGTTCATCATGGGAATTCCTTTCCGATTTTGGGGAGGGAGGAAGGCCCGGACGCTAACAAGCCCGCCTGGTAGAACCAATACGGAGAGTCCTGTCTGTCCTTGACGCAG
This sequence comes from Corallococcus aberystwythensis, assembly GCF_003612165.1. Classification (GTDB taxonomy): domain Bacteria; phylum Myxococcota; class Myxococcia; order Myxococcales; family Myxococcaceae; genus Corallococcus; species Corallococcus aberystwythensis. The sequence goes on along the minus strand of NZ_RAWK01000151.1, from coordinate 20,236 downwards.
AGAGACGCGTGTATAGTGCGCGGTATGAACCGACCCGCTTCGTGGAAGTCCGCGCTGGTATTGATCCTGGCCACGCTTGCCTGTGGGGCATGCGGGGATTCTGCCTCCGGTGGCGGCGTGAGCCTGGGCTCCGAGCAGAAAGGGATTGCGACCTTCTACGACGCCGACGGGAGCGGCAACTGTTCCTTCGAGCGCGGCGGCGACCTGATGGTGGCCGCGATGAACCAGGCGCAGTACGACAACAGCGCGGTCTGCGGCGAGTGCGTGGACGTCGTCGGCCCCAAGGGCAGCGTGCGCGTGCGCATCGTGGACCAGTGCCCCGACTGCGATAAGGGCCACCTGGACCTGTCGCGCGAGGCCTTCGACAAGGTGGCGGAGGCGAAGGACGGCCGGGTGGACATCACCTGGACGCCGGTGTCCTGCGACGTGGCCGGCCCGGTGAAGTACCACTTCAAGAACGGCAGCAATCCGTGGTGGGCCGCCATCCAGGTGCGCAACCACCGGCTGCCCATCAAGAAGCTGGAGTGGAAGCGCGACGGCGACTGGAAGGCGCTGGAGCGCGAGAGCTACAACTACTTCGTCTTCGAGGGCATCGGTGAGGGCCGCTTCCAGCTGCGCGTCACCGCCACGGACGGCCAGCAGCTCGTCGACTCGCTGGAGAAGGTGCTGGACGACGATGCCGTGGACGGGGCTGCGCAGTTCGCGCCCCAGAAGTGAGAGGGATTCGCAATCCCTCCCACGCTGACCTCTAGCGGCGCAGCATGCCGCGAAGGAGCTCCAGGGCCTCGGTGACGCCCTGCCAGACCTGGAGCGCCTTGATGCCCTCGCCTTCACCCTGCACGTTGCGGCGGGCCGCGCGCTCCAGCGGCAGCAGCGCGCCCTCCACCAGCTCGATCTGCCGGCTCAGCTCCGCCGGTGACGGGCCGTTCGCGGCGCGCTGGAGCGACTCCGCGGGGGAAGGCAGGGACACGGACACCGGCCGGTCCGCCAGCGCCGTGATGGCCTTGGACAGCTGCGCCATGTACGGACCGAAGTCCGGCGCGGCCGCCTGGGGCATGGGCGCGTTGCGCAGCGTGGGCGCCTCCGCCTGGGCGGCCACGCGTTCCGTCAGGGCCTTGAGCAGCTGCGCCATGTGCTTCAGGTACGGGGCCAGGTCCGTTGTCTGGGGCGCGGGGGCGGCCTGCGGCGCTGCCGGGAGGGACACCTGCACCGGGGCGGGCGGCTTCTGGGCGGCCTCGCGGCCCACGCGGGCCACCTCCAGCACGGCCTCGCGCAGGGCCTCCAGGTGCGGGGCCACGGGCGTTTCGTCGCTCGGCGCGTTCGCCTGCGCGGCGGCCTGCACCACCGCGTCGCGCACGGAGCCCAGCTGTTCCTCGATGGCGCCCAGCTGTCCGGTGACGCGCGCCACGGGGTCGTCCTCCTTGCCCCCCATGCGCTTCACGCGGGCGAAGCCCTGCTTGATCTCCTCCCAGCGCTTCGCCTTCTCCGGCGTCAGGCGCCCACGCATCTCCTGGAGCTTGAGCAGGTTCTGCTCCGCCGCGGTGGTGAGCGTCTGGGATTCGCCCTGGTAGTGGTCGTCGATGCGGCGCTCCAGCTCGTCGTCCGTCATCGCGGAGACGACCTTCTCCGCCAGCTTGCCCATGTTGCGGTAGCTGCCCTGCAGCTTGAACGGCGGCTCCGTGCGGAAGCGCTCGTCCTGCGCGGCGGACGCGATGTACTGGAGGTTCACCTTGAGCAGCACCTGCTGCACGCGGAACAGCCGCTGGAAGACGGCGATGATCTCCTGGAGCTCCGCCGCCGCGTAGCCGTGCTTCAGCTCGCCGGAAGGGACGTCCTCGCCCTTGGCCATCCGGATGAGGCGGTGCACGTCCTGCGGGTCGCGCGTGGCCAGCGGCGCCAGCACCGGGTTGGAGGTGAGCGAGTTCTCCAGATAGCTGAGGGCGAACAGCTCCTCCTTGCCGTCCAGGATGTCACCCAGGTTGTACGTGTCCGCGCGGTTCGCGAGCATGTCCGGGATGCGGAAGCGCTCGCCCGTCTCCGTGTACGGGTTGCCGGCCATCACCACGCAGAACTTCTTGCCGCGCAGGTCGTACGTGCGCGTCTGGCCATTCCAGACACCCTCCACGCGGCGCTGGCCGTCGCACAGGGAGATGAACTTCTGGAGCAGCTCCGGGTCCGTGTGCTGGATGTCGTCGAGGTAGAGCATCACGTTGTTGCCCATCTCGAAGGACAGGTTGATGCGCTCCACCTCCTGCCGCGCGGTGGCGTTGGGCGCCTCCGACGGGTCCAACGACTTCACGGAGTGGCCCAGCGCCGGCCCGTTCACCTTCACGAAGGTGAGGCCCAGGCGGCTGGCCACGTACTCCATCAGCGTCGTCTTGCCGTAGCCCGGCGGCGACATGAGCAGCAGCATGCCCATGCGGTCCGTGCGCTTGCCCTCGCCCGCCGCGCCCAGCTGCTTGGCCAGGTTCGCGCCGATGAGCGGCAGGTACACCTCGTCGATGAGCCGGTTGCGCACGAAGCTCGTGAGCACCTTGGGCGTCAGCTCCTCCAGCCGCAGCTTGCGCCGCTCGCGGTCCAGCAGGTCGCGCAGGTACGCGCGGTAGGCCACGTACGCGGGCACGCGCAGCTGGCGGAACTCGCCCAGCCGCGCCAGGAACTCGTCCAGGCGCAGGGCCAGCTTGCGGTCCTGGACGCGCGGGTGGCTGCCCAGGAGGCCCGTGGCCTCCGTGGCGGTGATGGCACCCGCCGTCTCCCGGTCCAGCTTGCGCTCCGTGAGGAGCACGACAGCCGATTCCAGCGCGACGTGGGCCGCCTCGCCCGGGCCGCCTTCACGACGGGCGAGGAACGCATCCACCCAGGCGCGCGCGATGCGCAGGCGCTCCGGCAGGTTCTTCTCCAGGCCGCGCAGGTCGTCGTCGAACGCGGTGCGCGAACCGTGGCGGTCCAGGTGCGCGAGGAACGCGTCCTTGAGCGCCAGCGCCTCGCGGCTGGTGGTGAAGCGCGGGCGGTCCACCGCCAGCTCCTCCACGAGGTAGCGGCCCGCCTGCCGGCCCTCCGCGGGCGAAGCCGCGAGGCCATGGCTCTTCAGGAACGCGAGCACGCGCTCCCCCAGCTCGTCTCCCAGCGCCACCAGGTCCGAGCCGATGTCGAACGCCTGCCGCAGCCGCGCGAGGCTCCGGGCGCGCCGGTGGAACACGCCCCGGAGCACGTCGTCGCCGTCGAACGCCCAGTAGAGCGCGGCCCAGGCACGCGGGGCGGGAGCGAAGCGCAGGAGGCCCGCGCCCTGGTGCAGCGCGAGCAGCTTCTCCAGGAGGGCCGCCGCGTCCGCGTCGTGCACGCCGCGCTCGTAGCCCTCGTCGAAGCGGTCCGCCGCGTGTGCGCGCACGCGCTCCAGCAGGTGCCCCTGCGCGCCGGCCTCGTACAGCGCCGCCAACGTGAGGCCGCCCTTCCCCTCCTCCGCGTCCATCAGCAGCCCGGCGGCCAGGTACTCCGCGCGGTACACGTCGCGCGTCTCGGAGACCAGGTGCTGGTCCCAGAGCTCGCGGTACTTCAAGAGCTCCGGGTCCTCCAGCTTCTGCGTGTAGTCGGAGCCGGTGAGCTGGAGGTACAGCGCGCCGTCGCGCGGCACCAGCGTCAGCTCCAGCGGCTGGGTGTTGACGTGGAAGCGATAGGGCCCCAGCTTGATGAGGCCTTCACCGCCCTCGAACAGGTCCTGCTTGTCGCGCAGCGCGCGCAGGGCGTCCTGCTTCGCGGACTTCACCCGCGACAGCACTTCGTCCGCGCGCACGCTGTCCTGGAGCGCCAGCAGCTGTTCCGCCAGCTGCCGCAGCTTGAGGATCATCGCGTCGGACGCGAAGTAGGCGTTGAGCTCGTCGTCCGCCTTGAACGACTTCGCCCGGCGCTGCACGCCCTGGAGGATGCGCTCCGCCGCGCCGAAGAGGCCGGAAGCCCGGCGCTGGCGCTCGTCCACCAGCGCCTGCTTGCGCGCGCCGAAGGCCTCCAGCAGCTCCTCGCGCTTCTGGGTGATCTGCCCCAGGAACTCGTCGAACTCGCCGAAGCGGCCCTCCAGCTCCTCCAGCAGCACGGTGAGCTTGGAGAGCGCCTCGTCGCACTTCTCCGGCGAGTCCGCCTGCGACAGCGCGTTCTCGATGCTCTGCCCCAGCAGCTTGAACTGCGCGCCGAACTCCGCGCGCTTCTCCTTGCCGGACAGCTCCTTGCGCTTCGCCAGGAGCCCCGCGCGCACGCGGTTCAAGCGGCTGAACAGCTCGGAGATGCCTTCAAGAATCCGGGCGCGAGCCAGCGGGTCGCCCACCTGGAGCCCGCCCACCACCTCGCCCAGGACCTCCAGGCCCTGGCCGGTGCGCTCCACGTCCTCGGCCAGCGGGGCCAGGTCCGCGGTGGTGGTCAGCGGCTCCAGCCGCTCCATCAGCCCGTCCAGCCGCGAGGCCAGGGGCTGGAGCGCTTCACCCTTCTGGAGGAAGTCCACGCACGCGGTGCTCACCGCGTCGGACGCGGCCACCACCGCCTGCTCCAGGGCGTCCACGTGCCCCAGGTCCATGTAGCGGACGTCCTTCAGGGTAATCAGGTGCCCGCGGTGCCGGCGCAGGTCCGCGAGCGCGCGCATGAAGCCCTCGGCGTCCGTGAGCCCGTCCGGCTGCGCGTTGAGCAGCAGCGCCTCCTGCGCCTGCGTGGCCTGCGCGAGTGACTCCTCCGCGCGCTTGCGCATCGCAAGGACCTTCTCGAACTCATCGATGATGAGCTCGGAGGTGCGGCGCAGCTGCTCGATGGGCTCCTGGAGCCCCACTTCCGCGTGGGACAGCCAGTAGTACGCGTCCAGCGCGCGCGTGGCCGCGGAGACCAGGTCCTCGTAGGTGCGGCGCGTGGGCTTGTCCGTCTTCGCCACGCGCGGCAGCGTCAGCGCGTCGCTGATGCCGCGCACCAGCTCCGCGTTGCCCACCTTGCCCAGGTAGCCCGGCGCGGGCGGCAGCTTCGCCGCGTGCTCGTCGGAGACGAACGGCGTCTGCCACACCTGCATGGGGTGCACGCGGGTGGGCTCCTGCGACGTGGCGCGGAACACCACCAGCCCGCCGTCCGCGAAGAGGCTCATGCCGTGCGCCTGCAGCGGCGTCTGCACCTCCTTGCGCACCAGGTTGTACGGGAAGAGCACGTAGGCGCCCTCGTCCCGGCGGTGGAAGACGTAGAGCACGTCCTCCCCGTTGGGCGAGCGCACCGCCTGGTGGAACTCCATCCCTTCCGACGCGCCCTCGAAGACCTTGTAGTCGCCCGTCTGGAGGTAGTAGCCGCCCGGGAAGACGATGCCCTGATCCTCCGGCAACCGCACGCAGGACTGGCCAATGGCGTCGATGCGCACCACGTGCTGGGTGCGCGCGTTGAAGACGAGGTAGCGGTACGCCTTCTCCCGGAACGGAAGGATGCGCAGGAGGATGAGCCCGCCCACCTGCGTCCAGGCGAACTCCGCGTCGTCCAGCGACTGGTCCGCGTCCTCCACCGGCTCGCTGTAGATGCCCCGGCCGGTGGCGGTGTTGTTCTCCACCTTCACGGTGAGGTCGCCCTTCACCGTCTCCACGAAGACCTGATCCAGCACGTTGACGTGCGGGTGCTGGCCCAGCACGTACTGCTCGCGCGAGGCCACCGTCCACTCGAAGTCGTGGGACGGCGGGTAGACGTGGTCGCGCTCACCCTGGTTGTCCACGTAGGTGGCGCGGCCCTCCACGTCCACGCTGAAGCGGAAGACCTTGAGGTCGCGCGCGGACAGGCCCGTCTGGAACACCGCGAGCAGGCGCGAGTCCCGCCGCCGCAACTGCAGCAGCTTCGCGTCCTTGTAGTACTTGTACAGCTCGCCGAAGTCCTTCACGAACCGGGGGTCCGCGAGGAAGCCGCCGGCCTCCGTGGGAGGCACGGCGGACAAATCGAAGCCCTCGGCCGTCTTCTCGAAGCGGTGCAGCGAGAAGACGTCCGAGACGTTCGTCTCCTTCTTCAGGCCGATGAAGACGTTGTAGCCGAAGAGGAGGTACTTCCCGACGCTGACGATGTCGCGGGGGACGCAGTTGTTCTCCGTGCGTACCCGCTCGTTGCCAATGACGGTGAGCTCCGTGCCACCGAACAGCGCCTTGCGCCGCCCGTTGAGGCCGTTCGCCTGGGTCGCCAGCGCGTCCGCCTGGGAGAGGAGGCGCGCACGGATGACCTCGTAGCTGCCGCCCTCCAGCGTCGCCTCGCCCCCGGGCACCTGGGTGCCCGGGGTCTTGGTGCTGTCAGTTGCCATGGATGTTCACCGAAGAAGGGATTGCGATTGGCGGAGAGGCTTTCAGCCCTGCTGCTTCTGCACGAGGGCCGCGGCTTCCGTCTGCACCAGCGCCTTGATGCCGGCGGCGGTGGTCTCCGTGGGGCTCACCGACATGCGGTTGAGCAGCGCCGCGACGGCCAGGTTCTGCGCGTCGTTGCTGAGGCCCGGCTTGGAGAGGATCTCCTTCAGGTCCGCCGGCAGGTCCTTCTCACCGTTGAGGTAGCCACCGAGCGCCTTCTTCAAGGACTCGCCGTGGTCCAGCGCGCCGTCCACCGAGCTGCCGAAGGACACGGCCTTGATGAAGTTCTCGAAGAACTTCCCGTCGCCGCCGACGATCTGGAACTTCGCGTTGCTGAACGCCTGGGCCAGCACGGAGGCCTGGGCCTGCGCGATGTCCTTGCGCACGTTGATGGCGGCCAGCTCCACGTCGCGCTCCTTCTGGAGGCGCAGGCGGTACTCCTCGTGCTCGCGGCCCACGCCGTCCAGGGCCTTCATCGCGGTGGCCTTCTCCGACAGGCCCCGGGCCTCGGCCATCAGCTTCTCCTGGATGGCGTTGGCCTCGGCGAGCAGCTTCTCGCGCGTGGCGAAAGCCTCCGCCTCGCCGCGCTTGTGGATGGCGGTGGCTTCGGCTTCCTGCACGCGGGCGTTCGCCAGGCCCTTCTGCTCGGAGCCCGCGGCCTCGGCGAGCAGCTTCTCGCGCACCGCGGACGCCTGCGCCTGGCCCTGCTTCTCGATGACGGAGGCCTCGGCCTCCTTCACGCGCACCTGCGCCATGCCCACCTTCTCCGTGGCAACCGCGTCCGCCTCACGCACGCGCACGCTGGCCAGGCCCGCCGCGGCGGACTCGGCCTGGATGCCCTCGGCCAGCCGGATCTTCGCCTTGGCCTGCTTGTCGGCGGCCTCCAGGTCGGCCTCGGCCAGGGTCAGCTTCTCCTTGGCGAGGAACACGGCGATCTTCGCGCTCGCGTCCGCGGCCGTGATGTCCTTCACGGACGCCTCTTCCGCGTGCGCCTGGGCGGTGATGATGACCGCCGCCTTGGTGCGGTTGGCGTCCGCCGTCACGCGCAGGTCCTTGATGTTCTCCTCTTCCTGGGCGACGGTCTTCTCCACCGCGATGCGGGCGCGGACGACGTCGGCGATGGCCTTCTTCTCCGTCTCCAGCGCCTTCTCCTTCGCGATGCGCTGCAGCTCCGTCTCACGCTCGCGGTTGATGGCCTCCAGGGCGCGATCCTTCTCCACGCGCTCGGTCTCCACGCCCACCACGCGCTCGCGGTTCTTCTGGGCCACCTGCACCTGGCGCTGCTTGTTCTCCTCGTTGATGGCGATCTCTTCTTCCGCCTTGATGCGCGCCAGCTGCGCCTTGGCGAACTCCTCGCTCTTCACGCGGTCGGCCTCGGCCGTCTCACGCGCCTGGATGATGTCGATCTCGCGGCGCTGCTTGGCGGCCGCCTCTTCACGCTGACGCTCGAGGGCGAAGATGGCCTCGTCGGCTTCCACGTTGCGCTTCGTCACCGCCATGCGCTCGGACTGGCGCAGCTCGTTGGTGAAGACGTTCTGCTCGGTGGTCAGCTGGGTGATCTTCCGGATGCCCTGGGCGTCCAGGATGTTGTCCTTGTCGAGCATCTCCACCGGGGTCTGCTCGAGGAAGTCGATGGCGCAGTCCTCCAGCATGTAGCCGTTGAGGTCGCGGCCAATGGTCTCGACGACCTTGTCCTTGATCTCGTCGCGCTTGGTGTAGAGCTGCTCGAAGTTGAAGGACTTGCCTACCGTCTTGAGGGCCTCGGAGAACTTGGCCTCGAAGAGGTTCTCCAGGGTCTCCTGGTCGGAGGCGCGCGCGCAGCCGATGGACTGGGCCACCTTGAGCACGTCTTCACGCGTCTTGTTCACGCGCACGAAGAAGGTGACCTTGATGTCCGCGCGGATGTTGTCCTGGCAGATGAGGCCTTCCTTGCCGCGGCGGTCGATTTCAACCGTCTTCAGCGAGATGTCCATCACCTCCGCGCGGTGGACGATGGGCAGCACCACGGAGCCGGTGAAGGTGACCGTGGGCTCGGTCTTCAGGGTGTTGACGATGAGCACCTTGCCCTGATCCACCTGGCGGTAGAACTTCGCCACGCTGACGAAGATGCCGAAGAGGATGATGATGCCGCCGCCGATGATTGCCGCAATGCTGATGGGATCCATGGCCTATCCTGAGAAGTCCGTTGGGCGGGCCTTGTTCCAAGCACTCGGGGTCCCCCGCGAAAGCCACCCGGTGCCGATTGTCGCGCCCATCCGGCAGGTGCCGGCGGACGCCAATGTTCATCGCTGAGAGCGGGCCCGCGCGATGGCCGCTGCCGTCAGCGGATCCCGCAGTTGCTCCATTTCCTGCGGGAGGAGCCAGTCCACCGGCTCCACCTCGTAGATGCCCCGCTCCGCGTCGTAGCCGAGGATGAGTGCCGGCTGGCCGCGCTTGAGCTGGTTGGGCTTGTCACAGAAGACGTTGAGGATGAGGCCCGCGGCCCCGTCGTCGAAGGTGGCGTGACCGTCCTTCGTCGTCACGCTGCCGCTGGAGATGGTGCACACGCGGCCCATCAGCGCCTCGCGGCCCGGCGCGCGCCTGGCGATGAAGATGGGGCGCAGGGGCCGCACCGCGAGCCCACCCGCGAGGGTGCCCGCCGCCGCGCAGACAAGGCCCAGGCCCGTGCTCACGAGCCACGAGGGCAGCACGGAGAGCGCCGCGTGCGTGGCCTGACCGCTGAGCAGCGACAGCGACCAGGAGAGGAACACCACCAGGCTCACCGACACCGTGACAGGGATGCCGCCGAAGCCCAGCGCCGCGAGCAGCCCCGTGGCGGCCTCCGCGTCGTGCAGGTGCGAGTGGCCCGCGTGGCCAACGTCATGGCCGCCGACGGCCTTCGCGCCGCCTTCCAGCAGTCCCGACGTCGCCTTGGCGCCGCCCTCGAACGCGCCGCCCACTGCCTTGGCGCCGCCCTCGAACGCGCCGCCCATCGCCTTGGCGCCGCCCTCCAGGTTCACGTCGCCGTCGAGCAGGTCGATGCCCGCCGCGCCGGCGATGACACACAGCCAGTACGCCAGCACCACCCCCAGGAGGATGGTGAAGATCGCGGTCGGGAACGCCAGCAGGGCGGCGAGGAAGGTCGTCATGCCTCGGGAATAAATTGAGAGGTGGGAGTCACAACGAACTCTAAACGACTGCAGCCATATCCGAAAATGCCACCCTGGGCTTTTCCGGCTGCCTGCCCTCCATGCCGCCAGGGGGCAACCGGATTGCCGCCCCGGCGTGGACTGCGCACTACAGGGAGGCGATGCCCTCTCATGCCGCCGTCTCAGAAACCGAGCGCCCCCCATCCGTGAGCCGGAGGGGGATGACGCAGCTGGAGCGGCTGCGGCAGGACGGCCACCGGCGGCTGGGGACGATGAAGCGCGGCTTCCGCTACGTGGATGCGAAGGGCCGGGCGGTGTCCCAAGCGGAGCGTGAGCGCATCGACGCGCTGCGGCTGCCGCCCGCCTGGACGGACGTGGCCATTTCGCCCAAGGCCTCCGCGCGGCTCCAGGCCGTGGGGAAGGACGGCGCGGGCCGCTGGCAGTACCGCTACAGCGAGGCGCACACGCAGAAGCAGCGCGACGCGAAGTACCAGCGCATCGTGGGCTTCGCGCAGGCGCTGCCGAAGATGCGGCGGCAGGTGCACAAGGACTTGAGCAGGCGGGGCCTGGGCAAGGATCGGGTGCTCGCGGGGATGCTGCGCATCCTGGGCACCTGCTTCATCCGCCCGGGCAGCGAGCGCTACGCGGAGGAGCACGGCAGCTTCGGGCTGGCCACGCTGCGCGCGCGGCACGTGAAGGTGAATGGCGACACGGTGGTGTTCGACTACCCGGGCAAGTCCGGCGTGCGGCAGCACCGTGAGCTCAAGGACCGGCGCGTGGCGACGCTCGTGCGGCAGCTGTTGAAGGTGCCCGGGCGGGACGTCTTCAAGTTCGTGCTCGACGACGGCGCGGTGGTGGACGTGCGGCGCCGGCACATCAACGAGTACATCCAGCAGGTGATGGGCCCGGGCTACAGCGCGAAGGACTTCCGTACCTGGGCGGGCACGCTCATCTGCGCCTGCGCGCTGGCGAGGGCCCGCGAGCGCGTGAAGGAGGAAGGCGACGCCGGTCCGGTGAAGAAGACCGTGCTCAAGAAGAGCATGGTGGCCGCGGTGCGCGAGGCCTCCGAGCAGCTGGGCAACACGCCCGCGGTCGCGAAGGCGTCATACATCTACCCGTCCGTGCTGGTGCTCTTCGAGCGGGGCCAGGTGGTGGACCGCTACTTCAAGTCCGTGGACGAGCTGGCGGCGAGCGCGGGTGATGGCATGCACTGCTCGGAGAAGGCGCTGCTCCACATGCTGGGCAAGTCGAAGGGCGGCGTGAAGCAGGCGTCCGTGTAGCAGCAGCCCGGCCGGGAAGGAGGCGAGCGGTGGCGGATCGCCTCTCTCGCGCCCCGGGAAGGCGCTAGCGTTCGCTCCGTGCCCGAGTACGTCACCCACCGCGACGCCCTGCCCCGCTCCGAGCTGGAGGCGCTGGGGGATGCCCTGCTCGGCTCCCGCTTCGTCGCGCGCAGTCCGTTGATGGGCACGTTCCGCGCAAGCCGGGGCTTCGCGTTCATCTTCACGCGGGAGGGCCGGGCGACGTTGGAGACGCGCTTCCCGTTCCTGTCCGTCTACCTCCGCCGCATCCTCGATGACGACAATGCACGCGGGTTGTTGCCGTGGACGCAGCGCTGGTTCGGCGGCCGTGACACGCGCCCACGTCCCAATGCGTTCTACTTGAACCTGCTGCTGCTGGACGCGGGCACGCCGGTGGGACGTCACATCGACGCGACGTTGCAGGAACCCAGCGGCGTTCCGGATGCGACGCCTGAGCACGTGAGCGTGCTGTACCTGAGGGTGCCGCAGGGCGTGCGGGGAGGAGCGCTGCGGCTGCTGCGCGACAACCAGCTCCAGGGCGAGGTGCGGCCCAAGCCGGGCCTGCTGGTCCACTTCCGGGGCAACCTCCAGCATGAAGTGCTGCCCTTCACTGGCGGCCAGGAAGGTGCGCTGCGCGCAAGCCTGGTCTGTGAGCAGTACGCCTTCGCGGAAGAGGTGCTCGCCCGCCTCCCAGTCTTCCGCATCCAGTCCAAGGCGGGCTTCTCCGCCTACCTGGAGGCCCAACGCGAGCGCGACGGCACGTCCCCTTCCGTGGGAACGCTGGAGGAATAGGCGCTCGGCGAAGCCCCGCTCCTGGAGCAAGGGGCCGCCCGGGCAGACCACCGCTTGCGCCCACCGGCCGCCATCGCAACCCTTGTGGTTCACCTTCACGAGGGAGCACGACCATGGCGGGCAAGAAGTTGGAGGGTTACGGCTCGACCAGTGAGCAGCGCCAGCGCCACCTCGAGAACGACGCGTTTTCCGAGCGGGCGCCGCGGACTCCGGAGGAACTGGAGAAGGCGCGCAGTGATCCGGACCATGACGGACACCAGGTGGTGACACTCCATCCGTTGGATCCGGATCGTCCGGACGACGAGCGCTGATCTCCCGCTCGCACTGGACTGGTAGGGTCCGTGCCCGCGATGAGCCAGAGCTTGACCTTGCTTGCGGGCCCCGACGCCCTGCACATCCTCCGGGAACGCGGGCTGCGTGCGGAGGACGTGGACATCCTTCCGGGCGCTTCCGGAGGACCCAAGTGGCTGGGACTGGAGGGAATCGACCGCGTGCTGTTCGGCGAGTTTCTCCAGCAGCCGCGTGCCCGGCCGCTGCATCTCATCGGAAGTTCCATCGGGAGCTGGCGGCTCGCGTGCCTGGCGCAGAAGGATCCGGTGGCCGCGCTCCGGCGCTTCGCGCACGCGTACCTGGAACAGCGCTACCCACCCAAGCCGCCTCCTTCACTGGTCAGCGAGGTGAGCGCCACGGTGCTGGAATCACTCCTGGGACCGGATGGCGCGGAGCAGATCCTCGCGCACCCGTGGGCACGGCTGCATGTGGTGACGACCCGGTGCAAGGGATTGCTGGCGGTGGAGCAATCCGGCATGCAGCTCGCGGGCTTCGTGCTGGGCGCGCTGGCGAACGCGGTGAGCCGCCGGACGCTCCGCTTCCAGATGGAGCGCGTGATCTTCCACACCGCTGGGGACACCAGTCCGTTCGCCGGGCTCAAGGACCTTCCGTCCGTCCATCGCCCCCTCACCCGCGACAACCTGCGTCCGGCGCTCATCGCCTCCGGCTCCATCCCCATGGTGCTCGCGGGTGTGCACGACATCCCCGGTGCGCCTGCGGGTACGTACCGGGACGGAGGCGTCGTCGACTATCATCTGGACGTCGACTACGGCACGGGCAACGGGCTGGTGCTCTATCCGCACTTCTACCCGTACGTCGTGCCCGGCTGGTTCGACAAGTCGCTCAAGTGGCGCCGCGCGGGGCCGCTCAACTTCCGCCGTGCGCTGATCATCACGCCGTCGCCCGCGCATCTGGCGCGGCTGCCCGGTGGACGCATCCCGGACCGTTCCGACTTCACGGGCATGAAGGACGAGGATCGCATCCGCGCGTGGAAGCAGGTGCTCACCGAGGGCGACCGCATGGCCGATGAGCTGCGAGAGTTGCTCTCCACGGGCCGCATTGCGGACCACGTCCAGCCCTTGTAACGCACGGGTTCAATCAGGGATCGAGCCACGTGCGAAGCGTGGCGTAGACCTCCGGGTGGTCGAGCAGGTCCAGGTGGTTCGCGCCCGGGATGATGCGCTGGTTCGCTTCCGGAAACCGCAGCGTCAGCTCTGGCTGCGCATGCCGCCCGAGCGCGCTGTCCACCGGGACCAGCCCATCCCCGGGCAGCCGCTCCGCCAGCGCCTTCGCGGTGGTCGCGGCGACCGCGTAGCACGCCACGCCCTCCGGCAGCGCCAGACCGCGACGGACATCTCCACCCCAGCCGAAGCGCTCGCGTCCCTCCCAGTGCGCATCGAGGACATTGCCGAAGCGCAGGTCCGTCACCCCGGCACTCCGGATCCGGCCCAGGCGCGCGAACGGAGCGCTGTACGGACTGACCTCCAGCAGCACGTCCACCCAGCTTCCACCGCGCTCCAGCGGTGAGCCGTGATGGGGCGAACCGAGGCAGACGAGCCCGCGCAGCAATGACCGCCAGCCCTGACCCGACGCCTCCGCCGCGAGACACGCGCTCCGCGCCACGAGGCCGCCCATGCTGTGACCCATGAGGGTCAACGACTCGAGCGGCACGGGCCAACAGGCGACGAGCTGTTCCAGCAGCTCCGAGAACGCACGCCCGTTCCGGGAGATGTGCAGGCCGCTGTTGTAGTGGAGGTAGACCGGCGTGCAGCCGAGGTCACGCGCCAGCGCCGCGCCATGGTCATGCCCCCGCCGGCTCCACTGGAGGTCGTTCATCGACGAGCCATGGATCAGCACGAGCAGCCGGCTTCCTGCCTGCGGGAAGGCTTCACGCAAGGCGTCCGGCTCCAGGCGTAGCGACTGGCCTTGGACCCGGAACGCCATCGGGATGGCGAGCGGGTTGCCCTGCGCTTCCAACACGTCCCCCAGCACCCCGTTCAGCGCGGAGACCACCGCCTCGCGCTGGGGTCCCGGGGAGCTGTCGCCCAGCCATGGAGAGAGCTGAGCGAGCACGGCATCGAGCCCCGCCCCGATGTGGCCGGTGATGCCCTGGAGCGTCGAGTAGATCCACCCCGTCACGGCCCGAGCCGGGCGCTCCAGCGGCCTGCCCAGCACGGACGGCCCGCTGGCGATGGTGCAGTGCATCTCCTCGACCAGCCCCATCACACCCCGGGTGGCCTGCACCGCGAGGCGGCTGGCACCCCGCAGAGCCTCCGCGTTCTTCAGTGCACCCGGCGACTGGCTGCTCATGGCTCGCACCTCCATGGTCAAACCTACCGGACCGTAACCTACCCAACCGTAGGTCCAGGGTCAAACCGGAGACCGCTTCAAGCGCTCCAGCTCTTCGCGCAGGGTCCGGTTTTCGGCGCGGAGCGTGTCGAGCTCGGTCACCATCGGGCGCATCGCCGAGTCGATTTCGGCCTCGGTGAACCGGGGCGTGATGTGCTGGGGACAGTTCCAGTCGAACCCTTCGACCCGGAGCACGAAGCCGCGCTCCACCTTCGCGCCGTATCCAGGAACCGCCAGGCGCTCCAGAGTGGCAGCGTCCGTTTCGCGAGTGATGACGGACGCACGCGCCAGGACCTTCAGGCGCGCACGGTTCGGGTAGTCCACGAAGATGAGCGCGACCCGGTCGTTCTCGCTGACGTTGCCCGCGGAGATGTACTGCTTGTTCCCCCGGTAGTCCGCGAAGCCGATGGTGTGTGGGTCCAGCACACGAACGAATCCCTGGGGACCGCCCCGGTGCTGGATGTAGGGCCAGCCATTCGCGCCGATGCTCGACATGTAGAAGCTGTCGCGCTGGGAGAGGAACTCCGCCTCATCCGACGTGAGCACATCCGGTGCGTCTCCAGTGCGCTCCATGCGGGCATAGGCCGCGCGGCTCCCGAACTGCTCCTGGAGCGCCTTGGCCGCGGGCGTGAAGGCGAGTTTGGCGAAGCGGCCCATGGTGACTCCCGGATGCAACACGGCGGAATTGCCGATGCACCACGTATAGCCACCCGGGCCTGTGGAATAATCAGGCGGACTGACAACGCTTCATTGCCAAATTCACAAGAATCATGGACCAGCTCTTCACGCTTCGGACATTCGTCGCCGTCGCCAGGCAGGGAAGCTTCTCGGGCGCGTCTCGCAAGCTCCGCATCTCCCCTTCCGTGGCGACCCGGGCCATCGCCCAGCTCGAGGAGCGGCTCGGCCTCGCGCTCCTCGTCCGCACGACTCGCTCCGTGCGCCTCACCGAACGGGGCCAGGTCTATCTGGAGAGATGTCAGCGGCTGCTCGAGGACCTGGACGAGGCCGACCGCCGTGTCCGGGGGGAGGATGCCGAACCGCGAGGCGAGCTCAGCCTTTCGGCGCCCATCGTCTTCGGGCGGCTCCATGTCCTGCCGCTGGTCCAGAAGCTGCTCGCCGCGCATCCGGCGCTGTCCATCCGGTTGCACCTGTCGGACCGGAACGAGCACCTCGTGGAAGAAGGCATCGACGCGGCCGTCCGCCTGGGGGACCTGAAGGACAGCGGGCTGATTGCCCTCAAGGTCGGCACCGTCCGGCGCGTCCTCGTGGCGAGCCCGCACTATCTGAAACGAAAAGGCACGCCCCAATCGCCCACGGAGCTGATCCGCCATGAGCTGATCGCCTTCGAGAACCTCGACGCGACGAACGAGTGGCGCTTCGGCGAGAGGGAGAAGCCGGTCCGCGTCCAGCCCCGGCTCATCCTCAACAACGCCGATGCGGCCATCGCGGCCGCGGATCGAGGTCTCGGCATCGCGCGCATGCTCTCGTACCAGGTGGCGGACGCCGTGCTCGCGGGGCGGTTGGTGCTGCTCCTCGGGGCGTTCGCGCCGCCACCGGTCCCGGTGAGCGTCATCTACCCCGGGCGCCGGAGCGCCTCCGCGAACGTGGGCGCGTTCGTCCGCACGGCGCGCAGCCACTTCGAGGAGCACCCGCTGCTGCCAGTGGAGGCGTGGCGCCCTGCCCGGCGCGACTCCAGGGCGAAGTAGGCAGGCGCGCAAAAAGCGAAAGGGCCCCGGCGTTTCCACCGGGGCCCTCTCAGAGTTGCGGGGGCAGGATTTGAACCTGCGACCTTCGGGTTATGAGCCCGACGAGCTACCAGGCTGCTCCACCCCGCGTCACCGTGACGCGGTACTGCCATTCTCGCTTTGAACACCCGGGGTCGAAACTTTCATTTCGACCCCGGGCTCTTCAAGTTGCGGGGGCAGGATTTGAACCTGCGACCTTCGGGTTATGAGCCCGACGAGCTACCAGGCTGCTCCACCCCGCGGCGAGAACGAGAGGGTAAGTACCGAAGCCTCTCGCTACCGTCAACACCTATCTCGGCGCCCCTTCGCATTGTCGCGACGAGCGCCGAGAAGGCGTGACGCCACTACTTGCCCAGCTTGCTGAGCAGATCCGCGAAGGTGCCGAAGCCCTTCTTGCCACTGCCCTGCGGCTGCTGCGTCTTCTGCCAGGCCTCCACTTCGGCGCGCTCCTCCGCGCGGATGGCGCCGGGGATGGACAGGCGGATCTTCCCGGAGGCGTCGATGTCGATGATCGCCACCTTCAGCTCCTGCCCGATGCTGAAGTGCTTGCGCATGTCCGTGCCGCGGTCCGTGCCCGTCTCGCTGGCCGGGATGAGGCCCTTGCCGCCCGGGAACGCGAGGAACACGCCGTAGGGCTCCAGCCGGTCCACCTTGCCGGTGACGACCGCGCCCACCTTGGGACGGGGCGCCGCGGGCTCCTTGGGAGCCGATGCGGCCTGGGCCTGCTGCGCGGCACGCTCCTCGGGAGGACGCTGGGCCTCCTCCTCGGAGATGCGGCGCAGGCCGATGCGCTTGTCATTGGGGTCGATCTTCTCGACGGAGACCCAGATGACCTCGCCTTCCTTCACCGCGTCGCGCGGGTGCGCGATGCGCCGGTCGCTCAGCGCGGAGATGTGCACCAGGCCGTCCACGCCCGGGCGCAGCTCCACGAACGCGCCGAAGGGCTGGAGCCGGACGACCTTGCCCTGCATGCGGTCGCCCTCCTTGATCTCCTCCAGGGCCTTCTTGAACGGATCCTCCTGGCGCGAACGCAGCGACAGGGTGATGCGCTCCTTCTGCTTGGCCTTGTCCGGGGAGTTGGGCTGGCCCTCCTCCATGCGGATGATCTCGACCTCCACCTCGTCGCCCTGCTTCACCACGTCGCTGGGATGCCCGACGCGCGTGTAGGAGAGCTCGGAGACGGGGACCATGCCCTCGACGCCGCCCAGGTCCACGAACACGCCGAAGTCGCGCACGCCGGAGACCTTGCCCTTGACCGTCTTGCCCACGGCCAGGTTCTTGCGCGTCTCCGTGGCCAGCCGGCGCTGCTCATCCTCCAGCAGCGAGCGGCGCGACAGCACCACGTTGCGGTCGCGCACTTCGGTCACGCGGAACTGGAGCTTCTCGCCGATGAACTGATCCGGCTTCTCCACGAAGCGGATGTCCAGCTGGCTGATGGGGCAGAAGGCGCGCGTGTCACCGATGGCGACTTCCACGCCGCCCTTGTTCACGCTGAGGACCATGCCTTCCACCGGCATGCCGGAGGCGCGGGCCTCCGCGAGCATCGCGAAGGACGCGTTGCCCTTGGCCAGCGCGCGGCTGAGCAGGATGCCCCGGGCACCCATCTCCACGACGTGCGCCTCCAGGCGGTCACCCACGCCGAAGCGCAGGATGCCCTCGTCGTCCTTGAGCTCGCGCAGCTCGATCATCGCCTCGGACTTCGCCGAGCCGTCCAGCGACACGAACGCGGTGTCCGCGCCCAGCTGGAAGATGGTGCCGGCGACCTTCTCGCCAAGGCGCACGCCACGGCGGCCAGGAGCCCCGCCGTCCTTGACCTGCGCCTCGAACATGTCCGCGAAGGACTCCGTCTCCGGGACCTCCTCGTACAGGGGGCTGGGGGGCGCGGGAGCCGGCGTCACCGGACGCGGCGTCGGGGCCGGAGTGGAGGCCGCGGAGGCCTGCGCATCCGCGCCCGTCTGCTCCGCGGTCGCGGTCGCCTCGGCGGGCTTCTCACCCTCCAAGGCGCGCGTCTCGATGGAGCCCGAGGCCCGCTTCACGACCACCATGGGGCCGGAGGGACGGCGCTCGCCGCCCCCGCTGCCACCCCGGCGCTCGCCGCCACGGCCACCGCCGCGGTCGCCGCCACCGCGGGGCGCGTCGCCCTGGGGACGGGGCTGCGACTGGGCGTCGCGCGGACCTCGCTCACCGCGGCCAGGGCCGCTCTTCTCGTCGCGGCCGCCACCGCCACGGCCACCGCCGCGCTCGTTGCCCTGGCCCCCCGAAGGGATGCCCAGCATCACGTCGCCAAACGTGGCCTTCGGCTTCTTGGGACCGAAACCGCCAGGACCGCCCGAATTACCGCCGCTCTTCTCGTCGCTCACTGCCGAGACCTTCCGTTGACGATTTCGGCCCGGGACTTCCTTGAAGTCGGGGCCCTTGAAAAAGGCGGCGCACTCTACACGCGCGCCATGCCCGGAGGAAGCCGCATGCGGCCATCCCCCTAAAATTCGGCCTCCTATCGCAACGCAAAGGGGCCTGTCCTGCATTCCGTTCGGGCCCCCCACCACCGCCTGGAAGGCAGCCGTCCCGCCGGGCGCCGCGCCGCGTCTACCGGGCGAGCCCCAGCTTCCGGCCCACCTTGCGGAAGACGGCGCCCGCCTCTGGAACGCCCAGGGCGGCGGACACCGCGAAGTAGACGACTCCGAAAGGAATCGCCGTCGCCAGGAGCCCCAGCACCGGGTGCAGCCGGGGCGGCACCAGCAGCGCCCCGCCCCACTCCACGCCCACCCCGGGCATGGGGCCCAGGAGGCCGGTGAGTCCCTGTTTGACGGCCAACGCCACGAGCCCGCCCACCACCGCCGCGCCGTACAGCCGGGGCAGCAGCCCCGAAGGCAGGCCCACGGGCCCCACCATGGAGCGCAGCTTGCGGCGCAGGAGCGTGGTCTCCACCCAGGCCACGATGCCGCTGGACAGGGTGAGGAAGGCCGCGCCCAGCTCCCGGGGGAAGCCCAGCCGCTCCGGCAGCCACAGCGCCAGGAAATACGCCTTCACGGTGCCCAGGGCCACGCGCACGATGGCGTAGCGCAGGGGCGTCTTCGGATCCTTCAGCGCGTAGAAGGCGGACGCGTAGAGCCGGCCCACGGTGGACGCCACCAGGCCCACCGACGCGCCCATCAGCAGGTACCAGAGGTAGCGCGAGTCCGCCGCGCCGAAGCGGCCCGTCTGCAGGAGCGCGCCACTGACCAGGTCCCCCAGGAAGAGGAGCGCGGCGGCGGACGGCACCACCCAGAAGGCGATGCGCCGCGAGCCCGCGTCGATGCGGCCGCGCAGCTTCTCATGCGCCTGGGCCTCCCCGTCCGCCGTGGCGCGCGCCATCTCCGGCAGTTCCGCGGCGGACACCGCCATGCCGAAGAGGCTCACCGGGATGAGGTAGATGGTCTGCGCGTAGAGCAGCGAGGACAGCGCGCGGTTGGAGATGAGCGACGCGAAGGCGGTGTCCACCCACGCGCTGAACTGCACCACGCCGCGCCCCAGCACCACCGGGCCGAAGTTCTTCAGCACCTGGCGCACCGACGCGCTCGCCAGCGACACCACCGGGCGGAAGTGGCCCAGCAGGCGCATCACCGTGGGCACCTGCACCGCGAACTGGAGGAAGCTGCCCAGCACCACGCCGTAGGCCAGCCACTCCGTCAGGGCCTCCTCCGCGGCGCGCCCCCCGGCCGTATACTGGCCGCCCATCACCAGCAGCGTGGCGATGATGACGATGTTCCACACCACGGGCGCCAGGTAGGACAGCAGGAAGCGCCGGTGGCTGTTGAGGATGCCCAGGCACCACGCGCTCAGGACGAGGAAGCCCGTGCCGGGAAAGAGGATGCGCACCAGCCGCACGGCCAGGTCGCGCTCGCCGCCCTCGAAGCCCGGCGCGATGAGGTCCACGAACAGCGGCGTGGCCAGCATGCCCAGCGCCACCATCACGCCCGTGGCCAGGGCCAGGAGCCCGAACACCGCGCCCGCGACCCGGTCCGCCTCGTCCGCGTCCTTCTTGCCCAGCAGCTGGGCGTAGACGGGGATGAAGGAGCCGGACAGCACGCCTTCGCCGAAGAGGTTCTGGAGGAAGTTGGGGATGCGCAGCGCGGCCTTGAAGACGGCGGCGGCCTCCGCGTTGCCCAGGTAGTGCGCGAAGACCCGCTCGCGAACGAGCCCCATCAGCCGCGACGCCAGGATGCCAATGCCCACCAGCATCGCGCCCTTGCCTCCCGCGCTGCGTTCGGGAACGGACGGTGGAGGGG
>NZ_RAWK01000150.1 GCF_003612165.1 Corallococcus aberystwythensis | reverse complement strand
GGTGAGCGTGGTGGCGGAGCGGCGGTGCTCCACGTCCCCGCCCACGGCCAGGTCGAGCGAGGACGTCAGCGCGCGGCGCCATCCCGCGCGAGCGGCGACGCTCACCTGGCTCAGCCCGTACTCGCCCACCTTCTCGCGGGCGAGGGTGCCTCCGGTGTCCCGTGTCTGCTCGCCGTTGAGCCCCAGGCCATCCCAGCCCAGCGTGATGCCGACCTCGCCCTCGCCTTCCGCCACCGGGTGCGTGCCGCGCAGGTCGATGCGGTGGAAGCGCGACACGACGCCGCCCCCATCCGACCCCAGTTTCATCTCCGGTGAGATGCCCACGTCGTCGGAGCTGCCCAGCGCGAACAGGCGCAGGCGGCCCTGACCCACCTTCTGCTCGACGCGCGCCTGGTAGTCCCAGAAGCCCGCGTGCACCTGCTCCGCCTCCTTGCTCTGGAAGGCGTTGGCCGCCAGCGAGATGAGCAGCGCGGTGTAGCTGACGCGGCCCGCCAGGCTGACGCTGGTGCCGGTGGACTCGAAGGGCTGTTCAATGAAGCCGCCCGCGTTGATCAGGTCCGCGTACGCGGTGAAGTGCAGCCGGTCCTCGCGAGGACGACTGAGCCGCCCCTCCACCGCGCCACCCAGCACGCGGCCGTACTGCACCGGCGGCGTGCCCGGATAGAAGTCCACGGTGTCGATGAAGTCCGGGTGCACCACCGCGGGCCCGAGCAGCAGGTGGTACAGCATCGGGATGCGCACGCCGTCCAGGAAGAAGCCCGTCGCCGCGGGCTGGCTGCCGCGCACCACCGGGTAGCTGATGCCGGACGCGAGGCTGCCCACGCCCGGCATCAGCATCACCACGCGGAAGGGGTCGCCCATCGTGCCGGGCACCTCGCGGATCTCCTGCTCGTGCAGGCTGATGCGTGTCACTTCGGTGCGCGGGCGCTCGTCGCGCACGACTGTCTCGTAGGGGTTCACTTCACGCGGCTGGAGCCGGTAGACGACCTGGAGCGTCTGGCCTTGCGTCAGCGTCTCCGGGAACGCCGTCGTCTCGTGGCCCGGCGCGCGGACCTCCAGCGTGTGCGCGCCCGGCGTCACGTCCAGCGTGAAGCGGCCCTGCGCGTCCGTGGTGGTGGCGGGCTCCGAAGCGCCGTCCAGGAAGAGGGCCGCGTCGGAGAGCGGCCTGCGCGTGCCGCGTGCGCGCACCTCGCCGGTGAGGTGCGTGGTGGCGGCGGGGACCTGCACGGGCGGCGTGAAGCGGTAGACGAAGGGCAGGCGCACCGCCACGGGGACACCGCCCAGCGTGGCCGGGGTGAAGCGCAGGCCCGGGGCCGCGGCGAGCGCCGCGTCGGTGAGGCGGGCTTCCACTGCGGCGCGCACCACCTTGGCTTCCGCGACGCGGCCCTCCACGTCCACCAGCAGCTCCAGCTCCACCTCGCCCGGCGTGCCCTCCAGCCCCTCGGGCCATGCGGCGGGCGCGTCGGCGGTGAGGCCCGGAGGCACGAGCGACGTGTCGCCCCCGTCGGAGGACAGGCCCAGGCGGACGGCGTCCTCGGCGGAGAGGGCCTGGCCCGCGTCGGTGGCATGAACGTCCACCTCCACGGCGCGCGGCGCGCTGGTGGTGGAGGGCACGCCCTGCGCGCGGGAGGTCGCGCCGGACAGGAGAATGAGGGCCAGCCACAGGCGGACGGCAGGGGGAACGGACATGTGCGGACGCATTAACACCGGCCCCCTACGAAACTGTCACTCCTGCCGGACTTCCTGACCATGTACTTCAATTCCGGATGACGAGAGGATGGGGCTCCCGCCGGTCGCGCAGTGCCCCCATGAAACACAAGCTCGTCGACTACTTCCGCCGCATCGCACCTCTGTCGGACGAGGAAGCCCAGGCCATCCTGGACAGCATGGTGGTGAGGACCTGTCCGAAAGGCGCGCACCTGCTCATGGCGGGCCAGGTCTCCACCGAGGCCTACTTCGTCCTCCAGGGCTGCGTCCGTCAGTACTCCGTCGTCGACGGTGAAGAGCACAGCAACGGGTTCTTCACCGAGGACGAGTGGGTCCTCTCGGTTCAGAGCATGATGAACCAGACCCCGGCGGATCACTTCCTGGTCTGCACGGAAGACACCACGCTGGTGGTGGGCACCGAGCAACGCGAGGGGGACCTGTATCGACGCTTCCCTCGCTTCGAGAGCATCTCCCGGAGGGTGATGCAGAAGGTCCTGGCGGAGCAGCAGGAGCGGTTCGCTTCCCATCTCACCGATACCCCGGAGCAGCGCTACCTCAAGCTCTCGAAGACGCGGCCGGACATCCTCCAGCGGATTCCCCAGTACCAGCTGGCCAGCTACCTGGGCGTGAAGCCCGAGTCGCTGAGCCGGATCCGGAAGCGGATCGCCACGCGCGGCAAGCCGGCTACGCCGCGACGGAAGGCGTGACCGTCCGGAACCCCCTGGCGATGAGCCAGCCGCCGAGGAACAGCTCGAACAGGCCCCCGGGCCCTGCGAAGAGGACGCCCCACGGCAGCCCGAAGAGCTCGAGCACGGCCCCCAGCGCCAGGAGCCCGTAACCCACCGCGCCCACCAACGGGAGCACCGCGGGAAGAAGCCGGGAGCGGTACAGCGACAGGCAGAACACCACGCTGCCGGCCCCCAGGATGATCATCGCGAGCTGGTACGCCCAGAAGTTCCCCTTCGAGAGAAGCTTGAACAGGGTCACCAGCTCCGGCGGCGTCTGCCCCTGCGCGGATTCGCCGAGTTGGAGGATGCACAGCAGGAACACCACGCCGACGATGAGGGTCAGCGCCTCCATCACCCGCGTGCACACGTACGCGACGGCGATGCCCAGACTCCGCTCGCGAAGGATGGGAAAGAACAGCACGCCAATCCCGACGACGAGCAGGGAGTTCAACAGGAGCAGCAGCGCTCCCCCGACGAACAGCGTCCTCTGACCGGTGACCAGGGCCAGCTGCTCCGGCTCCTTCAGGACGGAGGTGACGAGCGCGGTGCCGATGCCGTAGGCGAAGAACGGGAGGAGGAAGAGGACTCCCAGGGAGCGGGAGTGAAGGCGGGGGATGTCCATCGCGAGAGCTCCAGAACGTTCAGCGACGTTGTGGCCTCCAGCGTGGAGGGGGGCGCCCTCGCCTGCATTGACGACGGTTAATAAACCGGTTCCTTTTGAGCTGGGCGGATGGGCCTCCGCCGAGGGCACGACGACCGCGCGCAATTTCTTGCCTGCATCAGCCTCATCCTGGCCGGGACCGGCTCCGTCCGATAAGCGGTGCGCGCTTTGGGCATGCTGTTCCTTCCGATAGAACCTGTCCGGGGACGGATGGACCCGGTAGACCGGAGCCAACCGGAGTCGGAACCCTGGGAGGACGCGGATGCGTTGGACGGGCAAAGTGGTGACCTGGGGCCTGGTGGGATTGCTGGGGACCGTGTGCGGATGCACCAAGGAGCCCGGAGGGGGCGGAGGCGGCACTCCAGAGGGCGGTCAGATGTCGGGCAAGGTGGTGAATGCTCGGGGCCAGCCGATGTCGGGGGTAACGGTCGTCGCCGACAACACGCTGCTCTACAACTCCAACGCCCTGGCGACGACGGGGGCGGATGGCACCTACCGCATCGACGTGAGCAAGCCGGCGGGAACCTGGCATGCCAGCGCGACACACAAGGTCCAGTACAACTCCCGGTCGTACACCTTCGATCTGGATCCGAACGACGACAGCGTCTTTGCCGGAAACGAAGGCGCGGTGCGCAACTTCACCTGGAAGCTTTCGGGCAAGCGCGCCGACGACACTGGCAACTACGGTGGGTTCGTCGCGGTCTACGTGGATCAACTCATCGATCCCGCGGATCCGGAGCAGGCCATCAACTCGGATGACATCGAGCTGACGCTGACGCCGAGCGGCAAACTGGTGGACGGCAGCGACGGCACACCCATCACCCGGAAACTGGTGCGCACTCCGGACGGTGACGCGGTACAGGATGTGCCCGTCGGCCGGTACACGGTGACCGCGCGCTATGCGCAGGCGGGCAAGTCCCCCCGTCCGATGCAGGTCCGCATCCGGGACACCGGTGACTACGCCGACTCGGTGACCGCGGACTTCGACGTCCTCACCACCACCCGGCATCAGATCCTGCTGAACGCCCAGCTTCCGAGCTCATAGGAGGAACAGGGGCCCTGGGGTCCCCTCTGAGATGGCCGCGCCATGCGTCAAATACACCTGCCCCGGACAGCCATTGCCCGTCGGCCCGAACGTCTGCCAATCCACCGCAAGCTTGATTGTCTGGGTCAGACCACGGGCTCGCGGGACAGCCGGGACAGGTGGCCTCCGCTGGACTCCGCGAAGCGCCGGACCACTTCCGCGCGGCCGGCCCCTCCGTGTTCCGTGATGTAGGCCAGCTCCTGGGGCATCAACAGCTTCACGGGGATGAGCTGCACGTCACCGAACGGGGTCGTGATGATGGAGGGCAGCGTCCTCGCGGGCGCGTTGATGAGCACGCCCGCACGCCCCTCTTCGTTGAGCAGTGCTTGGACATTGTCCCCAGCCATGGGGATCTCCGTGGAGATGGCGCCGAATCTCCCGATGAGCTCGAGGAAGTGGCCATTGCCAGCGGCGATCTGGGACACGATGGCAACCAGCTGGAAGAGCCAGGTGCCCCACATCTCAGCGATGTCGTCAGTCATTGGCTCGTCCGTCTCGGCGATGAACTCAATGCCAAATCCGATGGACGGCGCCTCGTGGGAATCGAACGGGTCCGACAGCCCATCGCTCGCCACCAGGGTGTTGCCCTCGCGGCGGATGGCGCGCCAGCCCTGCCGGAGGCTGGGCCAGCGGGGACCGCCCGTGAACGCTGGATTCATGACCGGCGTGAGGATGTCGTTCCCCATCCGGCCAATGGAGCGGTAGGTATTGTCGCGAGCGGTGGCAATCTGCCTCAGGAGTTCATGGGGGTCATCGGGCATGAAGCAAAGCATTCCCTGGCGGAAATGGAGGAGTCCATCCGTTGCGTTCCAGATGTACGGTCCGGAACGGTGACCCTGCACTGGAGACATCCGCCACCGAGCGTGAGAGCTCACGCCACCGCAGCATCGAGCGGCGGAAGTGCTCCTCCGGTGGCTCTTCAATACCGAAGGTGTGAAGCAGCACGGGGCCGTCGTAGCCCGCTCGGCGCAAGGGGAGCAGGTACCCGGTTTCCACGTCGAGGTCTCCCCGGTCGAGTGGCTGGATGACATCTGACCAGCCTGGGCCTTGCGGATTGAACTCACGCGAGGCGCCATGGATGCTCACGAGGGCGAGCTGGGGCGCGGCGGCCTCAATGACCTCCTCCAGCCGGTCGCGGTTTCCCGCCCGGAGTTCGTGGCAGAGGTGGAGCGATGTCTTCAATTGGGGCCGGTCCACCGCGGCAATCAGGGCAAGCGACTCCTCGACGTTCTCGATGGCCTCCCCATCGTGTGGGTACAGCACGACGTCCACCCCACGCGCGGTCGCCAGGTCCACCACGTCGCGGACCGACGCGACCATGGACGCCTTCGCGTCGGCAGGTCCGCTCATGATGAGCCAGAGCGCTGTCCGCCGTGGAGCGAGCGCCGCCAGCACCCCGTCCATTTCCTCGCGATTCCAGTCTGTATTGAAGGGCAGGCCCAAGAGGACCGCGGGAAGGTGGACCCGTCCCGCCTCCACCGCGGGCTGGTGGGCATAGCTGTCAAAGGCCTCATGGCCCGGCCAGAACAGCGTCACGCCGGTGTAGCCGAGCGAGTCGAGCAGTTCCACCTGCGCGGCGACCGGCCGCGATTCCAGCGTGAAGTTGAACGCTCCCAGCGGAGCATCGCCTGAAGCAGGCTCGCGTGGCTCGGCACAGCCCACTGCGGCCACGAGCAGCGCGGCCGCGAACCACTTCGGCCATGGGTCCCGGTTGAAATCGAAGGCGTCTGTCCGCATCGCCCGGGATTGGACCCCAGTGGCAGGGGGCCGGTCCAGGCGCTGGCGGTCACTTCAGGTTCGTTCGAAAGAACGAGGTCAACTTCTCGAAGGGGATGAGGCCGACACGGTCGTAGAGATCCACGTGACCCGCGCCAGGCACGATGACCAGCTCCTTGGGGTCACCGGCAAGCCGGTAGGCCTCGTCGCTGAACTCCCGGGAATGGGCGCTCTCGCCCGCGATGAAGAGCATGGGCCGGGGAGAGATCGTCTCGATGTCCGTGAACGGGTAGAAGTTCATGAACTTCGTGTTGCTGCTGAGCGTCGGATGCGTCGTGGTGTTCTGGCTGTGCCCCCGCGAGGTGCGGTAGAAGTCGTAGAACTCGCGATCAATCGCAGTGGACTTGTCACCCAGCGCTTCGGGCGTCCCGCCGGTATACTTTGTTTCGCCCCCCGCGAACTCCACATCGCGCTGCAACGCTGCCTCCTCGATGAACTTCCTTCTCTGCTCGAGGGTCAGCGAATGATTGAGCCCGTTGCGGCTGGCGGCGCCCATGTCATACATGCTGACAGTCGCGATGGCCTTGATGCGCGGATCGATCTTGGCTGCACTGATGACGAAGCTCCCGCTGCCGCAGATTCCAATGACGCCAATCCGCTCCTTGTCGACAAGCGGCTGGGTGCGAAGGAAGTCCACCGCGGCGCTGAAGTCCTCGGCATAGATGTCTGGCGCGACAACGCTGCGGGGTTGGCCTTCACTCTCGCCCCAGAAAGACAGGTCCAGGGACAGGGTGACGAAGCCCTGCTCCGCCATCTTCGTGGCGTACAGGTTCGCGCTCTGCTCCTTGACCGCACCCATGGGATGTCCGACGACAATCGCCGGATGCCTTGCGCCGTCAGGCAGCCCCTTGGGAACGAACAGGTTCCCAGCGACATCCATCTTGTATTGGTTCTTGAAGACGACCTTCTGAACGGTGACCTTGTCGCTCGTGTAGAAGTTGTCCGCACCGTGGGCCGTGTCCCCAGCCGTGAGGCCTGGCGTCGGGCGCGCCACCGATGCCGCAGGCGATGCGCAGGCCCCCAGTGAGGAGAATGACCCGAGCAGAAGTGCACCGAGCAAGCGTTGTTTCATTGGCTTCATCCTTCTGGGTGTGAGGTTGGTTCAGGCGGCGCTCTTCAGCGACGCCATGCGAACTTCGGCTTCGTCCACGCAGGCATCCCTTGATGCCCGGAGGGCCAGGAGGGCCGCTCCGCCGAGCAGTGCGGCGCTCGCGACGAACGTGCCCTGGTACCCGCTCCGGTCGAACAGCAGTCCTCCGAGCGAAGCGCCCACCGTGATGGCGAGCTGGATGGCCGCGACCATGAGGCCGCCGCCAGCCTCCGCGTCGCGCGGCAGCGTGCGGCTGAGCCACGTCCACCACGCGACCGGCGCCGCCGTGCCGATGAGCCCCCACCCCACCAGGAGGACGGCCGTTGCCGCGAGGGATTGGCCGAGAACGGTGAGCGCGACCGCGATGACGGCCATCACCACCGGCGCGGCGATGAGCACCGCGGACAGCCGCCTGGCGACGAGGAAACCGATGAGATACGTGCCCAGGAGCCCCGCGGTGCCCATCCCCAACAGGACCAGCGACAGCGTGGACACCCCTACCCGCGTGACCGTCTCCAGGAAGGGACGCAGGTACGTGAAGAGGGCGAACTGGCCCATGAAGAAGAACGTGACCGCCAGGATGCCCCACAGCACCTTGGGGCGCCGGAGGATGGCGAACGTGCTCGGAGGCGGAGCGGCGCGCTCCGTGGGCATGCGGGGCAAGGTGAAGAACTGCCACGCGAGGGTGATGGCCGCGAGCGGCACCACCGCGAAGAACGCCCCCCGCCACCCGATGTACTGGCCCAGGAAGCTGCCGAGCGGCGCCGCGATGGTGGTGGCCAGCGCGTTGCCACCGTTCAGCAGGGCGAGCGCACGCGGCACCTCCCCCTCGGGGACCAGCCGCATGACGGTGGCCGCAGACAACGACCAGAAACCGCCGATGACGATGCCGATGAGCGCCCGGCCGAGCATGAGCACGGTGAAGGTCGGCGCCAGGGCGGTCACGAGGCCCGACGCCACCATCGCGCCGGTGAGGCCGAGGAGCAGCTTCCGGCGGTCGACGGACCTGGCCACGGACGCGATGAAGAGGCTCGTCAGCACGGCGAAGAGACCGGACACGGCGATCGCCTGGCCGGCGCGCCCTTCGCTCAGGTGGAGGTCCGACGCGATGGGCGTCAGCAGGCTCACCGGCATGAACTCGGACGCGACGAGCGTCGAGACGCACAGGGTGAGCGCGAACACGGCGCCCCATGACGCGGAGCGCGGGGCCGGCGCCACGGGCGCACCGGCGAGTTGGATGGACATGATTCCCTCTCAGGTTGTCGGGCGCGCTTGAAGGCCTCGACGTCCGCGTGGGCCATTGCCCCGCGTGTCGTGCCCGCTGAAGCAGCAGCGCCGATGAAAGAACTACGCGGCTCGCCTTCTGGTGGCCAGATGGTGAGGAGCGAACGGGGCGTTAAGCAGAAGTTGATGGTGGCCCGGAGATCCGCCGAAAGTGACCCACAGGGAACCCCTGCCATGAAGACAGCCCTCTTCCAGCAGCTCCACGTGTTCCTGGCCGTCGCGAGGCTTCAGAGCTTCAGCGGCGCGGCGCGCGAGCTTGGCGTCTCCACGGCCGCCGTGAGTCAATCGGTGCGGCAGTTGGAGGAGCAGCTGCGCGTGGTCCTGCTCAACCGCACCTCGCGCAGCGTGGCCCTGACGGACGCGGGGCGGCGGCTGGTGGAGGAGGCCGGTCCGGGCCTGGCCCAGGCGGCTGCCGCCCTCCACGGGCTCTCGGATCAACCCGGGGAGGTCGTCGGACGGCTGAAGCTGTCCGTGCCGCGAGCGGCAGTGCCCCTTCTCATCGCGCCCGTGCTGCCGGCCTTCCGGGAGCGGTACCCCCGTGTGGAGGTGGACGTCGTCCTCGAACAGCGCCTCGTCGACATCGTCGCGGAGGGCTACGACGCCGGCGTGCGCCTGAGCGAGACCATCGAGCGCGACATGGTGCA
Organism: Corallococcus aberystwythensis; assembly: GCF_003612165.1. GTDB lineage: Bacteria > Myxococcota > Myxococcia > Myxococcales > Myxococcaceae > Corallococcus > Corallococcus aberystwythensis. The sequence continues at coordinate 15,642 of NZ_RAWK01000150.1, read as the reverse complement.
GGTGCGCCTGACCGACGCCTTCCGCTTCGTGGTGGTGGGTTCACCGGCCTACCTGGAGAAGCACGGCACGCCAGCGCGCCCCGAGGACCTGCTCCAGCATGAATGCCTCGTCCTGCGCTCACAGACGACCGGAACGCCCTACGCGTGGGAGCTGGAGCGCGGAAGCAGGACCTGGCGCATCCCGGTGCACGGCGGCATCGCCACCAACGACGAGATGACCGCGGTGGCGCTCGCCGCCGAGGGGTTGGGGCTCGCGTACGCCCTGGAGCCAGCCATCCGGGAGCCCCTGCATTCCGGACGCCTCGTGCGGGTGCTGGAGGACTACGCGCCCACCGTGCCTGGCTTCTTCCTCTACTACCCCAGCCGCGCACAGCGCTCGAAGCCCCTGCGCCTCTTCATCGAGGCAGCCAAGGGGCTGCTCGGCAGGACGCCCTGAACCGCTCGCCACGGTGTGATTGCCAACGGTTGGCTGCCTCCGGGGACTAGTGGTTATCCACGACATACTGGTTAGGGAAACTTTCCGGCTTCACAGGCCATAATCAGTAAAGCCCGAGTACCGGATTCTCTCCGAGGAGTGCCCATGAAGGTTGGTCAGACTGTCCCCCCTACCACCCCTGTGAAGGCCCAGAATGCCCAGACGACGGCACGGCCGGCGTCCTCGGCGGAGCTGGCGGTGCTGGCAGCCCTGAAGGCAGTCGTGCCCACTCCGGCGGCACCGGCTGCGTCCACCACCGGGGGCACCGCGCGGGCGACGTTCACCGCCGCCCTGCCCCAGCAGACCGGTCCGGCCAGCGACCTGATGCCTCCCTCCACCAACCCGCCTCGCAACGAGCGATTGGAGCGGGCCGTCCGCGATGCCGTCACGCGAACGCAGCAGGAGAACATCCCCTTGCCGAACGTGACCGAGCGCAATGAGTTGTATGCGCTCGCCCAGAAGATGCGGAACGAGGGCTGTCTCGACGTGAAGCAGATCGAGGACGCGCTGGTGGCGAAGCTGCGCGAGAAGGTGGACGGCCCGAGCCAGCCCCGCACCAAGGCGGAGCTCGATGCGGTCATCGACAAGGCTTTCAAGCGCGTCTACGACAACGACACGCGTCCCACCACCGAGTCGGAGAAGGCCCAGTTCCGCGAGATCGCCCAGGAGCTCGCGGCCAAGGGCGGCGACGCCAAGTCCCTCCTCTACGGCCTGTCGGAGAAGATCCGGCAGGTCAAGGATTGGGGTGGCAAGCCCGGCGACCCGGGGGTCATCAAGGCCGCCATCGACAAGGGCTTCGACCGGGTCTTCGAGGGCAAGCGCAAGCCCAGCTCCGCGGAGTACGCGGAGTTCACGAAGATGGCCGAGGAGATGGCGAAGAAGGGGTCCAGCTCGCAGGACATCATGTACGCCGTCGCGGAGAAGATGCGGGCCGGGGAGAGCACGGGCGGAGCGCCGGCGAACTCGCCGCAGGTCATCGACGACGCCATCGACAAGGCCTTCAAGCGCGTCTACGAGAACGACGCGCGCCCCACCACGGAGTCGGAGAAGGCCACGTACCGGGCCTTCGCCAAGGACCTCGCGGACAAGGGCATGGGTCCCAAGGACGTCATGTACGCCGTCTCCGAGAAGGTCCGGCAGATCAAGGACTGGGGCGGCAAGCCGGATGACCCCAAGGCCATCAAGGCCTCCATCGACAAGGCCTTCGAGCGGGTCTTCGACGGCAAGCGCACGCCCACCCCGGCCGAGTACACGGAGTACACCGCGCTGGCGAAGAAGATGGTGGAGTCGGGCTCCGGCTCCCAGGACATCATGTACTCCATCGCCGAGAAGCTCCGCTCGGAGAAGGACTTCGGCAAGACGCCCAGTGCGGAGGGCATCGTCAACACCGCGTTCCAGAACGTGCTCGAGGGCTCCTACCGCGCGCCCAGGCCCCGTGAGATGGACGCGTGGAAGAAGGTGGCGGACGATCTGCTCAAGAAGGGGATGTCCCCCAAGGACGTCCTCCTGGAGATCCGGACCCAGCTGCGCGTGGCCCTGTACAACGCCTAGGCCCCGGGCAGGCGGCCCCCTGAGGAGCGCGGCAGGGGGCCTCCCCGCACTGTGTGGTACGAGAGCCCTGGTCCTGGAACCGGAGGCTCGCGTTGACGTTGTTTCGAGTGTTTCTGACTTCGCTGTTGGTGTGTGTGGTCGCGTGCGGTGATTCGAATCCGGCGGAGACCCCCGACGCCGGACAGAGCCGCCCCGACGCCAGTGTCGAGACGCCCGACTCGGGCAACCCACTGCCGGACGCAGGCACCGGGGAACCCGACGCGGGCGCAGAGACGCCGGACGCGGGGACGGAGGAGCCTGACTCCGGTACCGGAACACCGGATGCGGGCGCCGAGACGCCGGACGCCGGCTCCGAGACGCCCGATGCGGGCTCCGGAACGCCGGACGCAGGCGGCCCCGCCGACGCGAACGTCATCGACAACGGCGGCTTCGAGGAGTGGCCCGGTGCGCTTCCGGCGCTGTGGTCCGGGAGCACGTCGAACATCGAAGGGGTGCAGAAGGTCACGACGCAGGCCTTCGAGGGCGTGAACGCGGCCCGGTTGATCAACCCCCTGACCGCGCACCGCCGCTTCAGCACCCTGGCGAAGTCCATGCCCGCGGGCCGCTACACGTGCACCTACCAGGCGCGGGGGACCGGTGAGGTCCGCAACGGCTACTTCGGCACCGACTTCTCCACCACCTACTCGTCCTACACGACGGTCGACCCCCAGACGTGGAAGCAGGTGACGTACACCTTCAACCTGGCCAACCCGGTCTTCGAAACCTTCGAGCTCATCTTCAGCGTCCGGAACACGAGCGGCGAGCACCTGCTCATCGACAACGTCCGCTGCGTGCGGACCCCCGAGCCCTGTGATCAGGTCAGCTGCGAGGCCTGGGCACGCTGCGACAACGCCACCGCGACCTGCCAGCCGCTCTCCGGCCGCTGCGACGACGCCACGGACTGCAACGAGTGGCAGTCCTGCGACGCGACCCACACGTGCGTGACGGCGGAGGAGCGCTGCACCCGCCACGCGGACTGCGCTGCGACCCCGGAGACGCCCGTCTGCGACACCACCACGCATCTGTGCGTCGAGGGCGACCCTTGCGATGGCGTCACGTGCAACAACCCGGCGACGAGTTGCAACCCGACGACGGGCGTGTGTGAGCTGTCCGAAGGGGCCTGCTTCACGACCTACGACTGCCGTGGGGACCTGCCTGCCTGCGACGCGGCCACCCGGCGCTGCGTCGCGGCGGACCACTCCGCGAACATCATCCGCAACGGCGGCTTCGAGAGCTGGAGCATGCGCTCCATCCCCTACCAGGGGGTCTACTCCGTCCCTGACTTCTGGTACGGGCTCGACAACGGCGTCGCGGACCCGGGCACGGAGATCAAGCCCTCGCGCCTGGTGCGCTACACGGACGCGGTGCACGGCGGCATGGCGGCGCTGCAGTTCGTGGTGCCCATCCAGGTCGCGGAGCGCTTCTCGTCGGAGAAGTTCAACGTGCCGGCCGGCAACTACTCCTGTTCGTACCGGGTGCGGGGCCACGGCAGCATCCGCCACCGCAGCTATTCGAGCGGCGGCTGGAGCCCCCAGACGGACTTCCTCGCCGTGGACAGTGACGAGTGGCAGCCGGTGTTCTTCCGCTTCACCGGCAACGTGCGTGACTGGCGCCTGTTCTTCTATCCGAGCCGCAGCGTCGCCGACCGCGCGCACCTCCAGGTCGACGACGTCGTCTGCACGAAGGACTGACGCCTTCAGTTCACGCGGAACGGCACCTGCCGCTCGAATTCACGGCTCGGCACTCCGATGATGGAGTACGCCGGGGACTGGATGGGCGGCATGGTGCGCAGGATGCGGCGGTGGAAGGTCGGGTAGCTGGCCTTGAACTTCCCTCCGTTCCACACGCGCAGCAGGTTGGACGTGAAGAGGCCGTTGAAGACGCCGTCGCTGGAGAGCTGATTGTCCTGGCACCCGGAGATGAGCATCACCGTCGCTTTGAGCGTCAGCTTCGGATCCTCCTTGGGCAAGCCCTTCAGGATGGCGTCGTACATCGCCTTGTTGTCGCGGTACGTGCGCTGCTCGATGCCCAGGGGCATCTCCTTGAAGCGCCGCTCCGAGTGGTGCGTGCTCTGCACCGTGTCCGCCAGCAATTGCAGGCTGCCGCTGGAGCGCAGCGCCGCGTAGGCCACCCGGCTCACCGTGCCGCTGTGGCAGCTGTCGGAGAGCATGAAGACCCGGACGCCAGCCTTGAGCTTCGACATCGCCTGGTAGATTTCGTCGTCTACAAGTTCTCCGTCATACAGACACCACGTCTCATCCAGGCCGTCGGACTCCTCTCCGTTGATGTCGGGGAGCTGGCCGCCGTGCCCTGAGTAGGTGAACAGCAGCAGGTCCCCGGCCTGGAGGACCGACGCCGCCTCGCCCAGTTCCGCGAGCACCGCCGCGCGCGTGGCGTCCTTCGTCATGAAGGGGCGGACGCGGCTGAATTCCTGCGACTTCGCGATGCTGACCATGTCCTCGGCGTCCGCTTCGCACGCTTGCAGCTGGCCATCCCAGCCCGCGTAGTGATGCGGATCCACCGCGTTCAAACCGATGTTGATGGAATATCCCTGCGCCATGACAGTCTCTGCCTCCTTCACTGACGGTGGAGACTGGCGCTCGGGTTGTCAGGAAGGAGGCGGGGCACGCTGCGTTCTTCCGGTCCTTCCCCGGCCGGGAGCCCGGGGCTCGCTCCCTCCGCTCCCGTGTGACACGAGAGGTTACGTGGCCCGTGGTTCTGTGACCTGACGCGCCACGCGGCACGCCCCCGCGGAGCCGCGTCCAGAGGGAGTGCCGATGGGTGGAAGGGTGGCTCGGTGGGTGCATGAACGGCCAGCGCCGGGCTTCACCGGGACCGGCATGCAGTCATCCCCCCCAACGAGAGAGTTCTCCATGATGATGAAGCTGACGGGCCGCCTGCTGGCGGCCGCGCTCCTGAGCGTGACGGCCGCGGGTTGCCAGGGTGAAGAGCCGACGGCGACCGAAGCGGGCCCCCTCGCGACGCAGGAAGCGAAGGCCGAAGGGACGTGCATCGAGGGCTTCGAGGGCATCAAGAACTGCGCGACGGGCCGCGCGACGCTCACCAACACCGGGAAGAGCATCGCGGTGTCCGGCCTGGGCAACGTCAAGGAGGACGGCTTCTCCAGCGAGTTCCCCCGCGCCACCGACTGGGTGCTGAGGACGGAGCTGGGCGGGATTGGCGCGCTGGGCCAGGGCTTCACGCTCGCGGCCCGTGATGGCGACCAGCTGGTCAGCGCCATTCGTGTCGAGCCGGGCAAGACGCGCGACCAGGTGACCATGACCCCGTCGTTCACGGGCCGGGCCGGCGGTTCGCCGTACACCGTCAACCTGTGGCGCGGCAACATGCTGATGAACTCGCACTACTACGAGCAGGATATGGGCGTCGGCTCGGTGTGGTACCAGCTCCACATCGGCCTCACGCGGCTCGACTTCGGCTTCAAGAACCACAGCAGCCCCTGGGGCATGTACAGCCGCATCGCCCCGGGCTCCTGCGTCTGGACCTTCCGCGGCACCGGTGATGCCTTCACGCTGAATGTGGATGGCAAGCGCATCAGCGGCGACTTCCTGGAGATCGTCGAGGAGATCGGCGACGGCCAGTACCCGTACACCGGCTTCTCCTCCATCGACGTGAAGGCCGCCGCCAGCACCTTCAACGTCCTGGGCGAGTCCACCGTCGCCGCGAAGTAACCGGCGTCAACACGCCGGGCGGGGTCCCTCCCCTGCCCGGCGCTTCCGGCCGCTGGATGCCTGACGCACGGGGGGTGCGTTAGGCTGGGCCTCCCATGGTCAAGATCTCCGGCGCCCCTGGTCCGACGACGACGTCCGTCCCGAGTGTGGACACGCCTGTGACGCAGGCTTCCTCCGCGGCGACCGGGGCAGCCTCGCGCCGCTCCAGCTCCGTCTCCTCCATGGCCGCCCCCGTCGCGGCAGGCGCGAAGGCTCCGGCGCAGCGGAAGATGGAGCAGCAGCTCTCCGCCCTCCCGGATGGTCCCACACGACAGGCCCTGCTGAAGGCGCTCTCCAGCGGCATGTCCCCGTCCGACGCTGGCGCGATCGCCACCACGCTGGGCGGACTCAGCCCCGCGCAGCAGAAGGACCTGTCGGCACTGCTGTCGAAGGCGGGCCTCAGCACCAAGGCCTCGCCCCGCTCCGACGCGGACGCGGAACGCACCTTCCTCCTCAAGGCCGTGGCGGGCGGCGCTTCGGGCGCCACGCTCAAGCGGCTGGCGGATCAGATTCGCGGGCGTCCCCCCTCCAACCAGGGCTTCTCCTTCAACCCGCTGTCCGCCTCCGCGGGGACCACGAAGCGCTCGGCGCCCACCAGCGCCGTGGACGCCGCCGCGGCGAAGCTCAAGACGGCGATGGACGACGTCTGGGGCACCGACGAGGCCGCGGTCTTCGAAGCCCTGGAGGGCCTGGACCCCTCCCAGCTCAAGGAGGTGGCGCAGAAGTACGAGAAGCTCACGAGCACGCCGCTGGAGGACGCACTCAACCTCGAATTGGAAGGCGCGGACCTGAAGCGCGCGCTCTCGGCGCTCGGACGCCAGGGGCCGGCCGCGCCTGCCGCGCCGGTGCAGGCTCCGGCCAAGGCCGCCGCGACCACGAAGGCCTCCGCTGCGTCCGCCGCCGAGGTCCAGAAGAACCTCGACACGATCCAGGTGAAGTCCAAGGACGAGGGCACGATCCAGCGCGGGAACGCCGTCGAAATCAACGACCTCATTCCCCGCAACGTCGCGACCTGGAAGCCCCCGAAGGCGAAGCTCTACGCCCCCCTCAAGAAGGCGGTGGAGGCGCGCAACAAGGCGCAGGCGGCCGTCACCGCGGCCACCACCGAACCGGCGAAGAAGGCCGCGCAGGAGAAGCTCAAGGCCGCGGACGCCACCGTCCAGGCCGAGGGCGAGAAGGTCAAGGCGTGGATGAAGGAGCACATCGGCACGAACCAGGGCCTCCGCGACGCCACCGCGGCGGTGAAGGTCGCCGAGCGCGGACTCTCCAAGCTGGAGAAGCAGCAGAAGAAGGCGAAGGTGCCGAAGGACCCCGTCGAGGCGGAGAAGTTCCGGCAGACCCAGAAGACCGCGCTCGATGCCGCGAAGGCGAAGGTCACCGACGCGCAGGCCCGGGCGAAGACGGTGAAGGAGGGCCTGCTCGCACGGGTCGACGCGTACGCGCCCATGGTCCCCGTGAAGCAGACCCGCTCCGAGGTCACGGTGAACGGGACGACCGTGACCATGCGCAATGGCCGTGAGACGCCGTACACGAACTCGTGGGACGCGGTGGATGGCGGCGCCGTCAAGGACGACTCGCACGCCCAGGTCGCGTCCCAGCTGGAAAAGAGCGGCATCAGCGAGGACCGGCAGAAGATCCTCGCGTCCATCTCCGGCCTGGAGGGCACCTTCAGCAAGGTGAACACCTGGGACACCGGCCGTGTGTCGTGGGGCTTCACCCAGTGGACGCTCGGCAAGGACGGCAACGGCACGCTGGCCGGTTTCATGCGCGACCTGAAGAAGTCCGACCCGGCGCAGTATGAGAAGAGCTTCGGCAAGTTCGGCATCGACGTCGACGCCAAGGGCGTGGTGCTCACCCGCCCGGACGGCACGGTGCTCAAGGGTGTGGCGGCGGCCGAGGCCATCCGCACCGACGTGAAGCTGGCCGCCGTCTTCATGGCCGCGGGCGCCGACCCGGCCATGCAGCAGGCTCAAATCAAGTACGCCGACGAGGGGAAGATCTCCGGCACGCGCGACAGGACGGTGTCCGTGACGGGCAGGGACTCCGAGGGCAAGTCCAAGACGGCGAAACTGAAGCTCAAGGACGTGGTCACCAGCGAGTACGGCAACGCCATCATGACCGACCTCGCGGTCAACGCCGGGTCGGGCGGGAAGGTCGCCGCCGCCGCGCTGGAGAAGTACGTGAAGGACAAGGGCGTGGACCCCGCCAAGGTGAAGGAATGGGGCCCGGACGCGGAGAAGGTCATCATCGCCGCGCTGGAGCACGCCTCGCGCTCGGAGCGGCTGGCGCACCACGCGAAGGCGGGGTTCAGCAAGGCGCCCAATTCGTTCGGGGACTGATGGCACAAGGCCCCTCCCCCGCTCGCACGGGAAAGGGGCCCCTTGCTACGCGGTCAACGCGAGGGCTTCAGCTCCGGCGGCGGCGGCGCACCACCAGCGGCAGCCCCGCCAGCGCGAGCGCCCAGAACGGAGCGCTGCTGGCGGCGGCGCACCCCCCGGAGTCGTCGTTGTCACCCGGCTGCTCCGCCACCGGCGAGCCATTGCCCACCTTGATGGTCAGCTTCGTGGCGGCGGCGCGGTCGCCGTCGCTCTTCTGGTCCGCGTTCGTCGAGTTGCCCGCGCCGAAGAGGTTGAGCGTGACATCCGTGGCGGGCGCGACGAGCGAGAAGTTGAAGCGCAGCTCCGTGCCGGTGAAGGCCTGGGGCGCGGAGTGGGTCAGCTCGCTGCCCAGCTTCTTCAGCCCGGTGCCCGCCACGAGGCTGGTGCCCGCGTCGTCGACGGTGATGCCCGCGCCGCCCGTCTTCGCGGCCCCGCCCCGGATGATGAGGGTGTACTGGCCGGTGGCGCCCTTCTCCAGCGTCGAGGGACCCTCGAATTCCACGGAGGGGGCCTCACCGCCCTTATGGCAGGTGTTGCAGGTCGCCGTGTCCTTGCCGGAGTTGCCGGTGATGCCCGTGCTGGTGGCGAAGGCAGGCGCCGCCCCCAGCATCGCAATGACAAACACACCCGTTCCACGAACCCACTGACGCATCGGATTTCCGTTCATTGTCTTGTGTCCTGACTAGCGCAGCTGGAGGAAGGAGAAGGACAGCCCCTGCGTCTTCACCGTGGCCTTGCCGTTGTCACCCAGCACCCGGAAGGTGGTGGACGCGGCGCCGGCGCCGAACTCGGTGTAGAGCGTCTGGTTCTCCGACTCGAAGAGGAAGACGCTGCCGGAGGTGGACGGGATGTCGGCCTTCCGCGTCGCGGTCAGCGTGTCCAGCTTCAGCTCCCACCACTGCCAGCCGGTGCCGCTCGCGATGGTGCGCGGGTGCGTGCCCTCCGCCACCGGGGCGATGCTCTCATCGAGCACGCGCACGTACGCCGTCCCCGCGGTGGGGCTCGGGATGAGCGCGCCCGCGTTGCCGCCGCCCACCAGCGACTCCAGCGAGCGGTAGAAGGTCGTGTCGAACAGGTGCGTCTGGGGGTCGAACCGGAGCAGGCAGGGCTCCGGCGCCTCCTGGCCCATCACCCGGCGCACCGCGGCGCCGTAGGCCTCCGTGGCGACGTACACCTTGCCGTCGGTGCCGAGCACGGCGTCGTGCGTGTAGCCGCACCGGTTGTCCGTCGCCACCGAGACGGTGTCCGTCGCCGTGTCGATGGAGACCATGCCCGCCATCTTCGTGACGTTGGTGCCCTCCACCGGACGCCAGCCCACGGGCATGTGGATCTGCCCGGGGGTGTGCACGACCGCGCCGGAGAACGCCATGACCGTGTCCGGGAGGATCAGCGAGTCCAGCGGGCGGCTGCCCGTCACGGTCATCGCCGTGGGGTTCCAGATGACGATCCGCGCGGCGTTACCGTCGAAGAAGTACGCCTTCGTCTCCGACACGAACTGGAAGTTGGCCTGGTACTCGCCCAGGGACGTCACGCCCTCGCTCGCGAAGCTGACGGTGCCCGCGGCCTCCAGCTTCCCGGCGCTGTTCAGCTTGTAGCGGGTCACCGTCGCGCTCTCGTCGCTCACCACGTAGACGGAGCCGGACTTCGGGATGCCCACGCCCAACGCGCGGCCGGACACCTTGATGGCGCCATCCAGCGACAGCGTCGCGGCCTTCTCCGCGTCCGGCGTCACCACCACGTAGCTTTCAACCGGGTCCGCCACGAGCTGCTGCGTGGTGATGGCGTACAGCGGACCGTCCGTGTCCGTTCCTTCCTCTTCCGAGTCGCCGCAGCCCACGAACAGGGACAGGGCGACCGCCGCGGTGGAGAGTCGCAAGGAACGCAAGGCAAACAGATGCTTCATCGGCAATGGCCTCTTGGAGATGGGGGGTTGAGCGCCTGGCGTTCCAGCCGGGACGGGGGCCCGGACATGAAAACGATAAGCATTCTCAATTTCATATCCTGTAGAGGTGTAGACGCATGATGTCAAGAAAGAGACGCGCTCCCCTTCAATCCGGACAGCCTTGGGTGGGGTGGGTCCGGGCACGCCGGTCCCGCGGCGCGCCCCTATAGTCCCCTCATGAAGGACGCTTCCTCACCGCTCCGCTCCATCGTCGCCCTGCCCCTGACGCCGGAGGGCTTCGCTCCCTTTGGCGACGTCGTGTCCGCCGGGCTCAAGAGCGGCGCGTCGGCGAACCAGGGCACCGCGGTGCGCTTCGACTGGTCGGCGCGGCTGGAGAATGGCCGGCCGGGTGCGAAGCCGAACCTCGCGGTGTTCCGCTCCGTGCCGCAGCCGCTTCCGTTCACCGTGAAGCTGCTCGAACACCATCCCCAGTCGAGCCAGGCGTTCCTGCCCATGCGCTGCTCGCGCTTCCTGGTGTGCGTCGCGCCCACGGCGGCTTCGGGCGGGCCCGACCTGGACGGGCTCGTCGCGTTCGTCTGCGGCCCCGGCCAGGGCGTGAACTACCACCGGGGCGTGTGGCACCACCCCATCATCGCGCTGGATGCGCCGGCCGAGTTCGCGATGCTGGCGTGGGAGGACGGGAGCGCGGAGGACTGCGTCGTACGGCAGTTCTCCACGCCCGTGTCCGTCATCGTCGGGGACTGAGCCGTCCCCTACCCCGCCGTCTTCGGCTGCCGCGCGAGCCACGCGCGCCACTCGTCGGCGGTCTCGTACGTCTCACCGGAGAGCTGCTTCAGCACCATGACCGCGGGGTCGCGGTTGATGGGCAACGTGAGCGCGGACATGCCCACCAGCTGTTCCCCCAATTGGCGGAGCAGCCCGGCGCGCTGCGCCTTCAGCGCCTCCGGTGAGAGGTCGTCCAGCAGGTAGGAGAGGAGGTACGTCGCCTTGTTGCGGTCGGTCGCCATCGGCATCGTCACCGCGTCCGCCACCATGGCCACGTCCACCAGGGGCTTCGTCGCGGCTTCCTGCGTGGCCGTCAGCACGCGCAGCACGCTGTTGCGCACGGAGGAGTGCGGATCGCGGATGAAGGGCTGAAGCCGTTGCGCGGTCTCCTCTTTCGTGGGGGCGTAGGCCAGCAGGTATGCCGCCGCGACCCGCTTCTCCGGGTCCGCCTCCTCGCGCAGGACGGCGGTCAGCGCGTCCAGCTGCCCCGGCACCTTCGCGAGGAACTCCGGCTCGAAGGACGCGAGGTCCGGGTGGCCAAATCCACCGACACAGCTCGCGACCTTGCAGCTGGAGTCCTCAGACAGCTTCCCCTGCATCTGGAGCTGCTGCAGGCGCTCCACATAGGCGTTCCACCGGGCGAGCAGCCCTTCCGGATCCGTGGGGTGCCCCTTGGGCTCAGGGAGGAAGCGCAGCCTGCCCGCGTCCTCGGCATCCACCATGTCCATCACCACGAAGGCGGTGCCCTTGCGCTCCTCGGCGAAGTAGATGGACATGGACGCACGGGCGAAGGCGAGGCCGTACTGCTCACGCAGCGCCGCCTCCTTCTGCTTGAAGATCGCGGAGCTGTGCACGACGGGCTTGCCCACCTCCAGCCCCATCAGCCGCTGGACCGTCTCCCGGTCCACCTTCCGCGAACCGAAGGCATCCACGCCCATGAGCGTCATCGTCATGAACGGCGCCTCGGGTGCCTTCGCCAAGTTGGCGCGGGCCTCCGCGACGATTCCGCTCCACGCGGGCAGCGGATGCAGCGCCGCCAGTTCCGGGTCGTATTCGAGATGATCCGCGTCGTAGTAGCCGCCCTGGACCGCGCGCTTCAGCACGTCCACGGCCGCGTCCGCGTGGCCCGCGAGCGAGGCACAGCCCGCGGCGCGATAGAAGGACTCCGCGCGGTCCGGCCCTTCCGCGTTCGCCTCTCCGGAGGCGCGGAACCGCTCCGCGCACCGCTCGAAGTCCAGCGCGTCATAGGCCTGCTCCGCCTCCACCGAGAGCTGCTGGGCCCGTGCTCCCGGGTCGGCCGGCTTCGGCGCATGTGCACAGCCCGCCCCCAACGCGACCACCCCCAGCGCCATCACGAATCGCATCGCGACCCACCTTTCGAGAAAGCGCGTATCTCATGCAAGCTGCGAGCAGGTTTCAAGGAGCGCCCCCCATGGCCAACGCCATCTCGAAGACCGCGTACTACACCCTGGCCTGCCGGGCGGAGGACGCGCGCCAGCCCCGGCCACTGTGCAACGACACCTTCGCCGCCCGCTTCATGGACGACGAGGCGCGGCAGGTCTGGGCCCGCTTCCAGTCCTTCCGCGAGGCCAACGCCAGCAACGCCGCTCGGCACCAGATCATCGACGCGCTGGTTCAGGAGGAGCTGGACCGGGCTCCCGACGCGCGGGTGGTGGTGCTGGGCGCGGGCTTCGACACGCGGGCCTACCGGCTCCGCGGCGGCCGGTGGCTGGAGGTGGACGAGCCCGCCATCCTCACGCTCAAGGAAGCGAAGCTGCCGGTGACGGAGGCGAAGAATCCCCTGGAGCGCCTCTCCATCGACTTCGCGGCGGAGTCACTCGCCCGGAAGCTCGCGCCCTACCAGGACTCGCGGCGCACGCACGTCATCATCGAGGGCGTGCTCATGTACCTGTCGGACGCGCAGCGCGCGGACATGTTCGCGGTGCTCCGGCAGGTGTTCCCCCACCACGCAGTGTACTGCGACCTGATGACCGCCACCTTCCAGCGCGAGTACAGCCGCGACCTGCACGCGGTGCTCGTCAGCATGGGCGCGTCCTTCCAGGACATGAAGGACACCCCGGAGGCCACCCTGCTGGAGGCGGGCTACACGGCCGCGTCCTCCACCTCCGTCCCCCTGCGCGCGCTGGAGCTGGCCGGCAAGCGCGTCCCGGCGTTCATCGTCCGCCGGTTCATGCGCACGGTCCGCGACGGCTACCGCATCTGGAAGTTCGAGCGGAGCTGACGCTTCACTTCGCCTTCGGGGGCTGCCCCAGCGCCACGCTCCCCAGGATGAGCGTGCCCGCCACCAGCATGGTGGGCGTCAGCGGCTCCCCCAAGAGCAGCCAGGCCCAGGTCAGCGCGAACAGCGGCACCAGGTAGGTGACGACGGAGGCGCGCGGCGCGCCAATGCGCTGGATGAGTCGGTAGAACACCGCGTACCCGAGGCCGGTGCAGATGACGCCCAGGGCCGCCGCCGCCAGCCACGGCCGCATGCCGATGGACTCCGTGGGCCACGTGGCCACCGCGAAGGGCAGCATCAGCACCGCGCCGCAGGCCAGCGTGGCGGCGGCGACCGCGGCGGCTGGCAGTCCGGTGAAGTGGCGGCGCACCAGGTTCGCGCCGATGCCGTAGAGGAACGCGCCCGTGGTCCCCGCCGCCACGGCCCAGGCGACACTCGCGCCCGCGGCCCTGCCGCTGGCCAGCACCACCACCCCCGCGAAGCCCGTGAGCAGCGCCACCGCGCGCCGGGCCCCGATGCGCTCCCCGTAGAAGAGGAACGCCACCAGGGCGGTGAAGAGCACCGCCATGCTGTTGGTGATGGCCCCGACGCCCGCGGGGGCCTGCCGCGCGGCCCAGGCGAACAGCGAGAAGGGCACCGCCGCGTTGATGACGCCCACCAGCGCCAGCCGGGGCCACAGCGCGGGACGGATGGCCGAGCGCGCGCGCCAGAGGAAGGGCATCAGCACCGCCGCGCCCAGCACCAGGCGCAGCGCCACCAGGGGAATGGGGCCGAAGGCCGGCGCCGCGATGCGCAGGAACAGGAAGGACGCGCCCCAGATGGCGGCCAGCCCTCCCAGCTCCAGGGGCGTGACCCACGCCTGGGTGAAGGTGGGAGTCACGGCCTGGGGATGCGGAACGGATGCGCTCATGATGGCCCCCTCGTGCGAGGAAGGAATCTGACTTCTGTCTGGCCCTTTCATCACGCCCGGGCCTCCGCTTCACAAGCGCATCGTTTCCGTGTCAGACATGAGCCAGATTTGAGGCTCGTCCATGACCCTGCGCACCGACCTGCTCCCCGCCCTGGCGGCCTTCGAGTCCGCCGCCCGCCACCAGAACTTCGCCCGCGCGGCGGAGGAGCTGCACCTGACCGCGAGCGCCGTCAGCCACCATGTCCGCAAGCTGGAGGACCGGCTGGGGGTCGTGCTCTTCCAGCGGCATGCCCGGGGCGTGGCGTTGACGGCCGAGGGGCGCCAGCTCGCGGACGCCGCCAGCACCGCGCTGTCGGACATGGACAGCGTGCTCGTGGGCCTCCGGCATTCACGGGACGAGGACGCCGTGGTGCGCGTCACCACCGTGCACTCGCTGACCTATGCGTGGCTCCTGCCGCGCATGCCCGGCTTCACGGCCCGTCACCCGGGCATCCGGATCCACGTGGACACGGAGATGGCGCTCACCCGCTTCGACGAGGGCGGGCCGGACCTGGGCATCCGCTATGGCCAGCCCCCCTGGCCGGGGCTGAGCGCGCAACCCCTCATGGACGACGCCCTGTTCCCCGTGGCGTCTCCGCGGCTCGCGGGCATTGAGCACGTACGCGACGCGGAGGACGTGGCGAAGCTCCCGCTCATCGCGGACCTGACGCGCCAGGGATGGCAGGACTGGTTCCGCTCGGCGGGCGTGCGCGCGGTCCGGTTCGAGGAGCGCTACAGCTTCAGCGACACCACCGGCGCGCTGATGGCCGCGGTGCAGGGCCTGGGCGCGGCGCTGGCCCGCGAGAAGATCGTCACGCCCTACTTCGCGGATGGCCGCCTCATCCGGCTGCCCGGTCCCATCGTGCCCACCCGCGCCAGCTACTTCGTGGTGTACCCCGCGCACCGGCGCCTGCGCCCGGCCGCGCGCCTCTTCGTGGATTGGCTCCTGGCGCAGCGCGACAGTCCTGACGCGCCGGTTCCAGCCGCGACGCAAGGCGTTGCACCGCCGCGCCGGAAAGTTCCCCAATGACAGCCTCCAGTCCGTGTGGCATCAAACCCTCCCAATGACATGCATTTACTTGTCTGGGAGAGAGGTCCACAGTGTCCTCGCCGTTCACCCACGAGGAGCACACATGCGTACGCTGGTGAAGTCCCTGCTGTCGGTCTCGGCTCTCCTGTCGCTGGCCCCCACGGCTGCCTTTGCCCTGCCGCCCCAGTGCAGCTACCTCGGCTGTCGCACGCAGGAGTGCGACGCGTACCGCTACATCGGGGTCACGGTGGAGACGACGTGCGGTGAGTACACGAACTACATGTCCTGCGGCGGCGCCGCCGTCGCCCCCACCACCACGGCCTCCGTGACCGCGGACGAGTCCCGCCAGGCAGAGGACGCCTCGCAGGTGTGCAGCGAGGAGCACCCCGCCGCCGAGCAGTCCGTCACCGTCGGCACCTGAGCCGCGGTCCGCTTCCTCGCGGGGCCCGGGCTCATGGGCCGGGCCTCGCTGCTGTTCCCGCCGTGGCACGTACCGCCCGTGCGCTCCGAGGGTGGGTCCCCCCTTCGTCGAGCTCCGGCCCCCAGGCGGCCAGGCATCCTCCACGCTTTCGCTTGTGCCCGCCC
>NZ_RAWK01000014.1 GCF_003612165.1 Corallococcus aberystwythensis | reverse complement strand
AGATGTGTATAAGACACAGCCCACCGCCCCCGCCTTCTCCCAGTGGCCCGTCACCGGGTCGTACAGCTCCGACTGCAAGCCACTCGCGAAGAGCACCTTGCCCGTGCGCAGCACCACCGCGGTCCCCGCGCCGCCTCGCGCGTACGCCGGCGCCTCCGCCACGCTCCAGGTCCCCGACACCGGGTCGAACAGCTCCGCCGAACGCACCGGTTGCAGGTCCACGTCCGTGCCTCCCGCCACCAGCACGCGCCCGTCCGGCAACACCGCCACCGCCGGATCGTTGCGCGCTTCAGTCATGGGCGCCGCTTGCGTCCACAGGCCCGTGTCCGGCGCGTACAGCTCCGTGCTCGCCAGCGCGCCCACCGTCACGCCGTTGGAGCCGCCCACCGCCAGCACGCGCCCGTCCAGGAGCCGCACCACCGCGTGGTTGCGGCGCGCCGTGCGCAGCGCCCCCGTGGACCGCCACCGCCCCGTATCCGGGTCGAAGACCTCACAGCTGCCCAGCGTGCGGCTGCCGTCATGCCCTCCCGCCGCCAGCACCCGCCCGTCCTCCAACGCGACATAGGGCAACAGCCGCCTCGGCGTGGACAACACGCCCGGCACCGGCGCCTCCACGCCGCCCGCATCCGCTCGCGGCGCGGGCCCGCACGCGAACACCACTCCCAACCACAGCACCGTGACGCAAGATGTCGAAAACCGTCGCATGACCCCACCGGGACGTCTGGCCGAGGGGTTCGTTTAGCGCGCCGGTCTGACATCCGAGCCGTGCAAGGCCCTGGAATCACAGGACCTTGTCCTGCCCTCCGGGTCGGAAATCCGGAACTTCCGGAGGCAGGGCCGGGGCCTTCCGCGTCAGTGCCGCGTGGGACCCACGGGGTTGTTCAAGGGCTCCGCGTCCAGGTTCTCGCTGTGGCGCGGCGGCAGGGCCCCGCCGTCGTCGTCCTCCTCCAGCGTGAGCTGGGAATGGTCCGCGGGCTTGAGCAGGACCTCCTCCCCGCTCACGGCCTCCACGTCGCGGTACTCGACCAGGTAGTCGCGCCGGGGAATGGGCACCAGGCCCTGCTCCAGTTCGAAGTGCGTGTCGCCCACGCCCGCCACCCGGCCCAGGTGATGTCCGTCGGCGGTGCGCACCGACATGCCCTCGCGAATCTCTCCCGCGTGAATCATCCCGTCGCTCCTTGCGCTCATGGGGTCCTCACCAAGAGTGGGGTCGCTCCCGCCGCCGTGCGCGCCCCGGCAGGCAGCCCGGTGGGCCCTCGGGCCGCCTTCTTCCATGGTCCCGTTGCGCGGTGCCTAACGTTGCCGCAGGAGGTCCCCCCATGCTGCTGGAACTGTCGAACGACGAATCGCGCGTGCTGAAGGACGCCGTGGATTCCTCACTGCAAACGCTGCTGGCTGAAATCGCCCGCACGGATCAACGCGAGCACAAGGAAGCGCTGCGCCAGCGCCATGACCGGCTGGCGGCACTCCAGCGCAGGCTGGAACCCATGGTGGAGAGCGAACAGGTCTACGCCTGACCTGACTCACACCGCGCGGCCCGTCTTCGCGTCGAACCGGCGCAGGAACCGCGCGTCGTGGCGCAGCCACACCGTGTCCCCGCTCGCGGCGCGGAAGTCCCCGGGCGCTCGCGCCACCAGGCGCTCGCCGCCGGTCTCCACCGTCACCCAGACCTCCGCGCCCATGGGCTCCACCAGGTACACGCGGCCCTCGCGCGCGTCCGGCGGACAGGGGCCCTGCCCCACCTGGAGGTGCTCCGGCCTCAGGCCCAGCACCGCGTCCCCGTCCTCCAGCCCCAGCGTGGACGGCTTCACCAGGTTGATGCGTGGCGAACCGAAGAAGCCCGCCACGAAGAGGTTCGACGGCGCGTCGTACAGCTCGCGCGGTGGGGCCACCTGCTGCACCTCGCCCTGGCTCATCACCACCACGCGGTCCGACAACGTCATCGCCTCCGCCTGGTCGTGCGTGACGTAGATGAACGTGGCCTTGAGCTGTTCGTGCAGCTTCTTGATCTCGCCGCGCATCTGCGTGCGCAGCGCCGCGTCCAGGTTGGACAGGGGCTCGTCGAAGAGGAACACCTTGGGCCTGCGCACCAGCGCGCGCCCCAGCGCCACCCGCTGCCGCTGCCCGCCCGACAGCTCCTTCGGCCTGCGCGCCAGGAGCGCCTCCAGCCCCAGCACCCCGGACACCTCGCGCACGCGCGCGTCCACGTCCTTCGCCTCCATGCCCGCCACCTTCAGCGGGAAGGCCAGGTTCCCCGCCACATCCAGGTGCGGATAGAGCGCGTAGCTCTGGAACACCATCGCGATGTCGCGCTCGCGCGGAGACAGATCGTTCACCAGCTGCCCGTCGATGCGCAGCTCGCCGCCCGACAGCTCCTCCAGCCCGGCGATGAGGTTCAACGTCGTGGACTTGCCGCACCCGGAAGGGCCCACCAGCGACACGAACTCGCCGTCCGCGATGTCCAGCGTCACGCCCTTCACCGCCGCCACCCCACCCCGGTACACCTTGCGCACGTCCTGCAGGGACACCGTCGCCAAGGCTCCGCTCCTCCACTCAGGGCCGCGCCCCGCGAAAGGCCCCAGCATCGCCGCTCCCCTCCCCTCGCGAAGCCCCGTTTCCATGTGGCCCGTCACATCCCCTACGTGTCGGGTTTTCCAGAGCGGGCGGTTTGTTACAGGTTCAACAGTTCTCTAGACTCCACCGGGAACGCGCCGTCCGCCGGAGAGCCCGCCCCCATGCCCTTCACCTTCCGTGGCCAGAACCTGGACGCCCTCCTGGGCGACCCGCTCACCGCGGCCAACAGCCTGTACGGCATCATGGGCGCGGCGGACGCGGAGCTGATGGAAGGGCTGCGGCTGCACTGGAAGAAGCACATCCGCGAGACGCCCGGCGTGAATGGCACCGCGTGGCGGCCCGCGCTCAAGGCCTTCTCCGCCATCGAGGGCTTCTGGGGCAACACGTACAGCGACCACCGGCTCGCGAAGGTGCTCTACGGCCCGGGGCACTCCGTGGCGACCGCGGCGGTGACGGGCGTGCAGTCCTCCGCGCAGTTCCTTCGCGACTTCGAGGCCGCGCGCGACGAGGCCTTCTACGTCTTCTTCCAGGCCACGTCCGTGAACGAGCTCGCGGGCGTGTCCTTCAAGGCCACGTACTACCACAAGGACGTGTCCGCCCTGTTCGAGCAGCGCCCGCACAGCGCCATCAAGGCCATCGTGTCCCGCCGGGTCATCGAGACCGCGCAGATCATGCTGCGCATCCTCTACGGCAACATGAACATGGGCTGGGGCAGCCTCTACAGCACGCGCACCCTGGCCACGACCCTGCTGCTGGCGCAGATGCACAACTCCGCGCTGAGCCACTACCAGTCGCACTACACCGGGCGGCGTTGCTACAACCAGAGCGCCGTGGCGTTCACGCTGCTGACGTTCTCCTATGTCGTCGCGCAGGCGTGGGTGGACAAGGGCTACGAGTTCAACGAGCAGCGCTGGTACTACTTCTGGAAGCTGGTGGGCTCGCTCCTGGGCGTGGACTCGCGCCTCATCGCGGACGACCACGCGGAGGCCGCCCAGCTGTGGGTCCTCTTCTTCGCTCGCGGCGAGTGCTTCGGAGGAACGCCCGCGCCCTACCCCACGAACCTGGACAACGGCCGCATCGACCCGGGCCTGCTCGCGGGCTACTCCGTGCAGCCGGAGGCGAACCTCATCCAGTGGGTGCCCGCCTTCATCGTCACCCAGATGCGCAACAGCGTGCGCTGGGGCAAGTACCTCCTCGGCTACTGACGCTTCAGCGCTCCACCGTCACGCCCTTCCAGAAGGCCACGTAGCCCTTGATGTTGGACGCGGCCGGCTTGGGCTCCGGGTAGTACCAGGCGGCGTCGGCGTTCGTCTGGCCGTCCACCTCCACGGAGTAGTAGCTCGCCTCGCCCTTCCAGGGGCAGGTGCTGTGCGTCGGGCTGGGCTTGAAGTGCTCGCGCGACAGGCTGTCGGGCGGGAAGTAGACGTTGCCCTCCACCGTCTCGTAGGTGTCGCTCTTCGCGAGCACGGTGCCGTTCCATTTCGCGACTGGCATGGGGAAAGCCTCCTGGGGGTTTGGGCTAACGGCGCGTCAGCCCGCGTGCGCGGCCTGGTTGGACGCGTGCCTCGTGAGGAAGGGGGCGAGCTCCGCGTTGACGAGCGCCGGCTCCTCCACGCTGGACGAGTGGCCACCGCGCGACAGGCGCACCAGCTGCGAGCCCGGGATGAGGGAATGGATGCGCTCCGACTTCGCGGGCACCGTGGCGCGGTCCTCCTCCCCCACGATGACGAGCGTGGGCGTGCGGATGCGCGGCAGCTCATCCGCGACGGACTTGCGTTTCATGACGCCGTTGACGGCGCGGTAGATGTCGCGGCGGTTGCCCTTGAGGCGCGCACGCCACAGCGCCCGTTCCTCCGCGCGGCCGGGGTCGGTGAGGAACGACGTGCCGAACATGATGCGCATCACCGGCGCGGTGACGGGGGTCAGGCCCACGTAGCGCGCCACGAGGTTGAGCGCGGTGTAGCGCGGCACGTTGGCGGGGGGCTCGGGGTCGGCGGACGTCTCCAGCAGCACCAGCGAGCGCAGCAGGTCCGGCCTTCGCACCGCGAGCCGCATGCCCACGAAGCCGCCCATGGACAGGCCCACGAAGTGGACGGGCGCCACGCCCAGGGACTCGATGAGCGCGACGGCGTCCGCGTACACCGTCTCCATGTCGATGACGGACTCGGGGGGCACGTCGCTCTGGCCCTGCCCCCGGTGGTCATACGCGATGCAGCGGAAGCGGCCTCGCAGGGCCTCCACCTGCGGGTCGAACAGCCGGGTGCTCCAGAGGAGCCCGTGGCTGAAGAGGACCACGTCCCCAGCGCCGCCGGTGTCCTCGTAGTACAGCCGGGTTCCATTCACGGACCGCATGGGCATGAGCACGGCCTCCCTTCGCTGACCGGGGACCCTAATCCAGGGCTCGCCAGGACCGCAGCCCTCCCTGGGAGGTCGTTGTCCACTGGAGGAGAAAGGCTTGCCGGGAGCACCGCTTGTGCCGCCCGGCGCTTGGGAGGAGCATGGACGGCACCTTCCGGATGCGCTCCTCTCGCCCTGTCCTTGTCGCCCTCGCGGTGGTGGTTCTCGCGGTGGGTCTGTTCTTCGTCCTGCGCCGCTCGGCCGCGCCTCCCCCCGCCGCGCCCGCGCCGGTGGCCCAGGCTCCAGCTCCCGCTCCGGTGGCACCGGCGCCCGTGCCGGTGAAGACGGTGGAGGCGCCGCCCGCGAAGCCGAATCACTTCGTGGGCTCGCAGGTGTGCGCGGACTGTCACGAGGAGCAGCACACCGGCTGGAAGCATGACTGGCACGCTCGAGCGCTGTCGCCCGCGGCGAAGCCGTACGTGGTGGGCACGTTCACGGCGGGCACGCACTTCAAGGGCGAGTCCAGCGAGGCGTGGATGCGCCGCGAGGGAAGCAAGTACCTCATGCGCACCAAGGGCGCGGACGGGAACCTGGGCGAGTGGCCGGTGCAGTGGGTGGTGGGCGGCAAGCGGATGCAGGACCCCATCACGCTCTTGCCGGACGGCCGCTGGCAGGTGATGCCGGTGTACTTCCACGTCACGGGCAAGCCCGAGTGGGTGGACTACTCGGAGAAGAAGCAGGGGGCGCTGTCGCCGGACCACCCGTTCTTCTGGACGAACTTCCGCCGCAGCGCGCAGCACGCGTGCCTGGACTGCCACGTGACGGGGCTGGACGTGCGCTATGACCGGGCGGCCCACCAGTGGGAGACGAAGTTCGCGGACGCGGGCGTGGCGTGCGAGTCCTGCCACGGGCCCGGCGGGCGGCACGCGGAGTCGCAGCTGCCCGCGGACATCATCCAGCCGGCGAAGCTGTCAAAGGAGGAGGGCTTCGCGGTGTGCGCGCAGTGCCATGGGCCGCGCCGCACGCTGTTCCCCATGCTGGACGCGCAGCACCGCTTCCAGCCCGGCCAGCGCTACGACGCGAGCTATCAGCCCATGGTGCTGCTGGTGGGCAACGAGCGCTCCGGGGACTTCTTCCCGGATGGCCGTCCCAGCACCTCCAGCTTCGAGTACCAGGCGCTCATCCAGTCCCAATGCCACCTGCAGGGCGGGGCCACGTGCCTCACGTGCCACACGGCGCCGCACGACGCGAGCGCGCCCAACGAGGTGAAGAAGCAGAAGCCGGTGGCGGCGCGCACGTCGGTGAACGCGGCGACGTGCCAGGGCTGTCATCAGGAGGTGGTGGCGCAGGGAGAGCAGCACACGCACCACAAGGCCGCGGCGGCGCAGGACTGCCTGGCGTGTCACATGCCGCCGGTGGTGTCGGGCGTGCTGGACCACTTCGCGGACCACGCGCTGGACGTGCCGGTGCCCCAGAACACGGCGCGCCACGACGTGCCCAACGCGTGCAATGCCTGTCATGCGAAGGAGACGCCGGACGCGATGCAGGCGTCGCTGGTGAAGTGGTGGCCGAAGGCGGAGGCGCGGCAGCAGCGGCGCTTGCGGCTGGCGGACGCGTTCGACGAGAAGACGGCGGCGCGGAGCCGGGGGCCGCTGGAGGCGGTGCTGGCGGACACGTCGGAGGCGGGCACGCTGCGGGGCGCGGCGGCGAAGTTCCTGGCGCGCCGGTTCAAGCACGACGCGGTGCCGGCGCTGCGGGCGGCGTTGAAGGGCACGACGGACAGCACGTTGCGCTCGGACATCATCGACGGGCTGGGCGCGGCGAACGCGCGCGAGGCGACGGAGGACCTGGTGCCGTTGTTGAAGGACGGCTCGCTGTGGGTGCGGCAGGGCGCGGCGCTGACGCTGGCGGCGTTCGGGGACACGCGGGCGATGCCGGCGTTGCAGGCCTTGGCGACGGAGCCGGAGACGCGCGGGCTGGTGCAGCCGCACGTGATGCTGGGACAGCTGGCCATGCGCAAGCGCGACGTCGTCACCGCGACGCGTGAGTTCGAGCAGGCGTTGGACCTGCAGCCCTACAACGCGGAGGTGCTGGTGCGCCTGGCGGACCTGTACGTGGTGCAGGGCAACGCGCAGAAGGGCCGCGACCGGCTGGAGGAAGCGCTCCGCTTCGACCCGCAGAACAAATCCGCGAAGCAGCGGCTGGGGATGCTGCCGGCACAGTGAGCGGATGGGAACCATGGCAAGGCTTCTGGTTGTGTCGCCGCTGCTCCTCGGGCTCGCCTGCGCGCAGCCTGCTGCGACACCCGGGGTCGTGCAGATCAATGCGCGCGACATTCCCGAGCGCATTTCAGGCCCCATGCCTGGTTTCGGGCCGTTCGACACGTACTCTGACGCACTCATCTCCGCCTGCTCGATGATGCTGAAGCAGCCGCATGCCACGGCGGGACGGAAGTCGGACATGAACTTCCGGCTGAGATGGGACCTGTCGCAGGAGTACTGCGCCTGGATCTATTACACGCCTGATGAGCGCTTCGAGATGAGCATGATGTCCGTGACGACCATCCAGGACGCACGTGGCAAACGGAGCTGCCGCCTTCCTCCCAAGGTGGATGACGCCCGCTACCCTCCCGAGAGCCTGGGCTACGTGTACCTGCTCCACACGCATCCCTACGAAGGCGAACTCACGGAGCAGGACATTCGCTACATCGTTTCCATGGGGTTGGAGCATGGCTGGGAGGTGAAGACGAGGGCGGGAATGCTCCGGCTGTCACTCGTGGCCTTCTTCTCGGCATCGAGTGACCCCGCCAATCCCTCTTGCGACGGCTTCTTCCAGTACACGCCCACCACCGGCGATCTGTCGAAGTGGACGCAGGAGCGGAATCAATGGCGCCGCCAGTCCATCGGCAGCGTGAGCTGGATCGACGCACAGCACTATCGGATCGACCGCCATTAGGTGTGAGGTCGGGGCATTCACGAAGAGGGCTCATGGCGATAAAGCACTTCATGCTTCCGGCAGCGTTGCTCCTGGCGGGCTGCCCGCGGGCCACGCCCACGCGTGGTGC
Source organism: Corallococcus aberystwythensis (assembly GCF_003612165.1). Lineage (GTDB taxonomy): Bacteria > Myxococcota > Myxococcia > Myxococcales > Myxococcaceae > Corallococcus > Corallococcus aberystwythensis. Next base: position 51,506 of record NZ_RAWK01000014.1, on the reverse strand, counting down.
CTGGACGAATGACACGTCCATTGAGTTTCCCCAGTTCTTCGAGCGGCCCGCCGTGGAAGCGGGCGCGGATGGAGGCGCGGTCGAACTGAGTGGCGGCGTCCTCCATGCGCTCGACGTCGCCGCCGCCGACTTCCTGGGCCCACAAGATGCCAAGACCCCGTGCGTCGACCGGCGCGAGTCACACCGGTACAGGGTCATCCAGCGGCAAGGCATTATCTTCATCCGGATCGATGAAGATCCCCGGGCCTGTGGCCTGACGGTTCCCGCGCTGCACTCGGGCGCGCAGTATGCGGTCGGAAGTGATGGCCGGATCCTCCGCCGCCTTCGGGACGGCGATCCGGATGGGGCTCTGATGCCAACGGATGCGGGCCCCGGCGTCCTGGTTCCCACGTCGGAGGTCGGCCGGTCCTTCGATGCACCCGAGGGTTCCGTGCCCTTGCCGTTCCTCCAATCACCCAGCCTGGATGCGGGAACCGGAGTGCGCCATGCCCCATGACCTGCACCAGCTGTTGAAAGAAGTCGCGGACGAGGCGTCCTTCCTGCGTTTCGTCCAGGCGCTGAGCGAGGACTTCGAGGAGGACCGCGCGGAGGCTGCCCGTCGGCCTCCAGCTCCGCACGAACCCAGCCCGCTCGGCTGGGAGAACGGCACCATCGGGGCGTTCCTCGAACGAGGCGCTTCCTGGGGCGAGGACACCCAGGACCAGGACCGCTCGCCCAATCCCTGGCACCGGTGCGCGAGCATCCTGTTCGCGGGCAAGTTCTACGAGTGACCGTGCCCTTCCAGCGGCTTCCCGTCACGGGCTTCAAGCCCCCCAACATGCAGGATGTCCGTCGGATGAGAAGGTGAGAACCCAGTGGGGGCTCCCCGCCGGCGGCGTGGCGCGCGAACTGGTCCGACAGTCGGACCAGTTGGGAAGCCACGGCCGGCGAGGGCCTCCCGCTCCACCCGGGTTCCGGGCAACTGGTCCGACTGTCGGACCAGTTGGGACTTCCTCGGGCAGGAGAGGCCCTGCATGGAGGCCCGGGGCCTGGCGGGCATGACCGCCGTGGCGTGCTGAACGCGCGCCCTCCCTTCAAGACAGACGCCCGCTCGGCGCTCGCGACGCACGTTGGCTCTTCCCTTGCCACCGCCCGCGTCAGGACGCGCCATGCCTCTTCGAATCCCTCCACCCTCCCTGCCCTGCCGTCCGTAAGGGGTCCCCCGGACGTCCCGCCGTGGCGGGGGGTCTGTTCATCGTCCGCTGAGCACTTCCTCGCCCGGCCGTGCCGTTCACTGGAGCGCCGGGGGCGCGAACCGTGGCGGGGGCTGGCTTCGTCCCCACCTGGGGAGCATCCCTTATGAACGCGCTTGTGTTCGCAGCCCTGCTGGTCCCCGCTGGCATCCCCGGCGCGGCGACAGCACAGCCCGGCTCCGGACAATCCCTGCCGGTCCTCGCGCAGTACACCGCGCCACCGCAGCGCGCTCCGCCCGCGCCTCCCGCGCCCCAGCAACTCCAGTCCTGGAACGAAGCGCTCACGCTCCTGCGCCAGCGCTCCACCGACCTCCAGGCGGCCCTGGGCCAGATTGAAGTCGCGGCGGGCACGTGGCGCGTCGCGCTCGCCAACCTGCTGCCCTCCGTCGGGGGCGAGCTGTCCGCCCAATACAACATCCTCAACCCGGACATCCCCGCCGTGGGTGGCGGCGTCGGCGGCGGCGTGGGCGGTGGCGTCAGCGGCGCCGGAGGCTTCACGCCCACGCAACTGCTGGGCATCGGCGTGCTCACCGCGAACGTGCCCGTCGTGGACCTGGCCAGCCTCTACGCCCTGGGCAGCGCGAAGGAGTCGCGGCGCACCGCGGACCTGTCGCTCGCGGAGACGCGCCGGCAGCTCACCCGGGGCCTCGCGCAGGCCCTGGTCTCCGTCTCCTCCTACGAGCGGCTGGCGGAGGTCAACCGCGTCAACCTGCGCACCGCGCTGGAACGGCTGGCCCTGGCGCAGCGCCGCTTCGAATTGGGCGCCGGCACCCGCCTGGATGTCGTCCGCGTGGAACAGGACGCGCAGTCCGCACGCCGCAACGTCGTCACCGGCGATGAGAACCTGCGCCAGGCGCGCGAGTCCCTGGGCCTGGCCCTGGGCACCCCGACCCCCGTGGGCATCAAGCCGGGCCTGGAATTGAACACGTTCCTCCAGGGCGCGAACGCGGCCTGCCGCACGCTGGAGTCGCTGGAGAACCGCCCGGACATCGCCGCCGCGCGCTCACGCCAGGTGGTGGCCGAGCGCGCCATCGGAGAGGTGAAGCGCCAGTACGCGCCCACCCTGGGCATCACCAGCACCACCACCGGGCTCACCGTCAACCCGGGCTTCGCGGAGGTGCCCATCTGGAACATCGGCGCCAGCCTCGTGCTGCCCTTCTGGGACGGCGGCGCGCGCGAGGGCCGCCTGCGCCAGGCGCGCGGACAGCTGGAGCAGGCCCGCGCGGACGTCACCAACCGCGAGCGCAACATCGCCGTGGAGGTCACCCAGGCGAAGCGCGCCGTGCAGGTGACCCGCGCGACGCGGGACCTGGCGGACCGCGAGCGGAGGCTCGCCGAAGAGAATGACCGGCTCACCCGCCGCAGCTTCGAGGTGGGCACCGGAACGAGCTTCGAGCTGGTGCAGTCAGCCGGGGCCCTGCGGCAGGCTGAACTGGAGCTCGTCATCCGCGACTTCCAGTTCCGCCAGGCCCAGGTGGATGCATTCCTGTCGGAGGCGGCATGCGATTGGTGAGGGGCGGTTGGGGCGCGTGGGGGCTCGCCGTCGCGCTGGCAGGCGGGTGCAGTGGCGGCAAGGACCCCGGCCAGGCCGTGCCCGGAGGCGGCCCTCAGGCGGGCCAGCAGAGCCAGGGCGGCGGCAAGCCCACGCCCGTGCAGGTGATGGCGGTGAAGCCCGGCCCGGTGCGCGACACCCGCGAGTACGTGGGCACCCTCATCTCCCGCAGCAGCATCACCGTCGTCCCGCAGGTCGCCGGCTACATCCAGAGGATCAACGCCCGCCCCGGCCAGCAGGTGAAGGCCGGCCAGGTGCTGCTCGTGGTGGACCCCCGCCAGGAGCAGGCCACGCTGCGCGCCACCCAGGCCCAGAAGGCCTCCGCCGTCGCCAGCCGCGAGTTCGCGCGCAAGACGCGTGAGCGCAGCGCGCAGCTCCTCAAGGAAGGACTCGTCAGCCGCCAGGACTACGAGCAGGCCGTGGCCCAGGCCGCGCAATCCGAGGCCCAGGCCCGCGCGGCGGAGGCGCAGATTGAGAACCAGCAGGTGCAGCTGGGCTTCTTCAACGTGAGCGCCCCCTTCGACGGCGTCGTCGGCGACATCCCGGTGAAGCTGGGCGACTACGTGACGCCCCAGACGGGGCTCACCATCCTGGACCAGAGCCGCGCGCTGGAGCTGTCCGTGCAGGTGCCGGTGGACCAGGCCGCGCGGGTGAAGATTGGAGAGACGCCGCTGGAGGTGCTCAACGAGGACGGTGAGCCCATCGTCCGCGCTCCCGCCTTCTTCATCGCCTCCACGCCCAACCCCAACACGCAGCTGGTGGAGGTACAGGCCGCCTTCGAGAACACCGTGGGCCTCAAGGCCGGCCAGTTGGTGCGCGCGCAGCTGGTCTACGACGTGCGCGACGCCCTGAAGATGCCCACCACCGCCGTCACGCGGCAGGGCAGCCAGTCCTTCGCCCTGGTGGTGGGGGAAGGTGACGCCGGCACCGTGGTGAAGCGCCAGCCGGTGACGCTGGGGCTGGTGGAGGGCAACGACTACGAGGTGCTCAAGGGGCTGGACGCGGGCACCCAGGTCATCATCAGCGGGGTGCAGCAGCTGCGGGACGGCATGCCCATCCAGCCGAAGCCCGCGCAGCAGGCACAGGGGCAGACAGAAGGCATGCCCCTGCCGCCAGCGCAGGGCACGGGCGGCGGCGCGGACGCGGGCCGGTAGGGGGCTGCCATGTTCACCGACTTCTTCATCCAGCGCCCCGTCTTCTCCAGCGTGCTGTCCATCCTCATCACGCTCGTGGGCGCCATCTCCATTCCCAGCCTCCCCATCGAGCAGTACCCGGAGCTGGCGCTGCCGCAGGTGCAGGTCACCTCCACGTATACCGGCGCGTCCGCGGAGACGGTGGAGAGCGCCGTCACCACCGTGCTGGAGCGCCAGCTCAACGGCATGGAGGGCATGCGCTACATGTCCTCCACCAGCACCAACGACGGCCAGTCCACCATCACCGCCACGTTCGACCCGTCACGCGACGTGGACCTGGCGGCGGTGGACGTGCAGAACCGCGTCGCCACCGCCACGCCGCAGCTGCCCGCGCAGGTGAACGCGCTGGGCGTCACCGTGCGCAAGGCGCAGACGCAGCTGCTCGTGTCCTTCGGCATCTATGACAAGGAGAAGCGCTACGACACGGAGTTCCTGAGCAACTACGCGGACGTCTTCATCCGCGACGCGCTGTTGCGCGTGAAGGGCGTGGGCGACGTGCGCATCTTCGGCGAGCGCCGCTTCGCCATGCGCCTGTGGCTGGACCCCACGGAGCTGGCCCGGCGCGGCCTCACCGCGCAGGACGTGGTCAACGCGCTCCAGGAGCAGAACGTCCAGGTGGGCGCGGGCAAGGTGGGCCAGGCCCCGTCCTCCAAGGACCAGGCGTACCAGCTGTCCCTCCAGGTGAAGGGCCAGTTGTCCTCGGCGGAGGAGTTCGGCGCCATCGTCATCCAGCGCGGACGGGAAGGCGCCCTGGTGCGCATCCGCGACGTGGGCAAGGCGCAGCTGGGTGCGGAGAACTACCAGCAGCTGTTGCGCTTCAACGGCCAGGACGCGGTGGGCCTGGGCATCACGCAGCTGCCCGGCTCCAACGCGCTGGAGGTGCGCGAGGGCGTGGAGGCGGAGCTCAAGCGGCTGGCCGGCAACTTCCCGCCGGGCCTCACCTATCAGGTGGCCTTCGACACCACGGCCGCGGTGAGCGCCTCCATCGAGGAGGTGCTCAAGGCACTGGGGGAAGCCATCCTCCTGGTCGTCCTGGTCATCTTCATCTTCCTGCACGGCTGGCGCAGCGTGCTGGTGGCGGTGACGACGCTGCCGGTGTCGCTCGTGGGCACGTTCATGTTCGTCAACGCGTTCGGCTTCTCGCTCAACACGCTGACCCTCTTCGGCCTCACGCTGGCCACGGGCCTGGTGGTGGATGACGCCATCGTCGTCATCGAGAACGTGGAGCGCGTCATCGAGCACGAGAAGGTGGACGCGAAGGAGGCCACCCACCGGGGCATGCAGCAGGTGGCCGGCGTGGTGGTGGCCACCGCGCTGGTGCTCTCCGCGGTGTTCATCCCGGTGTCCTTCTTCCCCGGCACCACGGGCGCCATCTACCGCCAGTTCGCGCTCACCATCGCGTTCTCCATCAGCCTCTCCGCGCTCGTCGCACTGACGCTGTCCCCCGCCCTGTGCGCGCGCCTGCTGCGCCCCAACGAGGGCCAGAAGTTCGTGCTGGCACGCAAGTTCGACGAGGGTCTGGACGCGCTCCGGCGCGGCTACGGGAAGCTCTTGCGTCTCATGCTGGGCAAGGCGCGCTGGCTGGTCGTGGCCGTCTTCGCCGTGTTCCTCGTGGCCACGGGCCTGCTCTACCGGGCCACGCCCACGGGCTTCATCCCGGACGAGGACCAGGGCTACCTCATCATCGCGGTGCAGGGTCCGGAGGGCACGTCGCTGGAGTACACGCGTAACGTGCTCATCCAGGTGGAGAAGCTGATTGGCGAGCAGGAGGAGGTGACGCAGATCTTCACCGTGGGCGGCTTCTCGCTGTTGGGCACGGGCGCCAACTACGGCTCGCTCTTCATCAACCTGAAGCCGTGGGAGGAACGCACCACGCGCGAATCCAGCGTGGCCGGCCTGGTGGAGCGCCTGCGCGGTCCGCTGTCCCAGGTGGGCGGCGCGCGCGTGCTGCCTCTGCAACCGCCCGCCATCCGCGGCGTGGGCAGCGTGGGCGGCTTCGAGTTCGTGCTGGAGGACCAGCAGGGGGGCCGCACGCTGGAGGAGCTGGCGCAGGCCACCCAGGCCCTGGTGGGCAAGGCGAGCCAGGAGCCGCGCCTGCGCGGCGTGTTCTCCGCGTTCACCGCGGGCTCGCCGCAGCTCAACATCGACGTGGACCGGGAGAAGGCCAAGGCGCTGGGCGTGCCCCTGTCCTCGCTGTTCTCCACGCTCCAGGTGTACCTGGGCAGCCAGTACGTGAACGACTTCACCTTCTCCAACCGCGTCTACCGCGTGTTCGTGCAGGCCGCGACGCCCTTCCGCGACAACCCGAAGGACATCGGCAGCTTCTACGTGCGCTCGGACACCGGGGCCATGGTGCCGCTGGAGGCGCTGGTGAAGGTGGTGCCGGTGACGACGGCGCCCAACATCACGCACTACAACCTCTTCCGCTCCGCCAACCTCAACGGCCAGGGCGCTCCCGGCGTCTCCACCGGACAGGCGCTCCAGGCCATGGAGGACGTGGCGAAGCAGTCCCTGCCGCCGGGCTTCACCTACGAGTGGACGGGCCTGTCCCAGGAGCAGAAGAGCGCGGGCAACACCGTGCTCGTCATCTTCGCGCTGGGCATCGTGTTCGTGTTCCTGGTGCTGGCCGCGCAGTACGAAAGCTTCGCCCTGCCTTTCGTCGTCATGCTCGCGGTGCCCGTCGCGATGATGGGCGCGCTCCTGCTCCAGAACCTGCGCGGGCTGGTGAACGACGTGTTCTGCCAGGTGGGCCTGGTGATGCTGGTGGGCCTCGCGTCGAAGAACGCCATCCTCATCGTGGAGTTCGGCGAACAGCTGCGAGCCCAGGGACAGGGCGTGGTGGAGTCCGCCATCAACGCGGCGGAGACGCGGCTGCGCCCCATCCTGATGACGTCCTTCGCGTTCCTCTTCGGCGTGGTGCCGCTGATGCTGGCCAGCGGCGCGGGCGCCTCCGCGCGCAAGTCGCTGGGCACGGCCGTCTTCGGCGGCATGCTCTTCTCCACCTTCGTGAACCTCATCTTCATCCCCGTGCTCTACGCGCTGGTGGAGGGGGCACGCACGAAGGTCCTGAAACACCGCAAGCACGGCAATCCACCAGGGGGCCCGCAGAATCCGCCGCCGCCGTCCATCCCTCCCGAGGAGGAGCCACCGCGACCCCAGCCGGCGTGAGCACCGCGTCGCGACGGACCCGCGCAAGCGGGCAGGCACCCGGGTGCGCTATCCGGCGCTGGAGCGTCCTGGTTATCCTTGGGCGACGCATGGCTTCTCCCCTGACTGTCGATGAGCGGCGTCGGTGGCTGTACACGTTGAAGCAGGCTCCCGCGCTGCGCCACACGCGTGCGTCCGTCCTGCTCCGCCTGCTGGAGCGGGCCCGCCCGGTGGAGCCCCAGCCGGGCGAGGGCATCTGCCGCGAAGGCGAGCCGGTGGAAGGCATCTACCTTCTGCGTTCGGGCGAGTGGCGGGTGATGGCGGGAGGGACGGTGCTCCTGCACCTGCGCTCGGGGATGTCGCTGGGGGTGGAGGCGCTCGCGCGAGGCACGTGGCCCGTCACCGTGACGGCCGGATCCGCGTCGCACGCCCTCTTCCTTCCCCGCGCGGAGCTGGAGGCGGTGGCGGCGGTGCCCCGTCACGCGGGCGCGGCCGGGCGTGTGGACGTGGTGACGTTCCGTGCACAGGATGGTTTGGAGCTGCCGCCTCGGGTGTTGTCCCTGCTGGTGGAGCTGGTGGCGAAGGTGATGGTCCACGACTTCGGGGACCGGGTGCTGCTCGTGCGCCCGGGGCCAAAGCGCATGGAGGGCGCGGTGCGGGGCGCGGACGGCGTGTTCCGCCGCACGGTGGGCCCGCGCGCGGCGCTGCTCCCCGAGGGTGAGGACTTCGACTGCGTGCTGGTGGATGGCGTGCCGGTGCCGGACGGCCTGACGCCTCGCGAGGTGTGGCTGCTGCCGCCGGGAGGCGCGGTGGACGGCCTGGGGACACCGGGAGCGCCGGTGCTGCCCACCGTGCTGCTGTCGCCGTGGCGGCCGCAGGGCAGCCCGACGCTGTGCGGGCGCTCGCTGCCGGACGAGGACGGATGGGACGAGCACGCGCCGCCCCCCGGGTGCCGGCTGCGGCTGGACTGGGAGCGGCTGGTGGTGCGGCCCGGGGACTCGCGGCCGCTGGCGGCGCTGGGGCTGGACGCGGGGACGCGGGACGCGCTGTCGCGGTGGGCTCGAGCCATCACCGGCCGGCGCGTGGGGCTGGCGCTCAGCGGCGGCGGCGTGTGGGGCTTCTACCACGTGCACCTGTTGCGCCGACTGGCCGCGCTGGACGTGCCGGTGGACTTCCTCAGTGGCGCGAGCATGGGTTCGCTGGTGGGCGCGTACTACTGCGGCACCGCGCGCGACGGCCGCGAGGGATTGGATGGCCTGCGCCGGCTCCAGCACCGCGCCCGGGGCGGGCACCTGTCCGCCGCGGCGCTGTCCTCCGTGGTGACGACGCAGGCCATGGAGTGGCTGGTGCGCGGCGACCTGGGGGACCTGGCGCTGGAGGAATTGCCCATGGGCTTCCTGCCGGTGACGACGGACCTGACCACCGGCCGCTGCGTGGTGCTGGAGAAGGGGCCGCTGGCGCTGGCGGTGCGCGCCAGTGGATCCGCGCCGGGAGTCTGGGCGCCCACGCTCCAGCCGCCCGCGCGCTACGTGGACGGGGCCTTCACCAGCATGGTGCCGGTGGACGTGCTGCTCAACGCGGGCGCGGACCTCGTCTTCTCCAGCAACATCTTCCCCATGGGCCAGCACCACGCCACGCGGCCCCTGCTGCCCGGCGCGGTGGGGCTGTTCCTCTCCGCGCTCAACCCGGTGGCGCGGGCAAAGGACCTGCTGGCCAGTGGGGTGTTGCTCCTGCACCGCAACGGCGACCTGGAGTCCGCGCGAGGGGACCTGCGCTACGACGTGGGCACGCGAGACCATCCGCTGCTGGGGTCCATGCGCTTCACGCACGTGGACGAGGTGCTGGACGAGGCCGCGCGCGACATGGCCCTGGAGCAGAAGCTGCTGGAGCTCAAGCAGGCGTGGGAGTCGCTGCGCGGGCGCAGGAATCCGTCCGGCGGCAGGAGGGCGGCGTGAGTCCCGTGCGCATCGTGGCGAGGGAGGCCTCTTGCATGCGCAGGCACGTCGCCGACGACAGGAGGGCTCCGTGATTCCGGTCCGCATCCTCGGCACGGCGGGCGTGCTGCCTGGTCCACCGGTGACGACCGCGGAGGTCTGCGCGCGAGTGGGCCGGGACGCCCTGGAGGTGGAGCGCAAGACGGGCATCCGCACGCGGCACTTCGCTCCAGCGGGGACGCGCGCGGCGGACCTGGGCGCCCAGGCCCTGCGGGAGGCCTTGGATGCCGCGGGGCTTCCGGCGACGGCGCTGAAGCGCATCCTCTTCGTGTCGTCCATGGGCGGGGACGTCACCACGCCGGCCAACGGCAGCCGGGTGGCTGCGGCGCTGGGACTGTCCGGGACGTGCGACGCAATGGACGTGGGCAACGCGTGCATGGGCTTCCTGAGCGCGTTCGACCTGGCGGCGCGCTCGGTGGCGACGGGGCTGGGGCCGGTGGGCGTGGTGTCCGTGGAGCTGCTGTCGCGCACCACGCGGCCGGAAGACCCGCGTCCCTACCTGGTGCTGGGCGACGCGGCGGCGGCGGTGGTGCTGGGCGAGGCGCGGCCCGGCGAAGGCGTGCTGGGCGCGGCGTTCGGCAACGACGGCACGCTGCCACCGGACGTCGTCCTGGAGAACCCGCACCAGACGGGCGAGCGCCAGGGGATGCGCTTCCTCACGCCGTCGCGGGACATGACGCGCGTGGCGCTGGGGGCGCTGACGCGCGCGGCGTCGGCGGTGCTCCAGGGCGCGGGGCTGACGGTGGTGGACGTGGAGTGGGTGCTCACGCACCAGCCGAACGGGAGCATGTTCGCGGCCATCCTCCAGGCGCTGGAGGTGCCGGCGGAGAAGAGCGTCACGGTGGTGGACACGGTGGGCAGCGTGGGCTCCGCGTCGCTGGGCACGGGGCTGGACCGGCTGTGGCGCACGCGGCCGGTGAAGCCCGGGGACCGGGTGTTGATGGTGGGCGTGGGCGCGGGCGTGGCGCACGGCGCGGTGCTGTACCGGGTGGGCGGATGAAGTCACCGGCGGCGGTGGCGGCGAGGGCCGCGTGGCTGACGACGTTCCGCCTGCTCCAGCGCTACCACCGCTATGAAGTGGTGAACCTGGAGCCCCTGTTGCGCCCCGGCGCGAAGCTGCTGGTGGGCTACCACGGGAGGCCGCTCGCGGTGGACCAGTGCATGCTGACGGTGACGCTGCACGACCACCTGGGCTACCTGCCGCACGGCATCGCGCACGGCGCGTTCGGCCGCATCCCGGGCATGCGCCAGGTCACGGACGGGCTGGGCTTCGTCACGGGCGACGGGCCGCGGCTGGCCGAAGCCGTGAAGAAGGGCGAGCACGTGCTGGTGCAGCCGGGAGGCACGCGCGAGGGCTGCCGCGACTTCCGGCACCGCTACCGCGTGGACTGGGGAGAGCGGCTGGGCTACCTGCGGCTGGCGGTGCGCTACGGGCTGCCCATCGTCCCCATCGCGGGCCACGGCATGGACGACGCCTACGTGGGCCTGAACGACGGCTACGCCTGGGGCAAGCGGGTGGGGATGCCGGGGCGGCTGCCGCTGTGGCTGGGCGTGGGCGCCACGGGCCTGTGGCCCCTGTCCCTGCCCTTCCCGGTGAAGATGACCCAGTGGGTAGGTGAACCGCTGACGACCCACCTGGCCCCGGAGTTCAACGCCGCGGACCGGGAGTCACTGCTGGCGGTGCACCGCGAGGTGACAGGCGCGGTGCAGGGGCTGCTGGACGCGGCGCGGGACTACCAGCGCACGCGGTAGATGGCGGCGCGGCCCTGGCGGGACTCGACCACGGTGGTGAGCCCCTTCACGCCGGTGGTCAGCGTCCCGTGGTGGCAGATGGAGCCGATGAACTCCGGGTAGGTCCCGCCCTCGTTCACCTTGATGCGGTAGTCCGTGTCCGCCACCCGCTCCACGTCCACGTGCAGGAAGTTGCTGCCAGAGGCCAGGTTGCGCGACGTGCGCTCCAGGGCGCGCGCGGGGCCCAGCAGCTTCAGCACCGTCTGGAGCGCGCGGCCCATGTTCGTCTCGAAGTAGCCCGACACGAAGCGCTCGCCCAGCAGCCACTGCGCCTCGTTCATGGACACGTTCGGGAACAGCTCCGTCGCGCCGATCTGCAGCAGGCGCTGCCAGACGGCGTTCGGGTACGCGGGCTCCAGCTTCCGGTCCAGGTCCAGCCCGGCGTCCTTGAACTTCGCGCGCAACGGGCCTTCCAGCCGGCCCTTCATGGCCAACAGCAGGCCTTCGACCGTATGGCCGAAGACGATCTCGGACGGGTTCGACACGAGGGGCTCCTCCGCCGCGGCTCGGGGGATGACGCGGCTGGGTGCCCACTGGTTAGACCGGATACCGACGGGTGAACAACCCCTACATCCCCAGGGTGATGACGATTTCACAGCCAGACAGTCACACCTCCCTGCCGTCAGAAGCATCCAGGCAGGCCTCGCCGCAATGATTGCCGGTCTGTCCATGAAACAGAGGCATTCGACGTTGGGGGGAGCACCATGAGCTGGAGCATCCACATTCCCGCGGTGAACACGCTCAAGCTCGCGCTGGGCAACGCCGCGCATGAGCAGGCGCTGGGCCACGCGGAGCTGAACGGCAACAAGGCCATCCCCATCCAGGGAGGCCAGGTGTCCCTGACGGGCACGCTCAAGGTCCCCGTGGAGCTCTTCAACGACCGGGATGACCAGGACGCGTACGGCATCATCGGCGTGCCGCCCAAGGAACTCGACGGCTCCTCGGTGGAGCCCCTCTTCTCCCCGGACGGCGCCGCGTGCTGGCTGAAGTACGCGGCGGAGCTGAGCGCGGAGGCCAACGGCCAGGGGAACTTCCCCTTCGTGGAGCTGAGCGGCGGCGGGTCGCTCCAGGTGAAGGTGGCGGACTACCGGCACCACGCCGCGACGAAGACGCTGGAGGCCGCGCTGGGTTCGGACGCGAAGTCCCTGCGCCTGCCGTTCGTGCTGGGGGACGTGCAGGCGCTCCAGCCCGGTGACGCGCTGTCGTTCCAGACGCGCGTGGAGCTGAAGGCCGGGGTGAAGGTGTCCTGGTCCGCCATCAGCACGTCCCTGGTGGCCGCGCTCGCGAAGCGGCTGGCCGGGCAGCTGGTGCTCGAACTAAACGCGGAAGTGGGCGCGTCCATCGGCGGCACCGTGTCGCTCCAGGACGAGTTCCGCATCGTCTTCTCCCGGCCGAAGGACGGTGGACCGTTCCGCGTGTCGGTCCGCAAGGCCACCTCGGACGCCGCGGCGGTCCACGTGTCCGCGGGCGTCACGCTGGGGTACTCGTCGCCGCTCATCGCCTCCCTGCTGGGCGCCGTGGACGCGAAGGTGCAGGACGCGCTGAAGCTCGTGGAGGGCCTGGAGCAGGGCTCGCTCGCGCCCGCGCTCCTCCAGGTCGCCGCCGCGCTGCTGAAGCAACTGGGCTTCCTCAAGGCGGTGGAGCCCACGCTCGCGTCGGTGAAGGCCGCGTATGAAGAGCTGAAGGACTTCGTCGAGAGCGTGGTGAGCGGGACGCTCAAGGCCGGCTTCGAATACGAATACGCGCGGAGCACCGACGACACGACGCTCCTGGAGCTGGAGGTGCCCGTGCAGGAGCTGGCGGGCGCACACGCGGCGTTCGTCTCCGGCGACCTGGCCTCCATCCAGCAGCGGGTGCAGGACACCTGGCTGCGGCGCTACTTCCACCTGAAGTCCGTGGAGTCCCAGCGCGTCTGGGGCCTGGGCCTGGGCTGGCGCGACTTCAACTTCGCCTCGCAGGAGGACCGGCGGAAGCTCAAGGCCGTGGTCCAGCACGCGTCCCGCGACCACCGGCAGGGCCCCCGCCGCTACGCCTTCCTGGGGGCCCGCAGCTACACGAGCTCGGGCGTGCTGTACGGAAAGACCTCCCGCTGGGGGCTCGACTTCAGCGCCCAGATGCCGCGCTTCAGCCTCACGCCCAGCGCGGACGAGTTCGACTACGCCCTCTTCGCGCAGAGCCAGGTGGAGGACGGCTTGTCAAAGGAGCTGATCCAACGCGCGGTGGACGCCGCCACCGTCTGGGGCGCGGTCCTCCCGGACGACGCACCGGCGCTGGTGGAGCGCCTCTTCCGCTCGGCGCCCGCGGGCACGAAGACCACCACGCGGCTGGAGCTGCGGGTGGACAGCGCCAGCTTCCGGAGGCTGCTCTTGAAGCTGGGCACCGAGCCCGTCTTCGAACGCAACGCCTTCGCGAGGGCCCTGGCGCGTGCGATGCCCCGTGCCAGCCAGCCCGTGCGCACGGGCTTCCAGCGGCGGGAGGAGCTCTACACGCCGCTCTGGGACGCGTACCTCAAGGACGGCGCGAAGGACTGGACGCTGGACAAGGCGAGGGCCACCGTGGCGTACCACCTGAAGACCCAGGCGGGCGCGGACGGCTTCGTCGCGTCGCACTGGGAGCAGAGCGGCGCCACGGGCACGTTCTCGGACGTGCTCGTGCAGTCATCGCGCTACGGGGGCGACGTCGGGAGCAGGCCGTACGGGAAGGTGTACGCGTTCTGGAAGGACCTGCTCGACAAGCTCAGCGCGTTGAACAAGGCCATCCACCTGGAGACCGTCATCGCGGAGAACGACTCAAGCTCCGTGGTGCAGCAGGCCTTCGCGGCCCTGGATGACCTGGTCTGCGACGACTTCCGCGTCGCCGCGTTCGTGGCATGGCTGGATCAGCTGGCCGTGCGGTGGAAGCTGGGCTCGGGCGTGCAGCGCATGCTCCAGGTGCGCGTGGGAGACCAGGAGTTCGTCATCTCCCACGGCTGAAAGCCCTGCTCGGGCCCCCCTGCCGCGCTACCAGCGCATCCGGTACGTCGCGGCGGGGGACGCGTGGGACTCCACCACGGTGGTGAGCCCCTTCACGCCCGTGGTCATCGTCCCGAAGTGACAGAGGGCGCCAAGGAACTCCGGGTGGATGCCGGCGTCGTTCACCTTCAGCCGGTAGTCCGTGGGCGACAGCCGCTCCACGTCCACCTGCACGTAGTTGCTGCCGGAGGCCATGTTGCGCGTCGTGCGCTCCAGCGTGCGTGAGGGGCCCACCAGCTTCAGCACGCCCTGCAGCGCGCGGCCCATGTTCGTGGAGAAATAGGCGGAGATGAACCGCTCGCCCAGGTGCCAGTGCGCCTGTGGCGCGGGCAGCTCCGGGAAGAGCGTCTCCGAGCCCAGCGCCAGCATCTGGTACCACTGCGCCTTGGGATACGCCGGCGCCAGCTTGCGATCCAGGTCCAGGCCCGCGGCCTTCAGCTTCGTTCGCAGCGGACCTTCCAGATGCCCTTCCAGCGCCACGAGCAGACCTTCGACCGTGTGGCCGAACACGACTTCATCCTGCGGATTCACGACGTGATGCTCCTTCGCCACGGCTCGGGGGAAAGCCGTGTGCGCCCGTCATGGGTAGACGGTTGCGCGTCTGCGGACAACGGATCCGTCCTGTTCCCGGTGGATTGTTCCACCAGCGGACGGATCATTCCGGGGAAGCCCTGCGGGCCCTCCTCCAAGTGCTCACTGTCACGGGTTCCGTGACTTCATCGCGGTGCGCCCGGGACGCACTACCAGCGCATCCGGTAGGTCGCCGACGGTTCCTCGCGGGCCTCCACCACCGTCGTGAGCCCCTTCACGCCGGTGGTCAGCGTCCCGAAGTGGCACAGGGCCCCGATGAACTCCGGGTGGCGGCCCCCTTCGCTCACCTTGAGCCGGTAGTCCGTGGCGCCCAACCGCTCCACGTCCACCTGCAGGAAGTTGCTGCCGTAGGCCAGGTTGCGCGTCGTGCGCTCCAGCGTGCGCGCGGGGCCCAGCAGCTTCAGCACGCCTTGCAGCGCGCGGCCCATGCGGCCGGCGAAGTAGGCGGTGATGAACCGCTGGCCCAGGTGCCAGTGCGCCTGCGCGACGGAGAGCGTGGGGAAGAGCGCCTCCGCGGCGATGATCAGCATCTGGTGCCACTGGTCCTTGGGATAGGCGGGCTCCAGCTTCCGGTCCAGGTCCAGCCCCACTTCCTTCAAGCGCCCGCGCAGCGGACCCTCCAGATGCCCATCCAGGGCCACCAGCAGGCCTTCGACGGTGTGCCCGAAAACGACCTTCTCCAGGGGACGCACGATGGGCAGCTCCTTCTCCACGGCGCGGGGAGGCGTCCTTCATCGGTAAACGCTCACGGACCCGGGAACAAGCCACCCCTCCCTTCGTGCAGCGGGGTTTCCACCAGCGGACGGAGCAACTTCACGAAGCCCGTGGACCGGGGTCATCCGTGGCTTCATGCCGCACATGTTGCTCAAGGTGTGCCTCAACGGAGCCCGCGCGGCCATGGATCATCCCCGGGTGCCCGTCACCCCTGAAGCGCTCGCGCGCGACGCCGCTGCCTGTCACGCCGCGGGCGCGGGCGCGTTCCATGTGCATCCCCGCGCGGCGCACGGCGGCGAGTCCCTGGACGCGGCGGACGTCGGTGTGGCGGTGTCCGCCATCCGCCGCGCCTGTCCGGGTGTGCCGGTGGGGGTGAGCACCGGCGCGTGGATCCTCCCGGACGTGACGGCCCGCCACGCGCGGGTGGCCAGCTGGAAGGCGCTGTCCGCCGGCACCCGGCCCGACTTCGCCTCCGTGAACCTGTCCGAGCCCGGCTGGGAGTCCATCGCGGAAGCGCTGCTCGACGCGGGCATCGGCGTGGAGGCGGGCGTGTGGTTCCCGGAGGACGTGCCCCGGCTCATGGCGTGGCCGCGCGCGGCGGAGTGTCTGCGCATCCTCGTGGAGACGCAGTCGCCCCAGCCAGAGGCCGCGTGTCAGGAGGCGCGGGCGCTGGTGGACCTGCTGCGTGCCACGGGCCTCGCGCGTCCGCTGCTCGTGCACGGCTCCGAGGGCGGCGCGTGGGCCGTGCTCGGCGAGGCCGTGCGCCAGGGCTTCGATACACGCATCGGCCTGGAAGACACGCTCGTGCTTCCGGACGGCCGGCACGCGGAGGACAACGCCGCGCTGGTGGCGGCGGCCCTCCAGACGATGCGCGCGCGGTAGGCCTTCACTGCCCGCATGGGCTGATCCTCCAAGCCCCGGCGCGTGAGGGTTCCTATGATGGGCACATCATGCACGTGCCACCAGCCGCAGGCGGATCCCCTCCCAGCACATCGGAGGGTGCCCCCGCCCCGGCGTGGGCGCTCATCCTGGGCGCCTCCTCCGGCACGGGCGCGGCCATCGCGGAGGCCGTGGCGCGCAAGCCGGGCCTGGACGTCTTCGGCGTGCACCGGGGCCGCTACGTGGACACCGCGCGGGAGCTGGAGGCCCGCGTGCGCGACCTGGGCCGGGACATCCACCTGCGGCAGGCGGATGCCTCCACGCCCGAAGCCGCCGAGGCTGGCGCGGACGAGCTGCTCCAGCGCGCGGGCCCCCGCAGCGTGAAGCTGTTCGTGCACGCCATCGCCGGCGCGTCCGTGGGGCGCTTCCTCTCCGAGGGCCCGGACCGGCTGCACCCGCGCCGCATCCAGCGCACGTTCGACTGCATGGCGCACTCGTTCGTGTACTGGACGCAGGCGCTGGTGCGGCGCGACCTGCTGGCCCCGGACGCGCGCCTGCTGGGCCTGCAGAACCCGCTGGATGAAACGCACCTGGGCAACACCGGCCTCATCAGCGCCGCCAAGGCCTCGCTGGAGATGTACGTGCGCCACCTGGCCATCGAGCTGGGCCCGAAGGGCCACCGCGTGAACCTGCTCAAGTTCGGCACGGTGATGACGCCCGCGCTGCGCCACGTCTACTCGCCGGAGGCGCTGGCCCAGCTGGAGGCGCGCCACGCGGCCATGAACCCCGCGGGGCGCATGGGCACGCTGGACGAGGTGGCCCGCTTCGTCACCGTGCTCGTGGGGGATGACGCCGCCTGGTTCAACGGCGCCACCATCGACTTCACGGGCGGCATGACGCTGAAGCTGATGGACCTGGTGCTCAACCCGTGACGGCCGCCGGAACGCGGAACGTGAGGCAGTAGTAGAACGGTGACACCTGTTCCTCGATGACGCCTTCGGCGCCCTGCGGCAGCAACGCGCGGGGGCTCTTCGCGTCGCGCGTGTAGAACGTGAGGGCGCGGAAGGCGGCGCGCTGGAACAGCGATGGACGGAAGGCCGCGTCCAGCTGCTCGTCCACCACCACCAGCGGCGTGTCCGGCCGCGCCACGCGCGCCATCTCGCGCAATGCCACCGCGGGCTGGCGGTAGCCGCCAATCCCTCCCACGTGGAAGACGCGGTCGAACGTCGCGTCCCGGAACGGGAGCGCGTGCGCGTCCGCCAGCAAGAGCCGCGTGTCCTTCACGCCCCGGGCCTTCTTCAGCCGCTTCTCGCACTGCGCCAGCATGCCGGTGCTCAGGTCCAGGCCCCACACCTCCACGGGAAGCCCGGGAGGCAGCGAGCCCCGGATGCGCGGCAGGTTCGCGCCCGCGCCCACGCCCACCTCCAGCACGCGCACGGGCTGCCCGTCCTCGCGCGGCTTGAGCGTGCCCAGTTCCAGCCTGCGCATGTACCCGTCGCGCATCCGCGACTCGGAGACGGACTGGAACAGCGGCGTCAGCACCGCCGTCAGCGGGTCGTGCAGCGCGGGCAGCCCGTCGTAGATGTGGCGCATCAGGCGGTCCGTGCCCTGCACGCGGTCCTCGCGGTACAGCCGCGCGAGCCCGTCCTCCACCTCCCACGTCTCGCCGCAGCCGCCGCAGCGCAAGCGGCCCTCGTCCAGCCGGTCGTCCTCGTTCTGCCCGTGCCACACCAGCTGGCCCCGGCAATCCGGGCACGCCAGCAGCGCCACGTCCTGCACTCGCATCATCGCTTCGTCACCCTGCTGTCCCCTGCTCGGCCAGCGTCCGCGCCAGGTCCTCGCGCGCCCCCAGCCGGGTGAAGTCCTCCGCCGCCCGCCGCAGCAATTCCGCGCGCTCCGGGTCGCCCGGGGGCAGGTGCCGCGCCCACTCCAGCCGCGCGCGCGCCGCCTCGTAGGGCATCCCCCGCGCGTCGGACTCCGCGATACAGCGCTTCCACGCGCGGAAGGCCTTGCGGTGCTTGCCCGCGAGCCACGCCTCGCAGCCACGCCACAGCCACGCGGCGGGCTCGCCGAAGGGGAACACCCGCGCGAAGCCCTCCACCGCCTGGAGCGCGGCCCGAGCGCTGTGCGTGAGCGCCTGCAAACCGGGACCGGGCGTCTCGCGCGCCCACAGCGTGAGCAGCACCTCCGCCACCGCCGTCGCGCCAAAGTAGACGAAGTGCGCCACGGGCTTGCTCGCGGACAGCCGCACCAGCGCCTTCTCCGCCGCCGCGCGAGCCCCCGCCGCGTCACCCTCACGCAGGCACAGCAGCGCCAGCGTGCCGTCCACGATGATGCGGTCGGTGGCGCCGCCGTGCGCTTCGGTCCACGCGAGCGCCGGCTCCAGCGCCACGCGGGCCCTCACGTGCTCGCCCAGCCGCAGCAGCATGTGCGCGCGGTAATGCTGGGCCCAGTGCTGCGTCTGCTCCGCGCCCCGGCGCACCGCGGACGCCTCCAGCCAGTCCATCAGCGGCAGGCCCCGCGCGAACTGGCCGCGGTACATGGCGGACACGGTGAGCAGCGCGCGGCACTCCTCCGCCAGCCGCAGGTCCCCCACCGAGTCCACGATGGCCGTCGCCCGCGCGAGCCACGCCTCCACGTCCTGCCAGCGCGCCTGGTACACCGCGCACACCGCGTTGCGGTTGAGCACGTAGGCCAGGTCCGCCGGGCGGCCCACGCTCTCGGCCACCTCCTGCGCCCGCTTCACCCACGCGTCCGCCACGCGGTGCACCGGCACCGTGCCCGCCACTACCGCCATCACCGTGTAGCCGCGCGCCAATTCCGGCGTGGGCCCCGCGGGCTCGCACAGGTTGAGCATGCGCAGGCCGCTCCAGAGCACCGGCAGCGCCTCCTGCGCGTAGATGAACGCGTCGGTGAGCCGCATGAGCAGCCGGCCCGCCACCCGCCGGGCCTCGCGCCGCCGGGTGGAGTCATCCACGTACGCGTCCGGCCGGGCGCTCTGCGCCAGCCGCGACAGCACCTGTCCCAGCGTCCCCAGCACCCACGCCACGCGCGAGGCCGGCACGCGCCAGCCGAAGTGCGCGAGCGCGGCCTCCGCGTGCACGCGGAAGGCGTCCAGGTCGCCCAGCTGGAAGCGGGCCTCCGCCAGCAGCGCCTCCATGCGGCCCTGCTCCAGCGGCGTGGCCCCGGGCGCGACCGCCAGCGCCCGCGTGAGCAGCGGCAGCGCTTCCCGGCACGCCCCCACCGCCAGCGCCTCCTCGCCCGCGAGCCGCGCGTACTGCGACTCACGGGCCGCGTCCCGGGCCTGTCCCCAGTGGTACGACAACGCGGAGGCGTAGCCCGTGGGGTGCGCTGACTCCAGCGCCTGGGCCGCGCGCCGGTGGAGCTCCGGCCGGGCCGCCGGGGACAGGTCCTCCAGCAGCCGTTCCCGCAGCTTGTCGTGCGCGAAGCGCCAGCGGCCATCCCCCACGTCCAGCACCGCCGCCGCGGCGCAGTCGGTGAGCCACGCCTCCACGTCCACGCCGGGAGCGGCCCGCTCCAGCACGGCCAGGTCCAGTTCCCGGCCCAGCAGCGCCGCCACGTCCAACAGTCCCCGCGCTTCCCGGGGCACCTTCTCCAGCCGGCGCTGTACCAGCGCGCGCATGCCGCCCGCCCACACGCGCTGGGGCAGCGTGACGGCGCCCAGCCGGTCCAGGCCGCCCGCGTCCTCCGCCAGCGCGCGCACCACCTCCACCAGCAGGAAGGGGTTGCCCTCCGACTCGCGGCGCAGCAGCTCCACCACGTCGGGACGGCGGCCGATGGCGCCCAGCATGGACTCACCCAGCTGGGCGATCTCCTCCGCGTTCAGCCGCTGCAGCCGCAGCATGCGCGTGCCGGGCAGGCGCTCCGGCAGCTGCGGGGACTCGTCGTGGCGGAAGCTCGCGAGCAGCAGCAGCGGCAGCCCCGGGGCCTTCGCCGCCAGCTGCGCGAGGAGATGGAGGGACTCGGTGTGCGACTGGTGCAGGTCCTCCAGGATGACCACGGTGGGCTGCGGCAGGCGGGCGAAGAGGTCCTCCACCGTCTGGTGCAGGCGCAGCTGCGCCATGTCCGCGTCCAGCTCCGGGGCGGTGGGCACCTCGCGGCCCAGCAGCGCCTCCAGGTCCGGCACCAGCGGCCGGAGCACGCGCGCCTCGCGGTCGGAGAGCTCCGCGAGCATGGGCAGCCAGCGCAGCACCGCGCGCCACTCCTGGTACGGCACGCCACCGGTGTCCACCGCCTGGCCGCGCAGCACCAACGCGCCGCGCACCAGCGCCAGCGAGCGCACCTCCTCCAAGAGGCGCGACTTGCCCACGCCGCTCTCGCCGCCGATGAGCCACGCGCCGCCCTGCCCCGCGAGCGCCGCGTCGAGCACGTCCGTCAGGTGCTCGCGCTCCGCCACGCGGCCCACGAAGCGCGCGGACTGGAGGAAGCTCTCGCGCGTGGCGGCGGACTCGGCGGGCCGGGGCTGGCCCACGGCGGCGCACAGCGCGGCGATGACTGCCTCCGCGTCGCGTGGCCGGCGGTGGGCTTCCGGCGCCACCAGCTGCTCCAGCACTGCCTTGAGCTCCGGCGGGAAGCCCGGCGTCGCGAACACCTGGCCCGCGTGCGGCAGCCGGCCAAAGAACATCTGGCACGCCATGGCGCCGAAGCCGAAGAGGTCGGTGAGCTCGGACGGGGGCTGGTCCTCGAAGAGCTCCGGGGCCAGGTAGCCCGGGGTGCCCGCGGGCTGCGCGCGGCGGCCCTGCTGGTCGCGGCCCACGGCCAGTCCGAAGTCCAGCACCTTCACCTGCCCGCGCACCACCAGCACGTTCCCGGGCTTGAGGTCGCGGTGGATGATGCCGCGCCGGTGCAGGTACGCGAGCGCCTGGAGCGTCTGGATGAGCAGCCCCACCTGCGTCGTCAGCGGCGCGTCCGTGCCGGCCTCCACCAGCGTGCGCGCGTCCTCCAGGAGGTCCATGGCCAGGTAGGGCCGGCCCTCCGCGTCGAAGCCGTAGTCCAGCACGCGGATGACGTGCGGGTGGCGCAGCGACACCAGCGTCTGGAACTCGTGGGCCAGCGACAGCGCGATGCCCTGCGTGGCGAAGGCGGAGGGAGTGCCACGGCCCGGGCGCCGCGCCAGGTCCGCCACCGTCTTGTGCAGCCGCTTGAGGGCCACGGGGCCAGAGAGGCCGTCTTGTGCGCGCCACACCGTGCCGGCGCCCCCGCGGCCCAGCAGGTCGAGGATGCGGTAGCGACGGCCGACGACCTCCGGATCCATGCCCGGAGACGTGTCGGCATCCGGAACGTCCGTCCGGGGGGAGATTTGACAGGAAGGGGGGTGAGACATGAGGGGGAGCCGCCCTGTCCGTGAGGATATCCCCCCTTCTCGTGCGGGAGGGGATTGAATGCAGCGGAGGGCAGGCGAAGCAGGAGGCGCTTCGGACCCTGGGGAGCAGCCCGGCGGGCGGGGCCCGGCAGGGCTCCTTCCCTCTGTAGTGCTGAAACACCATTTTTTGATGCACGGAGGACACCGATGGCGGCCTACGACTTCGACTTGTTCACTTTGGGCGCGGGGTCGGGCGGCGTGGCGGCCAGCCGGCGCGCGGGATCCTCCGGGGCGAAGGTGGCCATCTGCGAGGAGGGGCGCGTGGGCGGCACCTGCGTGTTGCGCGGCTGCGTGCCCAAGAAGCTGCTCGTGTACGCGGCGCACTACCGCTACGACATGGAGGACGCC
The DNA here is from genome assembly GCF_003612165.1 of Corallococcus aberystwythensis. Taxonomy (GTDB): domain Bacteria; phylum Myxococcota; class Myxococcia; order Myxococcales; family Myxococcaceae; genus Corallococcus; species Corallococcus aberystwythensis. The sequence continues at coordinate 29,671 of NZ_RAWK01000014.1, read as the reverse complement.
GCCGGCTACGGCTGGACGGTGAACAGCCCCGCGCTGGACTGGAAGAAGCTCCAGGCGGTGAAGGCGAAGGAGCTGGACCGGCTGACGGGCATCTACGGGCGGCTGTTGCGCGACGCGGGCGTGACGCTGGTGGAGGGCCGGGGCCGGGTGGTGGACGCGCACACGGTGGAGGTCGCGGGCAAGCGCTACACGGCGGAGCGCATCCTGGTGGCCACGGGAGGCCGGCCCTACCTGCCGGAGGTGCCGGGCATCGAGCACGCGCTCACGTCGGAAGAGGCGCTGGAGTTGCCCACGCTGCCGCGCCGGGTGGCGGTGGTGGGAGGCGGCTACATCGGCGTGGAGTTCGCGGGCATCTTCGCGGCGCTGGGCGTGAAGGTGACGATGTTGATTCGCGGCGACACGGTGCTGCGAGGCTTCGACAACGACATCCGCGCGGCGCTGACGCAGGAGATGCGCAAGAAGGGCGTGGACATCCGGCCGGAGACGTTCATCCAGGACATCGAGAAGCGCGAGGACGGCACGCTCAGCCTGCTGACGCGCATGGGGGAGACGCTGGAGGTGAACGCGGTGCTGTACTCCACCGGCCGCGTGCCCAACACGAAGGGCCTGGGCCTGGAGGAGGCGGGCGTGAAGCTGAACGAGCGCGGGGCGGTGGTGGTGGATGGGCAGTCGCGCTCGTCGGTGGAGAGCATCTACGCGGTGGGGGACGTGACGGACCGGCTGAACCTCACGCCGGTGGCCATCGCGGAGGGCCGGGCGATGGTGGAGACGCTCTACCGGAACAACCCGGTGACCCTGGACCATGAGAACGTGCCGTCCGCGGTGTTCAGCCAGCCGCCGGTGGGCACGGTGGGGCTCACGGAGCGCGAGGCCATGGAGCGCTACGGCAAGGTGGACGTCTACGTCTCCAGCTTCCGGCCCATGAAGCACACGCTGACGGGCCGGGACGAGCGCTCCATGATGAAGGTGGTGGTGGAGCGAGGCACGGAGCGCGTGCTGGGCTTCCACATGGTGGGCGCGGACGCGCCGGAGATCATCCAGGGGCTCGCGGTGGCGCTGAAGTGCGGCGTGACGAAGAAGCAGCTCGACGCCACGGTGGGCATCCACCCCACGGCGGCGGAGGAGTTCGTCACGCTGCGAGACAAGCGCCCGGATCCATCGGAGAGCGCCACAATGCTGGAGCTGGGGCGCGAGGTGGTCGCCACGCCTCCGGGGGATCAGCGGAAGTAGTCACGCCTCCGGCGCGCCTCAGTCCGTCTCGCCCAGGTCGAACGCGGTGGTGCCGGTGTGGTGCTTGCGCTTCGAGAGCTGGTGTTCTTCACGAAGCTGGTTCTCGAAGAACGGCAGGTGCGCGTCCGTGCGGTGCTTGCGCAGCGCGCGGATGGTTTCGTGCTCCGTGGTGTTGCTGTAGCCGTGCTTCGCGTGTGAATGCGGGTACGTCAGCGGCTCGAGCACCATCCGCGTCGGATACCGGTGCTGGAGGACGTGGATGAGCTCGTGCCCGTACACGATGAAGGCCGGCGCGGGGATGGGGTACCGCTCGCCGGAGTAGTTGCGCTGCGTGCTGTCGCGCAGCCCCGCGCGCAGGCTGAGCCGCGAGCCCCGCCCGACGATCTTCCCCGCGATGCCGGGCGCGGGCTCCGTCAGCATGTAGTCCTCGCCGTGGCCGTCATCCTCGTACTTGGGGAGCTCGTCGCGGATGTGGTCGATGCGGCGGCCCAGCTCACCCTGCGCCGCTGACAGGTCGGCATAGGCCTTCGATGCCCCCTTCAGCCGCTCGCGCAGCTCTCCCCATGGCTCGCTTCCGCGCCGGGCCTCGCCCTCCATCCGGGACAGCTCCTGGCCCACCGTCTCGTATTCCTCCTCCAGGGGGCGCAGCTGGCCGGACATCTCCCCCAGGCGCTGGCGGTTGACCGCCACCTGCTGGCGGAACTGGGCGGACGGGGTGAAGGCCTGGGTCAGCACCAGCGTCACCGGCCACACCGCATCCGTGGGAGTGGAGGCGAGGATCCACCGCATCAGCAGGCGCCCATGCGGTCGCGACAGCAGCCGCGCGTGGATGGCTCGCACCTCGCGGTTGCCGCGCGCGGAGGCCGCGTCCGTGGGCAGCGTCACCGCGCCCGTGCCGTTCCGCAGCGCGTTCCAGTCCGCGTCCAGTTGGTTGAGCGCGGCCGTCCCAAGCGTCGCGCGGTCCGGCGTGTAGAGCAGCAGGTTCTTCGTGTGGACGTAGTCCACCAGCTCGATGTGCTTCTCCTGGATCTCCACCAGCAGCCGCATCAGCAGCAGGCGCGACGGCCTGGACCGCGCGAGCCGTTCGCGCTCCAGGTCGAACAGCCCGTAGAGCAGGTGCTCCGCGGCATCGAGCGCCTTCAATCGCGCGTCCACCCAGGCCTGCTTGCCCGTGAGGTAGTACGTCGCCTTGCCGCCCCACCCGCTCCAGTCCGCGTGGAACGCATCGAGCGCGGCGCAGAACGGCCGGACGAACTCATTCAGCCGCGACACGATGGGCAGCAGCTGAGTGGGCGCCATGCCCAGGTCCGACTTGAACTCCGCTGACGTGCTCAACGCCATGTCCGCTCCCGGTGTCTCGACGGAGCAGGACGGTAGCACGCACCTTTCACCCACTTCGCCGCCCCGTGCGCACACTCACTCCGTGGACGGAGAACACTCGCCTCCAACCCCCGGGTGACACGTCACCTGGGGGTGCCTACCCCTGATGTTCAGGAGGCGCGGGCAACGGACGTGGGCAAGGGCGGACGATGGTGGGGGGGAGTCATGGGGGCGTTGCTGCTCGCGGGATGTCCGTCCGCGTGCAGCACGAAGGAATCGTCTCGCCCATTCCAGCTCACGGGGCAGGTGGGTTCGCGTGGGGCGGGCTTCGCATCGGCGCTGTACCAGACGACGGGCGTGCGGATGGAACCGCGCAACCGCATCCGGTGGGCGAACAACGGCGCCGTATTCGACGTGATGGTGGAAGAAATCGGCCGGGCCCGCGCCTCCATCAACATCGTGATGTTCATCTGGAGGCCGGGGCGTGCGTCCGACCGGATGATTGAAGCGCTCGCGGAGCGGACCCGGAAGGGCGTGCACTGCCGGGTGCTGGTGGATCCGCTGGGAAGCGGTCCGTTCGAAACAGAAGTGAAGCCCCGGCTGGAAGCGATTGGCTGTGAAGCGCACCTGTTCCGCCCGCTGCCGGCGGACGAGAACCTGGCGCGCAACCACCGCAAGATTGTCGTGGTGGACGGCCGGGTGGCCATCACCGGTGGGCTCGCCATCCAGGACGAGTGGCTGGGCAACGCGCGCAACGAGAAGGAGTGGCGCGACACCAACGTGCGGGTCCAGGGTCCGGTGGTGGCGCAGCTCCAGCAGTCCTTCGCGGAGAATTGGCAGGAGTCGACGGGCGAGCTGCTGCCCCAGACGGACTTCCCCACGCTGTCGGTGGAGCAGCCCGGCCTGGACGCCGCGGGTGAAGGCTGGGCGGCCTTCGTCAGCAGCACGGCGAACCCGGAGGTGACGCGCGCGGAGCGGCTGACGCAGCTGATGGTGAAGGCCGCGAAGAAGCGGCTGTGGATTTCGCAGGCGTACTTCACGCCCAACGACGCGCTGACCGCGCTGCTGGTGGAGAAGGCGCGCGCGGGGGTGGACGTGCGCGTGCTGGCGCCGGGGGACAAGAACGACCAGCGGGCCATCACGGTGCTCCAGCGGCAGACCTACGACACGCTGCGGGAGGCGGGCGTGCGGCTCTGGGAGTACCAGCCGTCGATGATGCACGCGAAGACGATGCTGGTGGATGACCGGCTCGTGCTGGTGGGGTCCATCAACTACGACGCGCTGTCGTTCAACCTGCTGGAAGAGGGTTCCCTGGTCCTGGAGGACGTGGACGCGGCACGCCAGCTGGAGGCCATCTTCCTGGAGGACCTGACGCACGCACGCGAGGTCCAGGCCGAACAGGCGCATCGCTGAAGCCCGCTGTCCGGTTTCACGCCCGGCCCCGGGAAACAGTGGGCAAGGGGTGGGCCGTGTGCTCAAGAAGGGCTCCAGGGCCGAGGAGTGCACGGCCCGGGAGGCATCGCCATGAGCAGCGCAGCTCCTCGTCATCTCTTCGTCGCGGGCGCCACGGGCGCGACGGGCCGCACGCTGATGCGGCAGGCCCTGGCGAACGGCGTGTCCGTGACGCCGCACGTGCGTCCCAAGAGCGCGAACACGGAGCCCGCGAACGCCTGGCCCAGGAAGGCGGTGCTGGAGCTGGCGGACGGGCCCGCGCTGACGGAGGCGATGAAGGGCAGCACGACGGTGCTCCAGCTCATCGGCACGATGCGCAAGCGCTTCGCGGCCGGGGACACCTACGAGACGAGCGACATCGGCACCACGCGGCAGCTGGTGGACGCGGCGAAGGCGGCGGGGGTGGACCACTTCGTGCTGCTCACGTCGGTGGGAGCGGGAAGCCCGGTGGGCGCGTACCTCAAGGCCAAGGCGGAAGCGGAGCGCATCGTCCGCGAGAGCGGCATCCCCTACACGATGGTGCGCCCGCCCGCGCTGGAGGGCGAATACCACGCGCCGCCCGGCATCCTGCACGCACTGGGCAAGCTGCCCCTGCTGGGCAACTTGAAGCCCATGCACCTGGACCAACTGGCCGCCGTGCTGCTGCGCATCTCGGAGCGCCGCGCGCCGCTGGACACGGCGCTGGAAGGCAAGCGCCTCTGGGCGGAGGTCGAAGCGGTAGGCCGGTAGCTGTCAGACCCTTCAGGTAGGAAGGCTCCTTCACCGGTCGAGCAGGCATCGGGCCTGCTCGACAGGCACCGTGCGCACGGAGGAGCTACAATGAGGAAGATGGCGACCAGAGACGAGCTGCTTGCCCAGGCCCTGAGACTTTCCCCGGATGACCGAGCCCGGCTCGCCCATGAGCTGCTCGACAGCCTGGATGGAGACGTGGAAGCCCCAGATGCCGAGGCTGCCTGGGGCGAGGAAATCAGCCGCCGTGCCCAGGAAGTTCTCGACGGCACGGTGGAGCTTGTCGAGTGGGATGAAGTGCGAAAACAAATGAACGAGGAGTTGGAGCGAATGCGGCGATAGGTGCTTCCATGCGCACCCGACTGCATCACGCCGCCAGGCCTGAGATGCTCAAGGTCGCCAGGTGGTACGAGAACCAACGCACAGGGCTCGGTAGCCACTTTGTCGGAGCCATGAATCAAGCGATGGCCTCCATCCACGAGCACCCGGACCGCTGGCCCCTCTGGCCAGGCCTGCGTCACACGCCGCCCATCCGCCGCTTCCTGATTCCGGAGTACCCCTTCGCCCTGCCATACCTCGTTCGCGACGAGGACGTGGTGGTCCTCGCCATCGCGCACCTGCGCCGCCGGCCGGACTACTGGCTGCCCCGCGCACGAAGCCGCCTGTAGGCCCGCGCCTACTCCTTCACCGCGCCCGCCGTGAGCCCGGACACGATGCGCCGCTGGAACAGCACCGTGAGCACCACCAGCGGCAGCGTCGCCACCACTGACGCGGCGGCGATCTCTCCCCACGGTTCCTTGTACTCACTGGCGAAGAGGCTGATGGCCACCGGCACCGTGCGCTTCTCCGGCGTGGACAGGAACGTCAGCGCGTAGAGGAACTCGTTCCACGCGAAGATGAAGACCAGGATGGCCGTCGTCGCCAGGCCCGGCGCCGCCAGGGGCAACAACACTCGGCGGAACGCGCCCACCGGCGTGCACCCGTCCACCCGCGCCGCCCGGTACAGCTCATCCGGCAGCTGACGGAAGAACGACGTCAGCACCCACAGCGTCAGCGGCAGCGCGAACGTCGTGTACGGCAGCGCCAGCCCCACCAAGCTGTCCCGCAGGCCCACCGCGTTGAGGATGAGGTACAGCGGGCTCACCGTCGCGATGGGCGGGAACATCGACACGCCCAGCGCCGCGGACAGCAACAGCCCTCGCCCCCGGAACTCCAGCTTCGCCAGCGCGAACGCCGCGGACGCGCCCACCGTGAGGCAGAACACCGTCGTCAGCGTCGCCACCACCAGCGAGTTCAACACCGCCCACAGGAACGGCCGCCCGAACAACACGCTCTCGTAGTTCGCCCCCGTCAGGTGCGAAGGCCACGGCCGCGTCAGCTCGCCGTCCGGCCACAGGCTCGTCAGCACCTGCCACAGGAACGGCCCCAGGAAGAACGTGAGGAACGCCACCACGGCCAGCGCCGTGCCCAGCCCCGGCCGCTTCATCGCCGCCCCTCCTCGCGCCCCAGCCAGCGCAGCCACACCACCGCCAGCAGCACCACGCACAGGAACGTCGCCACCGACAGCGCGCTGCCGTACCCGAAGTCACCAGAGCGCATCAGCGTCTTGTACGCGTAGATGCTCAGCGTCTCCGTCGTGTTCGCGGGCCCGCCCTCCGTCAGCACGTAGATGGCGTCGAACACGCGGAACGCGTCCAGCGACCGGAACAGCACCGCCAGCAGCAGCGCGGGCTTGAGCAGCGGCAGCGTGATGGCCCGGAACTGCCGCCACTCCGATGCCCCGTCCACGCGCGCCGCCTTGTAGAGGTCCTCCGGAATGCCCTGCAGCCCCGCCAGCACCAGCAGCGCCACGAAGGGCGTCGTCTTCCACACGTCCACCAGGATGGCCGCGTGCAGCGCATACCCCGGCGCGCCCAGCCAATTGATTTCCGCGCCCCCCAGCATCCGGTTGATGAGCCCGTAGTCCGGGTTGAACATCCACGCCCACAGCCGGGCGCTCACCACCGTGGGAATCGCCCAGGGCACCAGCACCGACGCGCGCAACAACCCGCGTCCCGGGAACGCACGGTTGAGCAGCAACGCCAGCGGCACCGCGAGCAACAGCTCCACCGCCACCGCCACCGCCGTGAAGTACGCCGTGTTCCCCAGCGCGGACCAGAACCGCGCGTCGCTCATCAAGTAGGCGTAGTTCTCCAGCCCCGTGAAGCGCCGCTCGCCGAACACCAGGATGAAGCGGTGCAGGCTCAGCCACACCGCGGCCAGCACCGGGTAGAGCGCCACCACCGCCAGCACCAACACGGCCGGCGCCACCAGCAGGTACGCCTGCCGCCGCTCCCGCGCCTGCGAACCCACGCCCCTCACTTGTCCTCCTCCTGGGGCTGCTCACCGGTCAGGTGATCCACCTGCTTCTGCGCGCGCGTGAGCGACACCTCCGGAGTGCGCAGGCCCGCCACGGCGGCGGAGAACTCGCTCTGGAGCACGTCCGCGATGAGCAGGTAGTACGGCGTCACCGGCCGGGGCCGCGCCCGCGTCAGCGCCTCCTTCAGGCTCGCGATGAACGGCTCCGCCGCGCGCAGCTCCGGGTCGTCATACAGCGCCAACCGGGGCGGGTTGCGCGCGTAGTGCAGCGCCAGCACGCGGTTCGCCTCCGGAGACGTCAGGTGCGCGATGAGCCGGGCCGCCGCCTTGCGCCGCGCGGGCGACACGTGCGCGTTCACCGCCAGCTGCCACCCGCCCAATGTCCCCCACCCCGGCTGTCCATCCTTCGTCGGCAAGGGCGCGATGCCCACCTTGCCCCGGATGGGAGAGCCCTCCGCCTGCGCCTCGCTCCACGCATAGGGCCAGTTGCGCATGAACACCGCCCGGCCCTCCTGGAACACGCGCCGCGACTCCTCCTCGCCAAAGCCCGTGACCGTCTGGGGAGACAGTCCGTCCGCGATGAGCCCATGCAGGTACGCCAGCGCCTCGCGCGCGGGCTCCGTCTCCAGCAGCACGCGCCCGTCCGGCCCCAGCGACTGGCCGCCGTGGCCCCAGATGGCCTCGTACACGTTGCAGGTCAGCCCCTCGTACTGCCGCCCCTGCCACACGTAGCCCTGGATGCCGGGCGCCTTCGCCATCGCGTCGCGGGTGAAGCGCCGCAATTCCTCGTAGGTGCGCGGCGCGCGAGGCACCAGGTCCTTGCGGTAGTAGAGGACGCCCACGTCCACGTACCAGGGCACCGCGTACGTGCGGCCGTTCATCACGACGGCGTCCACCGGCCCGGGCAGGAACTCCTCGCGCAGGCGCGCGGGAGGGAAGTCCTCGGACAGGTCCGCCACCCAGCCCGCGCGAGCGAACTCCGGCACCCAGACGACGTCCGCCACCAGCACGTCGAAGTCCGTGGCCCCGCCCTGCAACGACGTGAGGAAGAACTGGTGCGCCAGGTCCGATGAGTTGGGCAGCGCCTCCGTCACCAGCTCCACGTCCGGGTTGGCGCGCTCGTACCGCGCCAGCAGCTCACGGAACGGCTTCGGGTCGCCCCACAGCGGCTGGAACTTGAAGACGATGCGCGTGCGGCCCCCGGTGCCCGCCCCCTCGGACGAGCGCTTGCAGCCACCCGCGGCGAGGCCCAGCACGACGAGGAAGACGAAGAGGCGGCCCATGCGCCCGGATGACTCCAGCGCGAAGGCCCACCGTCAACGACAAGCCCCGCCCCCGGTCATCCAGGTGACATGCCCGGCACGGGCACCACGGGCCCAGGTCCCGGCGAGAACAGCCGCCGGGCCGTTGCCCCCACCGCGCGGCACGCGAGCGCATCCACCGCGCCGCCCACCAGCCCACCGGCCAGCGGCACCACCTTGGACAGGTTCACGACGCCCTTCTGCGACGCCTTGCTCACCAGCCGGAAGCCCACCGCGCGGTTGATGCCGCTGAGCGCGTGCTTCGGCACGGCCTCCAGCGCGCGCATGCCCAGGTGCTGGCTCACTTCGATGCCGGCCTGCTTCACCACTTCCTTGCCAATGTCCCCCACGATGGCCAGCAGCGTGAGGGTCCGCACGCGGTCCTCCTCCACGTCATGCCCGTGGATGCGCGCGATGGCGCCGACGAGCCGCGCCTGCACCGCCCACGACACGCCCAGGCCCGCGGGCAGCGACACCGGCAGCGTGAGCAGGCCGCCCAGCCCGGACAGGAAGCCCGTGGTGAACAGCTTCCCCGTCTCCCAGTGGATGAGTGAATCGATGCGCGCCTCGTGGTTCGCGTAGCGCGAGTCCGCCAGGTACTCGTCCGCCAGCCCCGTCGCGCTGCACAGCGGCCCCAGGCCCTCGAAGCCCGCGTCCAGGACGGCGTTCACGACTTCCAGCGGCTTCGACATGCGTCCACCTTCCACTTGAGACCACGACACGGATGCAACCAGGAGACACCTGCTACGGCGTATCCCGCACGGGTACGCGCGGCAGGCGCACGGTGAACACCGTGCCCTCCGCCGCGTTGGACTGCGCGTCCACCGTCCCACCGTGCGCCAGCACCAGCTGCCGCACGATGTAGAGCCCCAGCCCGATGCTGCGCTCGGAGCGCCCCACCGTCGTCCCGCGCTGGAGCGGCTCGAAGATGCGCGGCAGCATCTCCGGCGGGATGGGGTCCCCGCCGTTGCGCACGTGCACCACGATGGCGTCCGGCTCGCCCCGGCTCTCCACGCGCACCGGCGTGTCCTCCGGGCTGTACTTCAGCGCGTTGCCCAGGATGTTGGACAGCACCTGCGCCATCCGGTCGGAGTCCCACGCCCCCTGCCCGTCCCCCACGTGCTCCATCTGGATGGTGCGCTCCGGGTGCGCCGTGCGCGCCTCCTCCACCACCTGCAACGTGAGCGCATGGAAGTCACACGGCGCCGCCTGCACCGGGATGCCGCCGCCCATGCGCGCCTGCGTGAAGTCCAACAGGTCGCGGATCATCCGCGTGGCCCGCTCCGCCGCGGACAGGATGCGCGCCGCCGCCTTCGCGTGCCACGGCTGGATGTCGTCGCGCCGGAGCATCAGCGACGCGCCGGTGAGGATGGCGCCCAGCGGGTTTCGCAGGTCGTGGCTCACGATGCCAATGAGCTGCTGCTCGAACTCCACCCGCGCCTGCGCCTCGTGCACCAGCTTCTGCCGCTCTTCTTCCGCGCGCCGGCGCTCCGTGATGTCGCGCATGGCGCCCACGATGCGCCTCGCCTTCCCGTCCGCCCCGCGCAGGATGGAGCCCTGCGCCGCCACGTACGCGTACGCCCCGTCCTTGCGCAGCACGCGGTACTCGTCCTGCCACCGGTCCTCGTCCGAATCGAACGCCCGCTGCAAGCCCGCCAGCACCCGCTCGCGGTCCTCGCCGTGGATGTGCCGGTGCCACCACGCCGCGTCCGCGCCCACCTCTTCCACCGGGAAGCCGAAGACCTCCTCCGCCGCGTCGCCAATCCAGTGCATCGCGTCCGTCTGGAGGTCCAGGTCCCAGATGGCGTCGAAGCTCGCGTGCGCCACCAGCTGGTAGCGCTCCTCGGACTGGCGCAGCGCCTCCTCCGTGCGCTTGCGCAGCCGCACCCCTTCCGCCTCGCGCAGCGCCCGCCGCACGCTGGGGCCCAGCCGCTCCAGCCGGTCCTTGAGCACGTAGTCCGTGGCGCCGCGCTTGAGCAATTCGATGGCGCGGTCCTCGCCCAGCGCGCCGGACACGAAGAGGAACGGCGTGTCCGGACACACGGCCTGCGCCGCCTCCAGCGCGCTCAGCCCGTCGAAGCCCGGCACGTTGTAGTCCGACAGGATGAGGTCGAACTTCCCCTTCACCAACGCCGCGACGAAGGCCGACCGTCCCTGCACGCACTCCAGCGTCGAGGGCAGCCCGCCCTCCTCCAGCTGCGCGGCCACCAGCTGCGCGTCCAGGGGGCTGTCCTCCAAGAGGAGGATGGACAGGGGCCGGTCCGTCGAAGGCAGGGGCAGCAGGTCCAGCGCGGCTCCGCCGCGAGTGCTCACTTCAAGGCTCCAGGCGTGCCGGGCGAGCCCGGAGGCGGCTGGTTCACCACCGCCCAGAACAGCCCCAGCTCCCGCAGCGCGGACACGAAGTCCGGGAAGGCCACGGGCTTCACCACGTAGGCATTCACCCCCAGGCCATAGCTGCGCGCCAGGTCCCGCTCCTCGCGCGACGAGGTGAGCATCACCACCGGCACGGCCTTGAGCTCCGGGGCGCTCTTCACCTTCTCCAGCACCTCCAGCCCGTCCACCTTCGGCAGCTTCAGGTCCAGCAGCACCACCGCCGGGTGGCCGTCCTGCCGGTTCGCGTACTCGCCCTTGCGGAAGAGGTAGTCCAGCGCCTGCTGTCCGTCGCGCACCACCACCACCTCGTTGGCCAGGTGCACCTCTTCCAGCGCCGCCAGCGTGAGCGCCACGTCGTTGGCGCTGTCTTCCACCAGGAGGATTCGCTTGAGGTCCATCACGCGTGCGTCTCGACTTTCTTCTCCGGCGGAGAAATGCGGGGCAGGGTGAAGGTGAAGGTCGCGCCCTGCCCCACGGCGCCCTCCGCCCAGGTCCGTCCGCCATGGCGCGACACGATACGCCGCACGTTCGCGAGCCCGATGCCGGTGCCCTCGAACTCCTCGGCCGTGTGCAGGCGCTGGAAGACGCCGAACAATTTGTCCACGTACTGCATCTCGAAGCCTACGCCGTTGTCGCGCACCCAGACGGAGACTTCGCTCTCCGTGTCGCGCGCCCCCACCTCGATGAGGGCCTCCGGCTTCGGACGCGTATACTTCAACGCATTGGCCAGCAGGTTGTGGATGACCTGCCGCAGCAGCGCCGGGTCACCCTCCACCGTGGGCAGGCTTTCCACCCGCCACTCCACCTGCCGCCCGGTGGACTCCGGGGCCAGGTCGCGCCGGGCCTCCTCCACCAGCTGGCCCAGGTCCACCCGCGACTGGCGCATCTCCGCGCGGCCCATGCGGCTGAACGCGAGCAGGTCGTCCACCAGCGTGCCGCCCTGCTTCGCCGCGCCCGCGATGGTGGTGAGGTAGCCCTTCGACACGTCGTCCAGCTTCGCGCCCGCCCGCCGGTCCAGCAACTGCGCGAAGCCGGTGATGTGGCGCAGGGGCGCGCGAAGGTCGTGCGACACGGAGTAGCTGAAGGACTCCAGCTCCTTGTTCGCCTCCTGGAGCTGGGCGGTGCGCTCGCGCACGCGCTTCTCCAGGCCGGTGTTGAGGTGGCGGATCTCCTCCTCCGCCTGCTTGAGGCTCTCCAGCGTGCGGCGCTCGTCGTCGATGTCCGTGTTGGTGCCGAACCAGCGGGCGATTCTTCCCTCGCCGTCCCGCACGGGCATCGCGCGCGACAGGAACCAGCGGTAGCTGCCGTCCGCGCGGCGCAGGCGGAACTGGTCCTCCCACAGCGTCCCCTCGCGCAGGGCCGCGTTGAAGTGCTCCTGCACGCGGTCCGCGTCCTCCGGGTCGATGAGCGTGTTCCAGTCCTTCTCGCCCACCTGCGCGGCCGTCGTGCCGGTGTAGTCGTACCAGCGCTGGTTGAACCAGAAGAGGCGCCCGTCCGGCTCCGCCATCCACGCCAGCTGCGGGATGGAGTCCGCCAGCGTGCGGAACTGCTGCTCGCGCTCCTTCAGCTCCGCGGCCAGCGCCTCGATGCGCCGGCGCGCCAGCACCTGCTCCGTCACCTCCCAGGACACGGACACGATGCCGTCCACCTTGCCCTCCGCGTTGCGCAGCGGTTGGAAGGTGAGGTTGAAGTAGCCCTCGGGCGCCTCCTGGTCCAGGTCGCGGCCCAGGCGCATGGGAATCTCACGGCCCTGGTAGGTCTGTCCGGTGCGGTAGACCTCTTCCAGCTGGGCCACCTGCCCCTGGTCCTTCAGCTCCGGAAGGGCTTCGCGCACGCTCAGCCCCAGCAGCGGCCGGGAACCGGTGAGCTTCAGGCGCAGGTCGTTGGCCATCTCGAAGACGAGCTCCGGCCCGCGCAGCACGGTGATGGCGGCGGGCAGCTGCTTGAGCACCGCGAACAGGTTGCGCCGCTCCGCCTGCGCCGTCTCGTACAGGCGCGCGTTCTCCAGCGCCACGCTGGCCATCTGCGCCAGCTGCACGGCGACCGTCTCGTCCTCCGCGTCGAAGTCGCCCTCCACCTTGTCGGACAGCTGCAGCAGGCCCAGGTTGCGGCCGTCGTGTCCCACCAGCGGCACCGCCAGGAAACCCTTCAGGGGCAGCGCGGGCGGGGGCGATTCAGGGGCCTGCGCGTAGGCGGCGTCCTGGCGCAGCTGCTCGCGCGTCAGCCGCAGCGGCCGGTTCTCCCGGTACACCCGCGCGAAGAGGCCGCGCTCGTCCAGCGCCACCGCCGGGGCGCCCGCCACCCCCTCGTGCTCCGCCGCGGACAGCGCGGAGAGGGGCTGCGCGTCCCGGCCGTCCACCACCTGCACGGAGGACTGGTTCGCGCCAATCAGCTTGCGCGCCTTGAGCGTCACGAGCTCCAGGATGGCCGGCACGCTGCCGGCCGCGTTGAGCGCCAGGCTCGCGCGCGACAGGCCGCGGAGCTGCTCGGTGCGGCGCAGCTCTCCCGCCATCAGCCGGGCCCGCTCCGCGTCGGCGCGCTTGCGCGCGGTGATGTCCTGCACGGTGCCCACGAAGCGCACCGGCTTGTCGTCCTGGAAGTAGGTGCGGCCCGTGGCGCGCACCCAGCGCTCCGCGCGGTCCTTCAGGCCCACGGTGCGGTAGGCCACGTCGTAGTCGCCCTTGCCGGTGGGGTCCCAGCTGAGCGCCACCGCGCGCTGCACGGCGTCCCGGTCCTCGGGGTGCAGGCCCGCGAGGAACAGGTCGTAGGACGACTCCGCCTCGGGCGGCAGGCCGAAGAGCGCCTTGCAGCGCGCGTCCCACTTGAGCTCGCCCGTCACGATGTCCATGTCGAAGGTGCCCAGCGCGGTGGCGGTCAGCGCCAGGCGCAGGCGCTGCTCGCTGTCCGCCAGCGCGGCCTGCTGCTTCCGCAGGTCCTGCGTGAGCGCCTCCGTGTGGCGGCGCGCGCGCACGAACTCCGTCACGTCCGTGGCCAGGGTGATGATGCCGGACACGGTGCCGTCCAGCTCCATCATCGGGTGGTAGATGACGTTGAAGAAGACGGAGTCCGGCTGTCCGTCGCGCTCCAGCTTCACCTCGAACTCCGGCCGCACGAAGGGCTGCTTCGTGCGCACCACCCCGCGCAGGACCTCCAGCACCTCCGGCTGCGAGGCCATCTCCGGGAACACCTCCAGCAGCGACTGGCCCGGCGTCACCCGCCGGCCCACCAGCAGCTCGTAGTAGGGGTTCGCCAGCTCGAAGACGAAGTCCGGTCCGCGCGCGATGGAGATGCCCACCGGGGCCTGCATGAAGAACGCGTGCAGCCGCTCGCGGTGGACGGCCTCCAGGGCGTTGCGCTCGCGCTCGCGCAGCGACTCCTCGCGCAGCTGCACGGCCTCACGCGCCAGGTGCAGCTCCACGAACATCGACACCTTCGCCAGCAGGATTTCAGGCCGCAGCGGCTTGCGCAGGTAGTCCACCGCGCCGTGCGCGTACGCGGCCAGCCACTCCTTCTCGTCACCGTCGCCCGCGGTCATCAGCAGCACGGGCGTGCGCCGGCTGCGCTCGCGCTCGCGCAGCAGGCCCAGCACCTCCACGCCCGTCATGTCGCCCAGGTTCATGTCCATCAGGACAGCGGCGAAGTCCTCGTCCAGCACGCATCGCAGGGCCTCGCGTCCGGAGGCGGCACGCACCAGCCGCTGCCCCAGGGGCGCGAGGATGCCCTCCAGCGCCAGCAGGTGCCCGGGCGTATCGTCGACAATGAGGATGCTGGCCCGGGGGGAGGACGCGGGCAGGGACACGGCGGCGGAGGACATGGTGGTGACTCGGGAGGCAGGCGCCCCTTCCCTTTAGGCTGCTTGCAGGCACGTGGGGGCAGGACGGGCCCGGCTTCGGTGCGTCCCCGTTGACGGCAGGACAACACCCAACGCCGCAACCTGCCTCCTCCCTCCTGCCGATTCCAGCAGAACCCTGTGGGGACCCCACCCGTACTGCCTCCCCGTCTGCTCGGGAACGCACCAGGGGGGCGCCCGTCAGCCCGCGGCTCCCGGGTGCTTCAGGTTCATCCCCGTCACGGGGACGGCAGGCGGCGCAGCGACGTCATGGGAAAGGGCACCCAGAAGGGCGTCGCCACGGCGTCCCCGCTCAACGGGAACCAGGGCCCGTCCTTCCCCGCCAGCACGTGGAAGTCCTGCGCGGGGGTGAAGCCCTGGCCGATCAGCGCCACCCGCTCACCCTTCGCATCGGTGGCCACGTCCAGCACGAGCACCGTGTGGCCGGGGCTGCCGCCCAGGACGAAGAAGTCCCCGGGGCGCAGCTGCTCCCGCGTGGGACGCGCGCCTTCCGCCTGGAGGGACAGGGTGCCCGCGTAGGTGAAGAGCAGGTCCAGGTAGTTCCGGAACGCCGCCCGCGAGCTGTCCGCCGCCGCGCTGCCCGGCACCCACGTCACCTTCGAACCGGAGACGCGCGCCCGCTCCCCGGCCGCGTACCGGGGCCAGGACGCCAGGTGTCCGCTGGTGAAGCGGTATGCGATTCGCTCCGGGTGGCCGGAGGCCCAGCGCCACTCGGCGTGAAGGCGCAGGATGGAATCCGCGCACTGCTGGAGGTTGGCGGTGCCCACGTCCAGCGCGCCCACCGCCGCGAGCCGCGCGTCGGAGGCCGCCAGCACCGTGCCCCCCTGGAAGTCACGCACGGGGGTGCCCTCGGGGCGCAGGGGCAGGCCGCGCAGCCAGGCGCCAAAGGAGCCCGCTTCCAGGGTCACGCGCGTGTAGCCCTCCGGGGGCGCGAACGTCTCTTCCAGCGAGCGCACCTGCGCGGAGGCCGTCAGCCACGGGTAGCGCGTCCGCTCCTCGGCCGAGGGGGCATGAGACGCAACCTTCACGCGTCCGGCCGCCTCGCAGCTCGCCAGGGGCAGCGCGACGGTGAGCAGGGTGGCCAGGGTCATCAGGCCGCGGCAGGGTCCCATCGCGTTCACGGGGCGGACTCCAGGGGGACAGGCCGGGAAAATCCCGGGCATCTCCCTGGGACACCGCACGAAGGGCCGCGGGTTCCTCCCGGGAGGAGATCCGGCAAGGACACCGGGGAAGTTGTTCGCTGGACGCTCGCCAGGGCGGTCAGGTGCGCCCCGGGTGCCGAGCACTACCTTTTGAAGGTCATGCACCGTCGGGCAAGCCTCGTGCTGCTCAATACGCTGTCCCTGTCGCGCCTTCCGCTCGCCGCGGTGTTCATCGCGGTGTCGGACCTGCGCCTGCGGGCCTTCCTGGTGGTGCTGGCGGCGGCGACGGACTTCCTGGACGGCTGGATTGCCCGGCACCGCGGGCTGGCCACGCGGCTGGGAGCGCTCATCGACCCGGTGGCGGACCGCGCCTTCATGGTGACGGCCTTCATCGTGTGTCTGCTGGACGCGCTGATTGGTCCGGTGGAGCTGACGCTGCTGCTCCTGCGCGACATCGGCACGGCCATCGGCTTCATCGTCGCGAGGCTGCGGCCGGACATGCGGGCCATCGAGCTCAAGGCCCGCATGCTGGGCAAGGTCGTCACGACGTTGCAGCTCGCGGTGTTGTTGTGCGTGCTGCTCTACCCGCCGCTGGTGCGTCCGCTCGTGGCGTTCGTCGCGCTGCTGTCGCTGGCGTCGGTGGTGGACTACACGCGGGCGGTGTGGCGTCAGCGTCAGCGCCAGGAACTGCCGCCGTCCCGGCCGTCCTCGCGCATTCCCCATGGGCCCACGGGTGCCCCCATGGGGTCCATGCGGGAATGACGCGTCACGCGGGCACCGCGCGAGCATCGGAAGCACTCACAGCCAGCCGGGCGCGTTCGCGCTCCAGGGCGGCACGCTCGCCTTCGGACAGGGCGTCCCAGACCTCGTCCATCGAGTCGAGCAGCGCGTCCGCTTCAGGTGAATCCCCGCCCGGCGCGCGGGCGCGGACAAGGGCCAACTGGTGCAACAGGGTTCGGTATCGGTTGTAGACCGTCATGGTGGGAAACCTCCGTCCGGGAGACGCGGACGGTGCCGCGCGGCTGACGGACGGAAGGTCCCGCTGTCACCGGCGGCGCTGGGCTGCGTCGCGTTTGGCCTCGGCGCCGGTCAGCACGGCGATCTCCCGGGTGTGGCTCCGGCCCACGATGTTCACGGTGGCGCGCACCCGCTCGCCCTCCTGGAGCTCCGTCACGCCAATGTCCTCGCCGTCGCGGACGATGCGCGTCTTGGTGCCAATCTCCAGTGGGAGGCGCGAACCCTCGTTGTCGATGACGACCTCGTTGGAGGACACCGAGCGCACCGTGCCCCGGTAGATGGCGTCCACCACCGCGACGCCCTGCGAAGCCCCCGGAGCGGAAGGCGCCGCCGTGGCGGGAGCCCCCGTCCCCGTGTTGCCCGTGCCCCCGGTGCCCGCGTTCGGCTCCGTGCCCGGATTGGGAGGCGTCGTGCTCCCCTCCGGGTTTGGATCCGCGCTGGGGCTGTTCGGATCCTCCTGGGCATTCCCATTCGGCGCTGACGTGCCCTGCTGGGGCGCGGAGCCCGGAGCCGTGCCAGGGGGCGCCTGCGTGCCCGTTCCGGATCCGCCCGTGCCGGGTTGCTGCTGGGAGGCCGTCGCCGGAGCCTGCTGTGGAGCGGCCGGCTGTGACGTCGCGGGAGCCGTCGTCTCCTCGGGCGCCGCGTCATCCTCCATGCCGCCGGATGGGGTCCCGGCGCACATCAGCAGGCAGGCCACACCCGCGATTCCCAACCCCAGCCAGGTGTCTCGCCTCATGCGCGGCGCGCCTCCCTTTCGGGAAGGTGCGTGCACACACGGCGGGAGCCACCAACCCGGAAGCCGGGCGGTCGGCCGCCAGCCCGCACTCCCACCCCACGACACAGCGCCTGCCGTGGAAAACGAAACGCCCCCGGGTCCCACTCAAGGGACGCGGGGGCGCCGAGCCTGCGGGAAGCAGGCCGCTTACGGCAGCGGGAGCGGGCCGCCACCCTGGGGCAGCGTGCGCGCCAGCTCCACGGCCTTGGCCGCCTGCACCAGACCATGGCCGTACTTGTCGTCCACGCCCGGCGTCGCCTTGTCGTCCAGCGCCGTCTTCTCCAGCACCGCGCGCACGTGCGCGGCGCTCAGGTCCGGCCGGGCGCTGAACACCAGCGCCGCGACACCCGACACATGCGGGGTGGCCATGGAGGTGCCGGACTCGCGCTGGTAGTCCAGACCGGTGGTGGTCACCGTCACCTCGCGCCCCTCCAGCTGCTTGAGGGCCGCGCCGGACGCCATCGACACCGACACCGTGGGCACCCAGTGCGAGTTCGCGGAGCCCAGCGTGAACGTGCCGTCCCCGTCCTCCGCCACGTTGTTGCCGATGATGACCGCGCGCGCGCCAGCCTGGATGACGTTGCGCGCCTTCTCCTCGAAGAACAGGTCGCCGCGGTCCACGTACGCGACGAAGCCTTCGCAGGTGGCCTGCTCACCGCACGCCGCACGGTCCGCGCCCAGGCCGCAGTTGACCAGCCGGCCCGTGTACGTGCCCTGCGCGGTGTACGTCAGCGGCGACGACGTGACGGGCGCCGACCCCACGTCCACCGAGGACAGCGCCGCCGCCCCCAGCACCGTGGCGCTCAGCACGTTCACACCCGGGGCCACCACGGACAGCTCCTGGCCGAACTGCGAGAAGGGCGCGTACTCGCCCTTCAGGTCCACCGCGCCCACCGCCATCACCGACGGCAGATACCCGGCCGGATAGGCGACGCCCTTCTTGCCGTCGTTGCCGCTGGCCGCGACGGACAGCATGCCCTTGCCGCCGTCCCAGACCTTGTCGAACATGGCCTGCTCGGTCTCGGACGGATCCGGAGCGCCCAGCGACAGCGAGGCGACCTGCGCCCCCTGCTCATGGCACCACTCCACCGCCGCGATGACGTCCACCGTGCTGCCGCCGCCCTCCGTGTCCAGCACGCGCGCGACGAGCAGCGACGCGCCCGGCGCCACGCCCACCACACCGTTGGGGTCCTGCCCGGGCCCCACGCGCCCGCCGGAGCCCGCGCCGAACTGCGCCAGGATGGTCGCGGACACGTGCGTGCCGTGGCCGCCGCCCACCGTCACCACGCCCTGGGACACGGTCTGGTCGGACGGGTCGTCGTCGTTGTCGACGAAGTCCTTGCCCTTGACGAACGCGCCCATCAGCTCCGGGTGCTTGCTGTCCCAGCCGCTGTCGATGACGCACACCTTCACGCCCTCGCCCGTGGGCGCGCCGGGGTCGATGACACCGTCGCTGTTCGCGTCCCACACCTGCGGGGCCTGCACCAGCTTCAGCCCGTCGGTGTACTCGCCCACCGACCCCTGCGGGATGAGCGTGCCCTGCCACGACACCAGCGGCGGCGGCGTGGGCAGGCCCATCGCGTACACGCGGCGGTTGGGCGTCACGGAGAGCACGTCCGGGTTGAGCTTCAGCGTCGTGAGAGCCTCCGGCGACAGCCGGGCGGCCACCATGTTCAGGGTCGGGACGCGGCGCAGCACCGTGCCGCCCTCGCGCTCCACGGCCTTCACGATGTCCGCCGAGGCGGCCAGCGCGCTGGCGCTCACCTTCGGCTTGTAGGTGATGATCACCCCGTCCGCCGTGTCCGTGCGCAGCGCGGAAACCGCCGGGGCCGGCAGCGCCGCCTCCGCGGTGCCAGGACACGCCTGGGGCAGGATGTCACCGCCCGGGGGGACCTCCGTGCCGCAGCCGCTCGCCACCAGTCCGGACAGCCCGAGCCCGATCCAAAGCCAACGCTTCATGGGGTGCCTCTCCTTCGTGCCCGGCCTACATGGGATACCGCGCCGTGACCCGCTGCCCCCGGAAAAGGGGGGCCGGGAAGAACGGGCCAACCCTGCTTCCCGTTCCCACAACGATTTAAGCATGGCCGAAGGACGACTGCTCGTGCGGCTGTCGTGCGCCCGACGGCCATCCGGTGCCGGGCCAACGTGAGGCGCTCAACGCTCATGGGGAGCGCCCCGTCCGCGGTCCCGCGGCCGGACCCTGCATGACGCACCGGGCCCTGCTTCACGCAGGCGCGTCAGGCGTCGGAAGGATCCACGCCGAAGATGCGCTGGGCATCCACGGCGTAGGCGGCCAGCTGACGCTCTGTCTCCGCCGCGTCCCAACCCAGGAGCGGCGCCATCACCTCCGCGGCGCGGACGGCGGCGGCGCGGCCCTGGTCGCGCGTCTCGAACGCGACCTTGAGGCGGCGGATGAGCAGGTCGGCCAGCGTCTGGACCATCTCGTGGGTCACGCCCCACGCGGCCTCGGCGCGGCGGTACGGCAGGCCGTCCACGAGCGGCCCGGCCAGCTCCGGCGTCTCGCGAGTGAGCGCCCACACCGCGCGCCAGCGGCTGCCGTACGCACGCACCAGGTGCTCGCCCGTGGCCGCGTCTCCCACCTCCTGCCGCGCCGCCGCGAACTCCGCGTCCAGCTTCAGGATGTCGCCGCCAGGCAGGGGCTGTTCGTGGGTGACGGGCTTCTTGTGCGGGAGGGCCAGGTGGCGCTCCACGGCGTTGACCACGTCGCGGGCCATGACCCGGAAGGTGGTGAGCTTGCCGCCGCTGATGGCCAGCACGCCGGAAGGGCTCACGTCGATGGAGTGCTCGCGGCTGGCGCTGCCCGCGTCGCTGTTGCCGTGGTAGCCGCTCGCGGCCAGGGGGCGGATGCCGGCCCAGGCGCTGACCATGTCCTCGCGGGTGAGCCGCGCCTCGGGGAAGAAGGCGTTGGCGGAAGCGAGCAGGTAGGCCACGTCCGCCTCGCTCGCGCGCACCTCGGCCGGGTGGGCGCGGGTGGCCGTCTCCGTCGTGCCAATGAGGGTGAACGCATCCGCGGGCAGGATGAACATCACGCGGCCGTCCACGGGGGACAACAGCGTGAGCGCGTCCCCGATGTTCAACCGCGAGCGGGGCACGGCGATGTGCACGCCCTTGCTGCCGCGCACCGAAGGCCCCGCGCGGACCTGCCCTGAATCCAGCTGACGGATCTCATCGCTCCAGGGTCCGGTCGCGTTGACGACGGCGCGCGCGCGCACCGTGTGCTCCAGGCCGGTGAGGTGATCCACCACCACCGCGCCCTGCGCCTTGCCCTCCGCCAGCACCAGCCGCTTCACGGAGGCGTGGTTGAGCACCACCGCTCCCGCCTCGCTCGCGCCCAGCGCGTTGGCCAGCGTGAGCCGGGCATCGTCGGTGGCCGCGTCGTAGTAGCGGGCGCCGCCCTTGAGCCCCTCGGAGCGGATGCCGGGCTCGGCCTCCACCACCTGCTTGAGCGACAGGCGCTGGTAGGCCTTCACGTTCCGGAACAGGGACAGGGCGTCGTACAGCATGAGGCCCGCGTTGAGCTTCCAGCGCGGCACGCGAGCCCCCGCGTAGACGGGCCAGACGAAGGCCAACGGCCGCACCAGGTGGGGCGCCAGGTTGAGCAGGCGACGCCGCTCAATGCTCGACTCGAAGACGAGCCCCAGGTGGCCATGCTCCAGATAGCGCAGGCCGCCGTGGATGAGCCGCGACGAGCGGCTGGAAGTCCCGCTGGCGAAGTCCTCGCGCTCCACCAGGGCCACCTTCAAGCCCCGCAGCGCCGCGTCCCGCGCGGCCCCCGCGCCCGTCACCCCGCCGCCAATCACGAGCAGGTCGAAGGACTCACTCGCCAGGGAGCGCAGACGGTCCGCGCGCGACGGCGGGGCGGGAACCTCCGTGGAGGCAGGCAGGGAACGAAGCACGGCGGATTCGGAACGCACGCCAGGAGTCTATGACGGGAAGTCTGCGGCCGCAGCGGATTCCAATGCAATGCGTCAAGCGGTCCACGGGGTCATGGGACTGGATGGCAGGGGACTGTCTGGCAGCGGGCGGCGGGGGCGGCCTTGCCTGTCCTGGGGAGGACGGATAGGGAGGCAGTCGCCTCACCTCCCCCATCCTGGACGCTCCGCCGCCTCACTCCGAACCGCCGTGTGGGACTCCCGAGACCGACGTGACCTGGCGTTCCTGGGACTGTGGGTCCTGGTGTACGGGCTCGCGGTGGCGCCGGTGCTGCACGCGGTGGTGGGACACGGCGGAGGCCTGGGGGCGCACTCCCACGAGCACGGCACGGGAAGCCACGTGCACCGCACCACGGGTGCGTGCGGCGCGGAGAAGGTCCCGTGCAAGGCGGAGCCCGAACAGGGCACGCCAGACGGAGCGAAGCGAGGCCACGGCCATCAGCACCTGACGGGCTCGGTGGAGCACCTGCTGGCGGTGGCGGCCACCTGGACGGTGTTCGTACCGCCGAAGCTGCGCTGGGTGTCCTGGCAGGTCGAAGCCGCCAGAGGCCCCGAGTGGTCGCCGCGCCAGCGGCTGCGGTCCGCGGCGATGCCGCAGGGCCCGTAGGCCCCTTTCGAACTTCTGTAAGGGTGACTCGCGAGCATGCGGACCGTCTGGCCTGGGCCAGACACGGGCCTGCGTGCGCGTGCGTCCCGAATCCGTCTGTCTTTCAACCCGCACCCTCCGGAGCGCGTCCCCACGCGAGCCGGCGACGTGTCGTTGTCTCCTCGTGCCTTCTTCACCGTGACCATGTTGCTCATCGCGTTCACCACGCTCTCGACGTGTCTTGCCTCGGCCGTGCCCGCCGCACAGGAAGGGCCGCGCCCGGAGGCGACCCGCCACGCGGAGACAGAAGCCACGCAGCAACAGCAGCAACCCGTGATGCAGCAGTCCCAGGAAGCACCTGCCCCTGCCGGGACAGTCGCCTCCCCCACGGAGCAGCAGCCCACGCCGCCGCCGGAGGCACCGGGCAAGCAGCGCTCCACGGTGGTGCGAGGCACGCGCCCGGCGCAGAGCGCCTCCGAGGTCACCATCGGCCGCGACATCCTCGACACGGCACCGCGCATGAACGCGACGGACGTGCTCCGTGTCGTCCCGGGCCTCGTGGCCTCGCAGCACAGCGGCGAGGGCAAGGCCCAGCAGCTCTTCCTCCGGGGCTTTGACGCGCTCCACGGCCAGGACGTGGAGCTGAACGTCGGAGGCCTGCCGGTGAATGAGGTGAGCCACATCCACGCGCTCGGCTACGCGGACACGAACTTCATCATCCCGGAGCTCGTCCAATCGCTGGAGGTGACGGAGGGTTCCTACCGCGCGTTCCAGGGAGACTTCGCGGTCGCGGGAACCGTGCGCATGGACCTGGGCGCCCGCGAGAAGGGCGTGGAGTTCGCCGGAACGCTGGGCCAGTTCAACACGCGCCGGCTCGTCGTGACGGTGCGCCCGGGCGAGGACCCCGGCACCTTCGCGGCGGCGGAGATTGGAGAGAGTGACGGCTTCGGCCCCCAGCGGGGCTACGGCCGGGCCACGCTGCTCGCGCAAGGCAACCTGGACCTGGGCCACGGCCTGAGCGCACGCATCCTGGGAGGCAGCTACGTCACGCGCTTCGACTCACCGGGCGTGGTGCGGCAGGACGACCTCGAAGCCGGGCGCCGCACCTTCTACTCCGGCTCCTTCGACCGTCAGGGCGGCACGGTGTCCCGGCACCAGCTCCTCATCGGAGTGGACCTGCCGCGCGAAGGCACCGCGCGCACGCGGCTGGAGGCCTTTGGAATCCTCTCCGACCTGCGCCTGCGCAACAACTTCACCGGCTACCGCGTGGACGACCGTGGCGACGGCCTGGAGCAGACCCACGACGGCTCCACCCTGGGCCTGCGCGCGGAGCACCGCCGCCAGGTCACCCTCTTCGGCCGGCCCGTCGCGCTGGAGCTGGGACTCGGAGGACGGCGCGACGGCATCCACCAGACGCAACGCCGTTACCGCGAGACGGACGGCACCTTCTTCGCGGACGAAGTGGACGCGGACCTCACGCAGACGGACGTCTGGGGTTACGCCGAAGCCAGGCTCCCCCTGGGCCGCTGGGCCTTCCGCCTCGGAGGCCGGGCCGACGCGCTGGGCGTGGAGGTCTTCGACGCGCTCGCCTTCCGGGACCCGCGCTACTACGACGGGCAGGGCTACTCACGGAGCGCCTTCGGGGTGCACTGGGGCGCCAAGGCCGGCGTCGAATACGCGCTCACGGACACCTGGGCCCTCTTCGCCAGCTACGGTGACGGCTTCCGTTCCCCGCAGGCGCGAAGCCTCGCGGAAGGCGAACAAGCCCCCTTCGTCAACGTACACGGCGCGGAGCTGGGCACCCGGAGGGACGGAGAACGTCTGTCCTTCCAGGCGAGCGTCTTCGGCTCGCAGGTGGCGGACGACTTCTTCTTCGACCACACGGTGGGCACCACCGTCTTCACGGGAGAGACGCTGCGCACGGGCATCTCCGCGGCGCTCCAGGCACGTCCGTTCGAAGGGCTCACGGCCGCGCTGAGCGCCACGGTGGCGAACGCCACGGTGACGAAGACGGACGCGAAGCTCCCCTACTTCGCGCCCCTGGTCGCCCGGGCGGACGTGGGTTGGGAGAAGCCACTTCCCGGTATCGGATCCGTCTTGTCGGTGGGCACGGGCCTCACGCTCATCGGTCCGCGCCCCCTGCCCTACGACGAATACAGCCACACGGTGTTCCTCGCGGACGCGCAGGCCGCGCTGCGCAGGGGAGCGCTCGCGTTGCGGCTCGACGTGAAGAACCTGCTCAACACGCGCTGGCGTGACGGCGAGTTCGTCTACAGCTCGCGCTTCGACCCCACATCCCAGCCGAGCCTCGTTCCAGCCCGGCATTTCACCGCGGGGGCACCACGCGTGGCCTCGCTCACCCTGGAGGTCCACCTGTGATGAACCGAGCGCTGGCATTGGCATTGACCGCGACCCTGTTGAGCCTGGGTTGCGGAGGCAAGACGGAAGCGGAGCGCCGCACCTTCGCCGTGACGATGACGGCGACAGCGCCCACGGCTCCGAACGAGTACGGCTGGACGGTGACGCCCGAAGCCGCCCAGGTGTCCGTGGGTTCGGTGCGGTTCTTCGAGGGCCGCGTGCTGCTCTCACGCCGGGCCCCTCGCTTCGACTGGTACTCGCTCATCGGAGGCACCGCGAATGCGCATCCTGGCCACTACGTCCCCGGCGACGCACTGGGAGAAGTGCTGAACCCCCAGACGGTGGACCTGCTCGCGGGCGGTAGCCTGGGAGACGCCAATGCCGTCACGGGCTCGTACGGCTCGCTGGAGCTGACGCTCGTGACGCCCACGGCGGCCACGGACACGCAGAACGTCCTCGGGGGCCACCAGGCGCACGTGCGAGGAACCGCGACGCACACGTCCGGAGCCACGGTGCGCTTCGACGCGACGGTGGACCTGCCCAAGGCCATTGAAGGCGTGCGCTTCGAGCGCGACCTCCAGCAGGAGGCCGGCTTCGTGCGCATCGCGGTGGACCTGGGGAAATGGATGGACCGCATCGACTTCGCCACCGCGTCCCTCCCGGGCGCGTCTGGCGTTTCCACCTTCCCCGCCGGAAGCCAGGCCCAGAACGGGCTGGTGCGCGGCGTGGAAGACACCAGCGCCTACGTCGTGACGTGGGTGGAAGGAGCAGCACCGTGATGAAGCATTGGCTGATGGGTGTGTCGTGTCTGGGTCTGGTCGCCTGCTCTTCGGGCGAAGGCAACGTGACGTTCACCACGTACGGGGAGGACTTCATCGAGAAGGAGATCCCCGCCAGCGCCTTCGAGGACGGCTGGACCGTGAAGTACGACAAGTTCCTCGTGAAGCTGGGCGAGGTGAAGGTCGCCAACCACGAGGGAGAGACCGCCGCCGAGCAGACGGCCGCGAAGGTGTACGACGTGCACCGTCCAGGACCGGTGAACGTCGCGACGTTCAACGACCTGGCCTCCGAGGAATGGGACGAGGTGAGCTACGCCATCGCCCCCGTCACGGACGCCACCGCCGGCAACGCGGACGCGGAGGACGTGACGCGGATGAACACCGAAGGCTGGTCCGTCTACGTCGAGGGCACAGCCACCAAGGGCACCGTGACGAAGCGCTTCCGCTGGGGCTTCCCCACCAACACCGTCTACGAGCACTGCGAGAACGAGGACATCGGTGACGGCGTGACGGTGCCTAAGGGCGGCACGGAGACGGTGCAGCTCACCATCCACGGGGACCACCTCTTCTTCGACGACCTCCAGTCGGCCGACGCGAAGATGCGCTTCGACGCCATCGCAGCGGCGGACAGCACGGGCGTGGTCGGTCCGGACGGCGAAATCACCCTGGATGAACTGGGCCTGGTGGACCTGACGGCGCTGCCCTCGAACCAGTACGGCACGGGAGGCGCGGGCAGCGTCCGGACGCTGCGCGACTTCATCACGGCGCTCGTGCGCACCGTGGGCCACTACCGTGGCGAAGGCGAGTGCTCACCGCGCGTCCGCTAGGACCCCGCACCGGGGAGGGGCCGGCCCGAACACGCGGCCGGCCTCTCCTGTTCCGGTCAGCGCTTCGAGGTGTCGTCCCCGCCCGTCATGCCACCGCCGTGAGAGGGCATCTGGGACGGCGGGTTGGGAGGACGGTTGGGGTTCATCTGGTTGGCGCGGTTGTCCTGGGCGGACTTGTGCTCGGGGCGCTCGGGGTTCTTCGTGTTGGAGCGCTGATCATTCGGGTTCGGGTTCTTGTGCTTGCTCATCGTTCGGCGACCTCCCAGTGTCCGGACAGGGCGCCCGGACGGAAGGCACGGTAGGGAGACGCGCCCGGGAAACTCAGGGGCCCAGCGGGCGCGGCCCAGTGTCCGGCATCGGTCGCTCGATCTGCCATTCGGGGACAGGAAGCGCCGGGAGCGCTCCGCTCCGGATGCCGGGGAGGAGGCGGATGCCTACTCCTGAACCCACGGAGGTACGGCGCGTGAAGACGGTAACCTACGAGCGCAGTGGCCGGACGAACACAGGGGCGCAGGCATTGCGAGTGGAAGGCCTCAAGCACCTCCGCGTCCTGGAACAGGGCGAACCGGTGGTGGAGCGGGACCTGACGCCGGAGGAGATCCGCCGGCTGGCCCCCTTGCTGGAAACCCTCCAGCGGGAGCCCGAACCCGCCGCCCTCGTCCCCCAGGCAGGAGGCCCGGACGGGCTGGCGGTGACCCTGGCCTTCGAGGACGAGGAGACGCCCCGGCTGAGGCTCGCCACGGAGCGGCTGCCCGCGAAGGGCGCCGGTGGCGGGTATGATCGCCTGCTCGCGGAGCTGGACGCCCTGCTGACCGCGGAGCTCCACGCCCGGGCCCCCCGCCACGCGCACGCCGTGCTGCCGCACCAACTCCGTCACGACGAATGACAGGGCCACACGGCCCGTAGGGACCACGTCGGGCAGGGCACAGCAGGGGAGCAACCGGGGCGGGTTGCCCTGACGGCCCGGTTCTGACAGACAAGCAGCATGAAGCGCGTGCAGTTCTCCGTGCACCGCACGGTCGGAGAGGCGCGGATGCTGGCGGGCGCCCTGGAATCAGCGGGGCTCTCGGTCGACATCCGCGGCGAGTCCCTGGTCCCGCTGAGCGGAGAAATCCCCAGCACCGAGGCCTGGGTGGAGCTGTGGCTATGGCCCCAGGAACTGGAGGCCGGGCGTCAGGTCCTCGCGGAGCTCCAGGCCAACCAGGAAGCCGCCAGCCGCTCGGTGACGTGCCCGCGTTGCGGCGAGGAGAATCCCGCCAACTTCGAGCTTTGCTGGAGCTGCGAGCTCGAGCTTCCCTCGGGGCTGCGCTCCCACCTCCGAGCCGTTTAAAAACGCCTCATGAGCGACCCATCGAACGAACCGGGGGAGCGGACCGGCCGGCGCTGGAACCAGGGGCTCCGGGGCGTTCTCTGGGTCTGCGGGGTGGCCCTCGTCATCCACGTCATTCCACTGTTCCTGCCCCGCAACATGCCCGAGCAGGAGCTGGCCATCGCCCGGGCCACGGACAACGTGGAAGGCCGGCTGCGATTCCTGGTGCCTTTGAAGCACAACGACAAGGCGACGGCGGCGGATCTGCGCGCGGCGGCGGAGCTCCTGCGCGAAGGAGCGCCAGCGGAAGCGCATGACCTGGCCCTGGAAGCCGAGCGAAGGGACCCGAACGCCCTGGAGACCCAGCTCCTGCTCGCGCGCATCTGCGACCGGGAGCGGATGTCCCGCTGCGTGGAGCAAGCACTCGGCAAGGCACGGAAGCTCGCGCCGGCGGACCCGCGGGCGGAGCTGCTCCGGGCGGACCTGAGCGAGGTGAAGGGCGACGTAGAGGGCGCCACGTCGGCCCTGGCCCAGGCCTACAGCGTGGCGCCAGGCGATCCCCTCGTCGGTGTGCGCTACGGCCGGCTGCTCAGCCGGGTAGGACGGCCCCAGGAAGCCCTGAAGGTCTTCCACTCCCTGGAGGGAAGGGTGCCCGCGGCGCGGCTCCTGGTGGAACAGGGGCTGGTGCTCACCAGGGAGGGCCGGAACCGCGAAGCCGTGGGGCTATTGCAGCAGGCGGTGCAGAAGGACCCGAAGCTCGCGGAAGGCCACTTCCAGCTGGGCATCGCCTGGTTCCAGCTGGGGAACGAGAACGCCGCCGAGGAGGCCCTGCGTCAGGCGGACCGTCTGGACGTCTCCGACACGCGGGCCCTGGGCATGCTCTGCACGCTTCAGGTGAAGGCAGGAAGGTTCGAGGGAGCTCGCCAGACGCGCACGGACCTGGAGCGGCGTTTCCCGCAGCGGATGGACGCCATCCGGGAGCAGTGCCGGCTGCCCTGAGGCTCAGGGGAAGCTCACCGCGGCTCCTGCCCCCGGATCTGCCGGAGCATCCGCGCGGAGGCGATGACCGGGGCATCCACGGACCCGTCGGCCCGTTCGGTGCGCACCACGGCCTGGAGGAAGGGGATTGCCTCTTCATCGCGGCCCTGCTGGAAGAGCAGCTCACCCAGCGCGAACCGGGCCTGGGTGAGGAGGACCAGGTCCTCCGCCGCCACGGCCGCATCGATGGCGTCACTCAGCGCGGACTCCGCCAGCTCGGGCTGTCCGCGTCCAAGCAGCTCGCGAGCACGCTGCAGGTATTCGACGGTATTCATGGGGCACGGTCCCCGAGCGGAGAAGACGGCAATGGAAGACAAGCGCCTGGTCGAGCTGGAAATCCGCTACACACAGCAGCAGGAGCTGCTGCAGGAGCTGAGCGACGTGCTCTATCAGCAGGGGCGCGTCATCGACGCGCTCCGGGCGGAGCTGGACCGGCTCAAGCGCAAGCTGGACGCCGAGCCGGGCCTGGTGGACGCCCGCCAGCAGGAGCGTCCGCCGCACTACTGAGGCACGGCCTCAGAACTTGTAGCCCAGCCGCAGACCGATGACGGGGTTCGGGTCGAGGTAGCCCACCTCGATGCCGATGCTCGCGGCCTTTCCCTGGAGGCCAAAGCCAAACGCCGCATGGGCCTTGAAGGTGTCCCCCTTGAAGAAGATCCACGGCCCTGCGAGTCCTTCGATGTAGACGGTGCGACCTACCGTCGCCCGAAGCGAGATGTCCAACGGAACGCCGATGATGTTGCCGTCGGTGACGAGCACGGCGCCGAACCGGGCACCCACGAAGAGCGGCCCCGCGACATGCCCTTCGACGCCCAGCGTGAAGTTGAAGGCGGCGCTGGTATCGACCCAGTAGTCCGCGCCCACGCCCAGGCGGACCCCGGACTGCTGCGCCTTGGATTCGGCGGGCACCAGCAGGAGCCCCAACGCAAACAGCCCGGCGGCGTAGATTCGAAGCAGATGCATGCGAGAGGCTCCTGTCCAGAGAGGGGGAAGGAGTGCCACTCAAGCAAAAGCAGGCCGGGTCGTGCCAGCTTCAAAGGCAGGCGCCCGTACGTTCGCATCCCGTCGGATCAATCCACGAAGACGCATGCAAGGGATGTCAGCGTGACAAGCCCGCAAAGACAAAGCCCCTGGCGCCTTGCGGCGCCAGGGGCTTTCAAAAAGAATCCGGCAGCGACCTACTCTCCCACGCGGTTTCCCGCGGAGTACCATCGGCTCTGGAGGGCTTAACTTCCGTGTTCGGGATGGGAACGGGTGTGACCCCTCCGACATTG
>NZ_RAWK01000149.1 GCF_003612165.1 Corallococcus aberystwythensis | reverse complement strand
GGACGGCGGGGCGGGGCGCGCGTGGGCGGAGGCGGCCCCATTGCGCAAGCGCCGGCTGACGGTCCAGGCGTGGTACGCGCGGCTGGAGCGGGACGAGGCGACGGTGACGGAGCACTACCGGCTGGAGGGGGACCTTCCGGCCCGGCCGGTGGACACCCGGGGGGAACGGCCGCTTTCGCTCGTGCGCGAGGGCGATCAATTCTTGTTTTCGCCCGGGCTCATGTAGGCTACCCGAGGAGGCAGGGGCCCGCGCGGGCCGAGTCATGGACGAAGCCCTCAAGCAACTACTGACCCTCGGGCGCGGCTCCTTCGAGAAGAAGCAGTACGCCCAGGCCGAGCAGTTCTTGACGAAGGTGGTCGAGCAGAATCCGACCTTCGCCGACGTCTACAACATGCTCGGCATCATCTACCACGACCAGGGCCAGTTCGCCCGGGCGCAGCGGGCCTTCGAGTCCGCGCTGCGGCTCAACCCCGCGTACACCGAGGCCGCGCTCAACCTGGCGGTCATCTACAACGACATGGGGAAGTACGCGGAGGCGAAGGAGGTCTACCAGGCCGCCTTGTCCCGCCAGAAGGGCGCCCCCGGCGAACTCGACCCCTACGTCATGAAGAAGGTGGCCAACATGTACGCCGACATCGGCGACGTGTTCGCCTCCAGCGGCGTGTGGGCCAAGGCCATTGAAGAGTACCGCCGCGCGCTGGCGCACTTCCCGGAGTTCGTGGACATCCGCCTGAAGCTGGGCAACGCCCTCAGGGACGCCGGGGACAACGCGGCGGCCCTGGCGGAATACGAACAGGTCATCGCGCAGAATCCGTCGTACATTCCTGGACGGATCAACTACGGAATCGCCCTGTACTCGGCGGGACGCCGTGACGAGGCGGTGAAGGTCTGGGAAGACGTGCTCGTGCGCAGCCCCGGCAACAAGAGCGCGCAGATGTACCTCAACCTGGTGAAGGACCCGGGGAAGGCGGAAGTGACGGGTTGAGCACCATGGCAACTTCCATCATCGAGGTCGCGGCACCGTGAGCACTCCTGGCGGTACGGCGAAGTCCTTTGCCCTCAAGTTCATCTCCGGGAAGTACCAGGGCGGTGAGTTCCCGCTGAAGGCCAACAAGCAGATCGTCGTCGGACGGTCGAGCGAGTTGGACATGGTGCTGGTGGAGGACATGGTCTCGCGCAAGCACGCGAAGATTCTGTTCTCCGACGGAGCCATCACCATCGAGGACCTGGGGTCCACCAACGGCACCTTCGTCAACGGCGAGAAGGTCAAGCAGGCCAAGCTGAAGGAGGGGGACCGCATCCTCATCGGGACCTCCATCCTCAAGCTCGTGCACCAGGGCGCGGAGAGCGCCGTGGACGAGAGCGTCGTGAAGCAGAAGCTGGAGGAGGCCGCCGCGGCCCAGGCCGCGCGCACCACCAAGGCCAGCTCCATGACGGGGAAGATTGAAGAGATTCCCCTCCCGGACCTGCTCCAGCTCTTCCACACGTCCAAGAAGAACGGCGTGCTCGTGGTGAACAACGCCCACGAGGGCCGCATCTACCTGCGCCAGGGCCGCGTGTACTACGCGGTCATCGACGAAAACCACAACCTGGGCCCGCAGAAGAGCTTCAACCGCATCGTCACCTGGGAAGAGGGTGACTTCGAGCTGCGCCCCGCGGACACCCAGGAGTTCATGGTGGAGCTGGACTCCTCCACCGAAGCGCTCCTGATGGACGCCCTGCGGCAGCTGGACGAGTTCAAGCGCCTGCAGCCGAACCTGCCGCCCATGGCCACGGCGCTGCGCATCGCGCAGCCGTTGTCCGCGCCCTTGAAGGAACTGACGCCGGAGATGCTGGACGTGCTGCAACTCGTGCACAACCACGGCTCCCTGGGCGGCGTGCTGGACCACTCGGACGGCGACGACGTGCTCACCGCCGAGACGGTGGTGCAGCTCATGAAGCGCGACTACGTGCGCGCGGAGTAGGGCGGGAACACCATGGCGGGCAAGAAGCCGGTGGCGCCGAAGAAGCGCCTCACGGAGATGAGCCACTGCGCGGGCTGCGCGGCGAAGCTCAAGGCGGGGGACCTGGCCACGGTCCTGGGCGGGCTCAAGGGGGCGGCGTCCCACCCCCGGGCCCTGGTGGGCTTCAACACGAACGACGACGCCGCCGTGTACCAGGTGGCGCCGGGCATGGCCGTGGTGGAGACGGTGGACTTCTTCCCGCCGCTCGTGGACGACCCGTTCCAGTTCGGCGCCATCGCCGCGGCCAACGCGCTGTCGGACATCTGGGCCATGGGCGCGAAGCCGCTGTTCGCGCTCAACCTGGTGTGCTTCCCGGACGAGCTGCCCCTCAAGACGCTGCAGAAGATTCTCGCGGGCGGCCAGTCCAAGGCGGACGAGGCGGGCATCCCCATCCTCGGCGGCCACAGCATCCGCGACCCGGAGCCCAAGTTCGGCATGGCCGTGACGGGCGTGGTGCACCCGAAGAAGGTGCTCACCAACGCGGGCGCGAAGCCGGGGGACGTGCTCCTGCTCACCAAGCCCATTGGCACGGGCATCGCCACCACCGCCATCAAGCGCGGCCTTGCGTCCAAGCAGCTGACGAAGCGCGTGACGGCGCAGATGGCCACGCTCAACAAGGCAGCCGGTGAGGTGTTCGCGTCGGGCGCCTTCAAGGTGAACGCGCTCACGGACGTGACGGGCTTCGGCCTCCTGGGCCACCTGCTGGAGATGATGAACGGCGCGAAGACGCGCGCGGCGGTGGACCTGGAGCGCATCCCGCTCATCGCGGAGGTGCCCGCGCTGGCGGAGGCCGGCGTGATTCCGGGAGGCACGAAGACGAACCTCGCCCACGTGAAGCCGCGGGTGACGTTCCCGGAGGGGCTGCCGGAGCACATCCAGTGGCTGCTCGCGGACGCGCAGACCAACGGCGGCCTGTTGGCCAGCGTTCCCGCGCGCCACGCGCTCAAGGCCCTCCAGGCGCTGGAGAAGGCGGGCGTGGACGCGGCCCTCATCGGCGAGGTCCAGGCGGGCCGTCCCGGCATCGACGTCATCGGCTGAAGCCCCCGGCGCCCGGGAGCGGATTTCGCCTCCGGGCCAGGGCTCCGCTAACATCCAGGCGCGAATGTCGCCGCGCCGCTTCCCCTTTCGTCTCCTCCTGCTCGCGTGCCTCCTGCCAGCCCTCGCCGGGGCGGGGGAGCGCGGTGCGCGCATCGTCATCGACCCGGGACATGGCGGGGCGAAGGAGGGCGCGAGGGGGCCCGGCGAGCTTTGGGAGAAGGAGATCGCCCTCCAGATTGCCCAGCGCCTGCGGGAGAAGCTGGAGGCCGCGGGCAGCGAGGTGTTCCTCACGCGCGAGCGCGACACGCAGATGGCGCTGTCGGAGCGGGTGGAGTTCTCCAACATCCAGCGGCCGGACCTCTTCCTCTCCATCCACGCCAACTCCATGCCCACGAAGCGCCTGCGCGAGCGCACCGAGGGCATCGAGACGTACTTCCTGTCCGCCAACGCCTCCGGTGAGGCGGCGCGGGCGGTGGCGGACCGCGAGAACGCGGAGGCCCCCACGGCCCGCTCCGCGCGCGGCCACTCCACGCTGGCCTTCATCCTGGATGACCTGGCGCGCACGGAGGCGCACTCGGATGCGTCCCGGCTGGCCTACGCCATCCACCCGCGCCTGGTGTCCAAGAGCGGTGCCGCGGACCGGGGCGTGCAGCAGGCGCCCTTCTTCGTCCTCACGGGCGTGGAGGCGCCGGCGGTGCTGATCGAGGTGGGCTTCATCTCCCACCCGCAGGAGGGCGCGCGGCTGGGGAAGGCCGCGTACCAGGAGACCCTGGCGGAGGCCATCGCGGACGGGGTCCAGGCCTTCCTCCGGGAGACGCGCCGGCGGGACGGGTCGCCCTCGCAACCGGTGGCTGGATCCACGGCGCCCTGATAAAGCGTGGGGGCTTCGCCCGTCCCTTCCCGTCAGGAGCCTTCCCCCGTGCGTTCCTTCAACCGTGGTGCGCTGGACCTCCGGCCTGTCACCCTCACGCCCAACGTCAACCGCTACGCGGAGGGCTCCGTGCAGGTGGAGTTCGGCCACACCAAGGTGCTCGTCACCTGCTCGGTGGAGGACCGCGTCCCGCCGCACCTGATGGGCAAGGGCTCGGGCTGGGTGACGGCCGAGTACGGCATGCTCCCGCGCGCCACGCACACCCGTGGCGCGCGTGAAGCCGCCAAGGGCAAGCAGTCCGGCCGCACCATGGAAATCCAGCGGCTCATCGGCCGCGCGCTGCGTGCGTCGGTGGACCTGCAGGCGCTGGGCGTGCGCACCTTCACGCTGGACTGCGACGTCATCCAGGCGGACGGCGGCACGCGCACCGCGTCCATCACCGGCGCGTACGTGGCGCTGGTGCTGGCCATGCGCTCGCTCAACAAGCCGGGCATCCTGAAGGGGCTCACCCCGCTGGCCGCGGTGTCCGTGGGCGTGGTCAACGGCGAGGTGCGCGTGGACCTGGACTACGACGAGGACTCCACCGCCGATGTGGACCTGAACCTCGTGGCCACGGGCGACGGCCGCATCGTGGAGGTGCAGGGCACCGCCGAGCACAAGCTCTTCGACCGCAAGTCGATGGACGCGATGCTGGACGGCGGGCTCGCGGCCATCCAGCAGCTCGCCGCCGCGCAGGCGAAGGTGCTGGGATGAAGCCGAAGCTGCTCTTCGCCACCGGCAACGCCGGCAAGGTGCGCGAACTGCGCATGCTCGTGGGCGACGCCGTGGAGGTGGTGTCCCTCAAGGACCTGCCCCCCGTGCCGGAGCCCGTGGAGGACGGCGCCACCTTTCAGGAGAACGCGGTGAAGAAGGCCCGCGAGTACTCCCTGGCCACCGGGCTGCCCGCGCTGGCGGACGACTCCGGGCTGTGCGTAGACGCGCTGGACGGACGGCCCGGCGTGCACTCCGCCCGGTACGCCCCCGGAGACGACCGGGCCCGGTACGAGAAGCTGCTCGCGGAGCTGGCGGACGTGTCGGACGACAAGCGCACCGCGTCCTTCCGCTGCGCCCTGGCCCTGGTGACGGGGAAGGGGGACGAGCCCCGGGTGGAGGTGGGCCGCTGCGAGGGCGTCATCCTGCGCGCGCCCAAGGGGACGAACGGCTTCGGCTACGACCCCGTGTTCCAGGTGGAAGGGGAGGGCGGGCGCTCCATGGCGGAGCTGGCACCGGAGGAGAAGGCGCGGGTGTCGCACCGGGCCCGGGCCTTCCAGTTGATGCGGCGCCATCTGTTGGCGCTCTGACCGGCCGGGCGGGCGTCAGGAAGAGCAAGCTTGCGCGTCCGTCCGCGTTAGGCGAAGAATGCAGCACTTCTCGGGGCGTAGCGCAGCCTGGTAGCGCACCTGCCTTGGGCGCAGGGGGTCGGAGGTTCGAATCCTCTCGCCCCGACTTGAAGTGCCGTAGGTATCAGCAGTCAGGACGGGCCAGCTCCAGTAGCTCAGCTGGATAGAGCACCGACCTTCTAAGTCGGGGGTCGCAGGTTCGAGTCCTGCCTGGGGCGCAAATCTGCTGGCAGATGGTTTTGGGCCTTGAACGGCCCCGGTTTCCACGGTAGGAGACCGCCGCTTTCAAAGCCGTGACGTGTGAAGTGACGGCGAATGTAGCTCAACTGGTTAGAGCGCCGGACTGTGACTCCGGAGGTTGCCGGTTCGATCCCGGTCATTCGCCCTTCTTCTCTCGCTTCGCCCGCGCCTATAGCTCAACTGGATAGAGCATCGGCCTTCGAAGCCGAGGGTTGGGGGTTCAAGTCCCTCTGGGCGCAACGCTTCCAACCGTCAAAGCGCACGCGGGGAACGCCCCGGCGCTTTCGCGACGGGGGCTCCCGCTGGAACGCTTTCTACTGGAGCAGCCTCGGCCAGTACCGGACCTTGCAGTGCAGTCCGTACTCCGGCTGCGGGTCATCCGGCCCTGGGTTGCCGGGGCTCCCCATGTACTTCGAGCCCAGCGGCTCGACCACCGTCCCATCGGCGCCCAGCATCAGGTGCTCGCAGAAATAGGAGGCATCGTCGGAGGTGGTGGGGAACGGAAGCGTGCCGCATGAATTGCCCATCGGCGAGAGAAGCTCCGCCTGCCGCTCGCAGATTGAATAGCCCACCTGCGTGACGGAAGGCCGGAAGTAGCCCTTGCCTCCCGGAAGCCGCAGGAGGGGCCGTTCCGCTCCCCGGGCGAGCCATTCAGGCGCGGGGCTCCCCTCGGGCTTGAGGGATTCGAAGGCCGCGGCCCACGTCCTCGCGCCGTGGTTGACGGCCAGGAACAGGCCCTCCTTCGCCTGGGGCATGAGTTCGTAGCTGCCTGCCGGGGCCTGGGCCAGCGCGAGGAACGGCTGACCGGGCTGACCGTCACCGTCCACCCAGAGCCCCTCCACCGTCGAGGGTCCGAACCGGGTGTCGCCCGCGGCCAGCACCAGGGTGTTGCCACGGGCATCCACGCCCACGGCGCTCAAGGGCGCGCTCAGGGACACGGGGAGGCTCCAGAGGGTCTCGCCGCGCACGTCGTAGGCCTTGAGGGTCCCATCCGCGAGGACCGCCCGGAGCCCGCCCGTCGGATCCACCGACGTCATCACGATCTCCGCCGCTTCGTTCGGCTGCTGGCGGGCATAGCCGGTGGGCCCGTCGACAAACAGCAGCCACTGGGGACTGTCGTCTCGGATGGGGTCGGTGATGCCCAGCATCCCGCCGGGCTGCGCGGTCGCGACGAAGGTGTTCACGTTGTACCAGGTGAGCGAACTCCCGGAGCGCGTCGCGATCTCGAAGGTCACGCCGTTGCCTCGCAGGACCAGCGCGCCGCCCACGCCATCCGGCGCGGAGGCGAAGCACGAGATTTCCTTGTCGCCTTGATGGCTCCAGGCCTCGAACGCCGCGAGCTGCTGCTGCGAAACGCCCGGCACTCCTTCGCACGCCGTGGGGTCGGGCTGCTCCGGAGGCGTGCCCGCGTCCTGCTGCTCCGAAGGATTGCCCGTATCCACCGGAGCGGGAGCGGGCTTCGGAGCCTCCTCTCCGGTGACGCTGCCTGGATCCGGAACCCCGGTATCCACCTCTTGGGGCCTCTCCGGCGGCTCCGCCATGGAACGCCCTGGCGCGGAGTTTCCGCAGCCCGCGCTCACCCCACCTGCGAACAACCCCGCCACGATGAACCGCCATGCCCTGCGCCCAACCATGTGCCCTGCTCCATCTGGTCAATGTCCTTGACCGAGAGTGCAGGTGGAGACGCTCAGCGTGGAATGCAAGGGCGTGGGGCACACGCGCCAGGATTGCTCCGCGCGGCATAGCAAAAACGCCCGCGCCCCCTTTTTGGGAACGCGGGCGTTCGTCACTTCATGCGCGGCTCAGCGAACGACGGCCTCAGGCCTCCGGGTTCGCGGCGCCGTCCTTGGCGGTCGGTACGCGGCAGCGCAGCTCCGTCTCCGCCTCCAGCGCGGTGAGGTTCTCGCGCATGGCCTTCGCCCACTTGGCCCGGGGCTGCTCCATCAGCTTCTCGTGCGCCAGGTCGATGGTCTCGCTCAGCTCGTCGTCGGACAGCTCGGACGTCGTCTTGCCCTTGTGCGGGCCGAACGCCACCACCACCGCGGACGCCTTCGGACGCTCGGGCGTCTGGGCCACGGGCACCGCCGCCGCCGTCTTGGCCGGCGCCAGAGGCACGTCCACGTCCAGCCGGGGCTCCTCCTTCTCCGGCGCGCGCGCCGCCTCCGCCGCCTTGGGGGCCTCGGCGGGGACCGGGGCCGGAGCCAGGGTGGGGAAGGACGCCTTCACCGGGCCGGGCCGCGAGCCCAGCACCTCGTAGGAACCGGACGCGGGGGCCGGCTCCTCGTGCAAGCCAGGACCCGCGCCGTGCGCGTCGTACTCCTCGGCCGGCATCTCCTCGCGCACGTACAGTCCGCCGAAGGCCTCCGGGTACGCCTTGCGCAGCGCCGCCACGCGGGCGCACTTCTCGATCATCGTCGTGGGAATCTTGGCCCACAGGGGCGTCTGCTGGACGTAGCCGGAGAAGTCCAGCCAGACGACGACGGGCAGCTTCCCCTCGCGCACCACGCGCGACC
Source organism: Corallococcus aberystwythensis (assembly GCF_003612165.1). Taxonomy (GTDB): domain Bacteria; phylum Myxococcota; class Myxococcia; order Myxococcales; family Myxococcaceae; genus Corallococcus; species Corallococcus aberystwythensis. The sequence continues at coordinate 17,088 of NZ_RAWK01000149.1, read as the reverse complement.
AGGCACCCACCAGGGCACCCTTGCGCTTGGCCGGGTTGAAGCGGTGCACCACCTCGCCCTTGCCCTGGTCCACGACGATTTCGTCCTCGGCGAACACGGCGCTCGCCTGGATGCCCTTGAAGTCAGGAAAGCGCTCCGCACGGGCGAGCATGCCGGCCTCGGAGGGCTGGAACTCGTACTTCGTCACCCAGTTGGGGCGCTCGCGGTTGCCGATGTTCTGACGGCGCGCCACGCAGAACGCTTCCTTGAGGAGCGGATCCAACCCGCTGCGCTTGCACTGCTCGATGAAGAGGGCGAACTCGTCCTCGCTGATGCCCCGGGGGCAGATGGTCCGCTTCACCAGGTCCACCCGCTCCCGGTTCCAGGCGGCGCCCTGCGGCGACATCGTTCCCTCAGACTTCCCGCTCGCTTCAATCACGCTCATGTCCCGCATCCACGCTCTCCGATAAGGACGGACGACCCTCGCCCGCCCACCTGGTTGCTTTCCCTCGACCCGCGCCGGGCCCTGCTACAGGCCTGCAGCGCGAAAAGGGGCGTGGATCAACATGCGAGCCGGCCCGGCCCTTCGCATCGTTTCCTGGGACCCCGGATGGTCGGCCGCACGCCGGCCATCCGGTTCCAACGCGGAGAATGGAAGGGGGGTGCAAAAACGTTTTGACAGGGCGGGCGGCGCCCGGTATTCACCGCGCCACCTCGGACGTCGCGCAGCCAACGCGGCCGAACGCAAAGCCGGGAGCGTAGCTCAATTGGCAGAGCAATGGACTCTTAATCCATAGGTTGTGGGTTCGATTCCCTCCGCTCTCACTCGCAGGGCCCCTTCTGGAAACGGAAGGGGCCCTGTGTCTTTTCCGGCATCCGGTGGCCCTCGGGCCCGGGCGGGGAAAGCCCCTGTCGTCCCCGGACGTTTCGGGGTAGGACGGCGGTCGCGCGACGCGTCGGGCGGGTGGCGAAACTGGTAGACGCGCCAGACTTAGGATCTGGTACCGCAAGGTGTGAGGGTTCGAGTCCCTCCTCGCCCATTTCGCGTTGACCCGTTCGTGCCTATCCCCTAAAGCCGCACGTCCCACTTTCCGGTTGCCGCCCCGGGACGTTCAGGCCCGTGGAGGCGGCGAGCGAGGCCCGCATGAAGGTCCAGGTCGAAGAGCTCTCTCCCATCGAGAAGAAGCTCTCCATCGAGGTCGACAACGCCCGCGTCGTTGAGGAGCTCAACCGCGCGTACGCAGCGCTCAGCGGCCAGGTGAAGATGCCCGGCTTCCGCCAGGGCAAGGTTCCCCGCCGCATCCTCGAGCAGAAGTACCGCGAGCAGGTGGAGGACGACGTCATCCAGCGCGTCGTGCAGAAGGCCTACCTGGACGCCGTGCGCGAGCACAAGGTGGAGGCCGTCGCCTCTCCCCAGGTGACCAACTCCGGCCTCAAGCCCGGCGCCCCCTTCAGCTTCGAGGCGCGCGTGGAGGTGAAGCCGAAGGTGGAGGCCAAGGACTTCGAGGGCCTGTCCCTCACGAAGGTGGACACCGCCGTCGCGGACGACGCGGTGAACCAGCAGGTGGAGCAGATGCGCCAGAACCTGGGCCGCATCGAGCCCGTCACCGACCGCGACACCGCGGCCGAGGGCGACCAGGTCACCATCGACTTTGAAGCGAAGGTGGACGGCAACGCGTTCCCCGGCAGCAAGGCGGACGGCATTGGCGTGCGCGTGCAGGACGGCGACCTCATCCAGGGCAACATCCCGCAGCTGGCGGGCGTGAAGGTCGGCGAGTCCAAGGACGTCGAGTACACCTTCCCCCAGGACTACCAGGCCGAAGAGGTCCGCGGGAAGACGGCCGTCTTCCACATCTCCGTCAAGGAGCTGAAGAAGCCGGTGGTGCCGGAGCTCAACGACGACTTCGCCAAGCAGACGGGCGTCGCGCAGACGGTGGACGAGCTGCGCGCGAAGATCCGCTCGGACCTGGAGAAGGCCCGGAAGAACCAGGCCACCGTGGACGAGCGCGACGGGCTCATCAAGGCGCTGCTGGAGAAGAACCCGTTCGACGTGCCCCGCGCCATGGTGGAGCGCGCCATCGACTCCATGATGGAGGGCGCCTTCCGCCAGATGCAGCGCCAGGGCATCGACCCGCGCCAGCTGGGCCTGGACTTCAACCGCCTGCGCGACGAGATGCGGGAGAAGGCCACCCTGGAGGTGAAGGGCACGCTGCTGTTCGAGGCCATCGCCCAGCAGCAGAACATCCAGGCGTCCGACGAGGACGTGGAGAAGCGCATCGAGGACCTGGCCATCGAGGCCAACCAGCCGGTCGCCCAGGTGAAGAAGTACTTCAAGGGCCCGGACGAGCGCCTTGGGTTGTCTCTGCGACTTCGCGAGGAAAAGACGATTGAATTCCTCAAGGGCCGGGCGAAGTATTCTTGAGGCTTTTCCTTCAGGGTTCCTGAGTCCCTTTTAGAGGTCCATCCGACATGCCCTTCATGCCCGTCCCCTACGTCATCGAGCAGACCCACCGGGGTGAGCGCTCGTACGACATCTACAGCCGGCTCCTGAAGGACCGCATCGTCATGCTGGGAACGGAGATCGACGATGACGTGGCCAACGCCATCGTCGCGCAGCTCCTGTTCCTGGAGTCGGAAGACCCGGACAAGGACATCAACCTCTACATCAACTCGCCCGGCGGGTCGGTGACGGCCGGTTTGGCCATCTACGACACGATGCAGTACGTCAAGGCGCCTGTCTCCACCATCTGCGTGGGGCAGGCGGCCTCCATGGGCGCCGTGTTGCTGCTCGCCGGCGCGAAGGGCAAGCGCTACTCGCTGCCCTCCAGCCGCATCATGATCCACCAGCCGCTCGGCGGCGCGCGTGGCCAGGCGACGGACATCGAAATCCAGGCCCGCGAAATCCTCCGGATGAAGGCCAAGCTCAACGAGCTCATCGTCAAGCACACCGGGCAGACGATCGAGCGCGTGGAGAAGGACACGGACCGCGACTACTTCATGGGCGCCACGGAGGCGAAGGCGTACGGCATCCTCGACGCCATCCAGGACCCGCGGAAGGTCGTGGGCGTGAAGCCGGAAGAAAAGAAGTAGACACACCGACATCCGAACGGGCCGGGGCATCAGGCACCCGGCTGGCGGCCGGGGGTGCTGGGAATCTTCTCCCGCGCCTCCGGCCTTCTCGTTTCTCCCGTCACCGGCATTTTCCCCTTGTTAAGTACCCTGAAGGTGCGTGGACGTTCCGGTTGGGGGCTGACTAGATTGGGCAGGGGCAGGGGACCGGTGCGAAGCGGGTTGGGGCCTTTCAGGCGCAGCGAGGGATTTCATGGCGGGTAAGAACGTGGAGAAGCGAGACAACCAGACCCTCTGCTGCTCCTTCTGCGGCAAGTCGCAGAAGGAGGTGAAGAAGCTCATCGCGGGCCCGACGGTCTACATCTGCGACGAGTGCATCGGGCTGTGCAACGACATCATCGCGGAGGAGATCGACCGCGAGGAGACCAAGGACACCAAGCTGCGCATCCCCCGGCCCTCTGAAATCAAGGCCGTGCTGGACGAGTACGTGGTGGGCCAGGAGCGGGCGAAGAAGACGCTGTCGGTGGCGGTGCACAACCACTACAAGCGCATCGAGTCCAAGGTCGCCATGGACGACGTGGAGCTGCAGAAGAGCAACATCCTGCTGCTCGGCCCCACGGGCTCCGGCAAGACGCTGCTCGCGCAGACCCTGGCGCGCATCCTCAACGTCCCCTTCACCATCGCGGACGCCACGTGCCTCACGGAGGCCGGCTACGTCGGTGAGGACGTGGAGAACATCATCGTCAACCTGCTCCAGGCCGCGGACCACGACATCGAGCGTGCGCAGCGGGGCATCGTCTACATCGACGAAATCGACAAGATCGCCCGCAAGTCGGAGAACCCCTCCATCACCCGCGACGTCAGCGGCGAGGGCGTGCAGCAGGCGCTGCTGAAAATCATCGAAGGCACGGTGGCCAACGTCCCGCCCAAGGGTGGCCGCAAGCACCCGCAGCAGGAGTTCCTGCAGGTGGACACCACCAACATCCTCTTCATCTGCGGCGGCGCGTTCGGCGGCCTGGAGCAGGTGATTGAGCGGCGCCTGGGTGGCCGCAGCCTGGGCTTCGGCGCGGAGATCCAGTCGCGCAAGCAGCGCAACCTCAGTGAGTTGCTCAAGCACGTGGAGCCGGAGGACCTGCTCAAGTTCGGCATGATTCCGGAGTTCATCGGCCGTCTGCCCATCATCACCGCGCTGGAGGAGCTGGACGAAGGCGCGCTCGTGAACATCCTGGGCGAGCCCAAGAACGCGCTCACCAAGCAGTACCGCAAGCTCTTCGAGCTGGACGGCGTGTCGCTGAAGTTCACCGACGGGGCGCTCAAGGCCATCGCGTCGGAGGCCATCCGCCGCAAGGCGGGCGCTCGCGGCCTGCGCTCCATCCTGGAGACGGCCATGCTGGACGTGATGTACGAAATCCCGTCCCGCAAGACGGCCCGCGAGGTGCTCATCTCCGAGGAGGTCATCCTCAAGAAGAGCGAGCCCGTCGTCCTGCACTCGCAGGACAACAAGGAGACACCCGAGCCGAAGAAGGAATCGGCCTAGGGCGGACTCATCCGCTAGGGGCTCGCAAGGGCCTGAAGGGGATGACGGGGTGCGTCACGGTCTTGGACCGGGGCGCGCCCTCTGTTCTTGCGGGCCTCCAGGCGGGGGAACGGCCCGCACTTTTTCCGGGCCGGGGGCGGGGGCTTCTTGTATCTGCTGTCCCCCATGAGAAAGCTCCTCATGCCTGCCCTGCTGTCGCTCGTGGCCTGCACTTCCTCGAAGGAAGCCACGCGCGAAGAGGCTCCTGCCTCCGCGTCCTCCGCCACGAAGGGTGACAGCGCTCCGGCCCGGGAGGGCCCTTCCCGCATGGCCTACCCGGCGACCCGTTCTGAAGCGGTGGTGGACACGCTGCACGGCCAGCAGGTGGCGGATCCATACCGCTGGCTGGAGGACGAGAAGGCCCCGGAGGTCCAGGCCTGGATGAAGGCCCAGGACGGCTTCGCCCGCGCCGCGCTGGAGGGGATGCCGGGCCGCGACGCGCTGACGAAGCGCTTCACGGAGCTGTTCTACGTGGACTCGGTGACGGCGCCCTTCCGCCGGGGCAACCGCTTCTTCTTCATGCGGACCCACAAGGACAAGGAGAAGGCCATCGTCTACTGGAAGGACGGCGAGTCCGGACAGGAGAAGGTGCTGCTGGACCCCAACGTCATGAGCAAGGACGGCCCGGTGTCCCTGGGCCGCTGGGTGCCGTCGTGGGACGGCAAGCGCGTGGCCTTCCCGGTGCGCCCCAACGCCGCGGACGAGGCCACCCTGCACGTCATCGACGTGGACACCGGTGCGTGGTCCAAGGTGGACGTGATTGAGGGCGCGAAGTACGCCAACACCAACTGGACGCCGGACGGCAAGGGCTTCTACTACGAGTGGCTGCCCACGGACCCCTCCATCCCGGTGGACGCGCGCCCGGGCTACACCACGCTCAAGTTCCACAAGCTGGGCGAGGACCCGAAGAAGGACGCCGTCGTGCACGAGCGCACGGGCGACCCGACCACCTTCCTCCAGGGGGACCTGTCGCGCGACGGCAGGTACCTCTTCGCCTCCATCCTGCGCGGGTGGAGCGAGAACGACGTCTACTGGAAGAACCCGGCGGAGAAGGACTGGCGGCTGCTCGTGAAGGGCCAGGGCGCCAAGTACAGCGTCCTCGCCTGGAAGGACCGCTTCTACGTCGTCACCGACGAGGGCGCCCCGCGCCAGCGCATCTTCGCCGTGGACCCGAAGAAGCCCGAGCGCGCGAACTGGAAGGAGCTGGTGCCGGAGGACCCCAAGGCCACGCTGGAGAGCGTGTCGCTGGTGGGCGGCCACCTGGCGCTGGCGTACCTCAAGGACGTGACGACGGAGCTGCGCATCACCACGCTGGAGGGCAAGCCCGTGCGCACCGTGCAGCTGCCGGGCGTGGGCGCCGCCAGCAACCTCACGGGCCTGGAGGACCAGGACGACGCCTACTTCTCCTACAGCTCCTTCACCACGCCCCGGCAGGTGTACCGGACGTCCGTGAAGAGCGGGAAGGTGGACCTGTGGGCGAAGGTGGAGGTGCCCATGGACCCGGACGCGTACACCACGGAGCAGGTCTTCTACCCGTCGAAGGACGGCACGAAGGTGCCCATGTTCCTCGTCTACAAGAAGGGCCTGAAGAAGGACGGCACCGCGCCCACGCTGCTGTACGGCTACGGCGGCTTCCTCGTCAGCATGCAGCCCACGTTCCGCGCCAGCATCCTCCCGTGGCTGGACGCGGGCGGCATCTACGCGGTGGCCAACCTGCGCGGCGGCGGCGAGTACGGCACCGCGTGGCACGAGGCGGGCAAGGGCGCGAACAAGCAGAACGTGTTCGACGACTTCGCCGGCGCGGCCGAGTACCTGGCGAAGGAGAAGTACACGCAGGCGAAGAAGCTGGCCATCTACGGCGGCAGCAACGGCGGCCTGCTGGTGGGCGCGGCCATGACGCAGCGTCCTGAGCTGTACGGCGCGGTGGTGTGCGGCGTGCCGCTGTTGGACATGGTGCGCTTCCACCTGTTCGGCAGCGGGCGGACGTGGGTGCCGGAGTACGGGTCGGCGGAGGACGCCGGGCAGTTCAAGACCCTGTACGCCTATTCGCCCTACCACCACGTGCGGCAGGACGTGCAGTACCCGGCGCTCCTGATGATGGCCTCGGACCACGACGACCGCGTGGACCCCATGCACGCGCGCAAGTTCGTGGCGGCGGTGCAGAACACGAAGGGCAATTCCGCGCCCACGCTGCTACGCATTGAAGCCAACGCGGGCCATGGCGGGGCGGACCAGGTGGCCAAGGCCATTGAGTCCAGCGTGGACATGTATGCCTTCCTCTTCCAGGTCCTGGGCGTCGCACGGTCGGATGCCGGGGTGGCAGCCGAGAGCCGCTAGAATGGGGGGCGGACACACTTCTGCCTCCCGGTGTTCCCTTGAAGGCAGGGTGCGGACCCCCAATCTTGTGACGGGAACGGGGCTTGCGACCGGCGTGTTATAGAGCAGCGTTTCACCCTGCATGCGCGCTTGGGCGCCATGTGGGCAACTCTTGAAGGGCCTGCCTGTCTGGCAGGCCAGCGGGTGGCGGATACATGTTCTTCGGACGTGACGACAAGAAGGAAGCCCAGAAGCGGGGCCTCACCATCCCGCTCTTGCCCCTTCGGGACATCATCGTGTTCCCGCACATGGTCGTTCCGCTGTTCGTCGGCCGGGAGAAGTCCATCGCGGCCCTGAAGGACGCGATGGCCCACAAGGGGCCGGATGACAAGGCGGTCATCCTGCTGGCCGCCCAGAAGAAGGCCAAGACGAACGACCCCTCGCCCGACGACATCTTCCACTTCGGCACCATCGGCCACCTCATCCAGCTCCTCCCGCTGCCCGACGGCACGATGAAGGTCCTGGTGGAGGGCGTGCGCCGCGCCAAGGTGAAGAAGTTCCACCCCAACGACTCCTTCTTCATGGTCGAGGTGGACGAGGTCGAGGAGACGCTGGAGAAGAGCGTGGAGCTGGAGGCGCTGGTGCGCTCCGTCCACTCCGTCTTCGAAGCCTTCGTGAAGCTCAACAAGCGCATCCCGCCGGAGATGCTGATGCAGGTCGCCAGCATCGACGACCCGGCGCGCCTGGCGGACACCATCGTCGCGCACCTGTCGCTGAAGCTGAACGACAAGCAGGCGCTGCTCGAGACGGAGTCCCCGGCCAAGCGCCTGGAGAAGCTCTACGAGCTGATGCAGGGCGAGATCGAAATCCTCCAGGTGGAGAAGAAGATCCGCACGCGCGTCAAGAAGCAGATGGAGAAGACCCAGAAGGAGTACTACCTGAATGAGCAGATGCAGGCCATTCAGAAGGAACTGGGTGAGCGCGACGAGTTCAAGAACGAGATCCAGGAGATTGAAGAGAAGCTGAAGAACAAGCGGATGAGCAAGGAGGCCACGCTCAAGGTCAAGAAGGAGCTGAAGAAGCTCCGGATGATGAGCCCGATGAGCGCCGAGGCCACGGTCGTCCGCAACTACATCGACTGGATCATCAGCCTGCCCTGGTACGACGAGACCCAGGACCGGCTGGACGTCACCGAAGCGGAGCGGGTGCTCAACGAGGACCACTACGGCTTGAAGAAGCCGAAGGAGCGCATCCTCGAGTACCTCGCCGTGCAGCAGCTGGTGAAGAAGCTCAAGGGCCCCGTGCTGTGCTTCGTGGGTCCTCCGGGCGTGGGCAAGACGTCGCTGGCGCGCAGCATCGCGCGGGCCACGGGCCGCAAGTTCGTGCGCCTGTCCCTGGGCGGCGTGCGTGACGAGGCGGAAATCCGCGGCCACCGCCGCACGTACATCGGCGCGATGCCGGGCAAGCTCATCCAGTCCCTGAAGAAGGCGGGCAGCAACAACCCCGTGTTCCTCCTGGACGAGATCGACAAGATGTCCACGGACTTCCGTGGCGACCCGAGCGCGGCGCTGCTGGAGGTGCTGGACCCGGAGCAGAACCACAACTTCAACGACCACTACCTGGACCTCGACTACGACCTGTCCAAGGTGATGTTCATCTGCACCGCGAACACGATGCACAACATCCCCGGTCCGCTCCAGGACCGCATGGAGGTCATCCGCATCGCGGGGTACACCGAGCCGGAGAAGCTCTCCATCGCGCGGCGCTACCTGATTCCGAAGGAGCAGGAGGCCAACGGTCTCGCGGACATGAAGATCGACATCACCAACGACGCGCTGAAGACCATCGTGCACCGGTACACGCGCGAGTCGGGTGTGCGTTCGCTGGAGCGTGAGATTGGTGGCGTGTTCCGCAAGATTGCCCGCGACGTGCTGAAGAACGGCAAGCGGGACCTCATCGAGGTGGACCGCAAGCAGGCCATCAAGTTCCTGGGCACGCCCCGCTTCCGCTACGGCGTGGCGGAGCGCGAGGACCAGGTGGGCATCGTCACGGGGCTCGCGTGGACGGAGCTGGGCGGTGAGATCCTCACCACGGAAGCCACGTCCATGCCGGGCAAGGGCAAGCTCATCATCACCGGCAAGCTGGGTGAGGTGATGCAGGAGTCCGCCCAGGCGGCCATGTCCTACGTGCGCAGCCGCGCGGAGCGCTTCGGCATCGACCGCAAGGTGTTCGAGAACTACGACATCCACGTCCACCTGCCGGAGGGCGCGATTCCCAAGGACGGTCCGTCCGCGGGCGTCACCATGGCCACGGCGCTGGTGAGCGCGCTCACGCGCGTGCCGGTCCGCAGGGACGTGGCGATGACGGGTGAAATCACGCTGCGCGGCCGCGTGCTGCCCATCGGCGGTCTGAAGGAGAAGACGCTGGCGGCGCACCGCGCGGGCATCAAGACGGTCCTCATCCCGAAGGCGAACAAGAAGGACCTGAAGGACATCCCGCTGAAGATCCGCAAGCAACTGCGCATCGTCCCGGTGGAGTTCGTGGACGACGTGCTGCGTGAGGCGCTGCTCCTGGACAAGCCGGAGGAGTTCGGCCGCAAGGGCGCCGGGGACAACCTGAAGATCGGGCTGACCGTGCCGGACGCGGTGTCCACGCCCTCCTCGCCGGCCTCCTGAGGCCTTGAGCCCCGGGCCCCTTGAGGGGGCCTGGGTGGGGTGTTGACGAAGCCAGGATGCCGGCCGACCACGCGTCGCCGGTCTCCTGGCTTCTCTCTTTTCCGGAGCGGGTCGGGGTACAACGCGGGCGGTGGCTCCCCGCGCGCGAATCCTGTCCTACTCCCTGGTGCTGGTGATGGCCGCGGCCTGCGGGCCGTGCGGCTTCCAGCCCGAGCCGGGCGTGAAGGTGGTGGTGCCGGCGATGCCCACCACGCTCGACTGGAGCCATTCGGATCCGCAGAGCTGGGTGAACTACCCGGTGATGCTGGCCACGCAGAAGGGGCTCACCACGTTGGGGGCGGACCACTCGGTCCAGCCGGCCCTGGCGGAGCGGTGGGAGCGCGAGGCGGACGCGGCCGGGCACGAGGTCTACACGTTCCACCTCAAGTCCGGCGTGACGTGGTCGGACGGCTCGCCCGTCACGGCGCGCGACTTCGTCTTCGGGTGGCACCGGGCGTTGTTGGGCCGCGAGCGCGGGGAGATGGCGGACCTCCAGGGCGCGGAGGAGGTGCTCGCGTTGCTGGAGCGTGGGGCGCCGGAGGCGGAGGTGAAGGCCGCGTTGTCACGCGTGGGCGTGGAGGCGGTGGATGCCCGGACGTTGCGGGTGACGCTGGCGCGGCCTCGCAGCTACTTCCTGGCACGGCTCGCGAACGTGTACCTGTTCTTTCCCGCGCCCTCGGCGGACCTGGAGGGGAAGCCGGACGAGGCGGTGCGCGACTACTTCGACCGGCCTCGCGACGGGCGCCCGCTGGCGGTGGGGCCGTATCGCGTGGAGCGGTGGGACCGCGCGGGGGAGCGCGTGCGGCTGGTCTACAACCCGCGCAGCGCGTTCCCGCCGCCCATGGGGCCGGGGGAGACGCCTGCGCCGGTGCTGACGCTGCTCAAGTCGGAGATTGGACCGGCGCTATACGAGCGGGGCCGCGTGGACTTCGTGTTCGTGGACAGCGCGGCGGCGCTGCGCGGGATGCGGGCGGCGGACCTGAAGCGGGAGCCGCTGTTGTCCACGTACTTCCTGGCCTTCAACACGGAGCGGCCGCCACTGGACCGGCCGGAGGTGCGCCGGGCGCTGGCGCGGGCGCTGGACCGGGAGGCGCTGCTCGCGGGGCTGTTGCCGGCCGCGCGTGCGACGAACGTGCTGCTGCCGCCGGAGCTGCCGGATGCGGCGACTGCCGAGCAGGCCGCGCGGCTGCCTCGCTACGAGCCGGAGCGGGCGAAGGCGGAGCTGGCGGGCGCGAAGGGCCTGGACCGGCCGCTGCGGCTGGTGGTGAAGGCGGGGGATTCATTCGTGCCGGAGGAGGCGCTGGCGGAGCGCATCGCGGCGCAGCTGGCGAAGGTGGGCGTGCAGGTGGTGGTGGATTCGCGGTCGGACTTCTCCGCGGAGGTGGCGCGCAGGACGCCGCAGGGGCCGCGTGCGTATGACCTCCAGCTGCGGCGGCTGGGCGCGGACTACGCGCACCCGAACACGTTCTTCACGCTGTTCGAGCGGCAGGGCAACCACCAGACGGGGTGGGAGACGCAGGGCGGTGGCGAGCCGATGCGCCGCTTCGAGCAACTGCTGGAGGACGCGGACGGCGACCCCGACCCCGTGCACGCGCGCGAGCTGTACGCGAAGGCCCAGGAGGTGCTGGTGGGGGAGCAGGCCGTCATCGCGCCGCTGTACCACCCGGACCGCTACTTCCGGGCGCGCGCGCGGCTGCACGGCCTGGACGTGGATCCGTTCAACTTCCTCGCGCTGCGCGCATTGCGGCTGGGGCCGGATGAAACGGCCTCGGCTCGCGCGGAAGGGCAGGGGCCCTAGCGCATGCGCCTCATCGCGACGCGCCTCGTGCGCCAGCTCGTGCTCGTGCCGGTGGTGGCGGTGGCCTCGTACTTCCTCATGGCCGCGCTGCCGCTCACCACGGAGAGCGACACCAAGCGGCAGGTGTCCCCGGAGCTGGCGGCGTCGTACCAGCGCGACCTGGGCATCGGTGAGCCGCTCGGGTTCCTGCGGCCGTGGCAGAAGCTCTTCGCCGGGGAGCGCCTGGGCACCAGCGCGCAGGGCATCACCGGGGATGAGCTCCTCCAGAAGCTCTCCGGCAGCGTGGGGGTGGGCCTCGTCGCGCTGCCCCTCGCGCTTGCCTGGGCGGTGGGCTTCGCGCTCCTTCGCACCCATTGGCGGCGGGGCCGCTGGGCCGTGATGGGGGACGTGCTCCCCGCCATCGCGTTCGGGACGCCCGTGTTCATCCCCGCGCTGCTCCTGGCCCCCGCAGTGGTGGAGCGCGGACACCTCCTGCCGGAGCTGTGCGCGGCGGTCGTCATCGCCATCTGGCCGGGGACCTTCCTGGGCACGCTCGTGGGGGACGCGCTGGAGACGGAGCTGTCCCGCGACTACGTGCGCACCGCGCTCAGCAAGGGGCTGGACCCCGGCACCGTGCTGCGCCGCCATGTCCTCCCCAACGTGTGGCCCGCGCTCCTGGACGCCGTGACGCCCGTGGCCACCGCGCTGCTCGCGGGCTCGTTCGCCGCGGAGCGCGTCTTCGGCCTGCCGTACTTCGGTCAGCTCTACGTGCTCGCCGTCCTCAACAAGCAGGTCGCTGTCGTGGTCGTGTCCACCACCACCTTCGCCACCGTGCTCGTCGTCGTGAGCCTCGCCGTGGAGCTCTTGCGCATGCTCGTGGATCCCCGTGCCCGGGAGGCCCGCGCTTGAACCGCGTCCCCGTGCGCGCCTGGGTGGGGCTCGTCCTGCTCGTGGGCCTGGGCGTCCTGAGCCTCGTGGCGGGCCGCCTGTTTCCGGAAGTCCTCACGCACACCTGTCCGCTCGGCTGGGACCTGAACCGGCCTGACCGCAGCGTCTGCGAGCTGGCCTTCGGCGGCCTGTGGGTGTCCCTGGCCATCGGGCTCGCGGCGGGTGCGCTGTCCACCGTGCTGGGGCTGGCCGTCGCGGCGCTCGCGCGGCTGTCCGGCGGAGTGACGGAGCAGGTGCTCCTGCGCGCCGTGGATGCCGTGTTCGCGCTGCCGGACGTGCTCGTGGTGATGGTGCTCCAACTCGCGGGCCAGTCGCTGATGGACGCGGGCATGACGAGCGGCCTGGGCCCCTTTGGCTTGATGGTGGCGTCGCTGGCCCTGGTGGGCTGGGCTGGCCCCGCGCGCATGTTCCGTGACCGCCTGGCCACGCTGGAGGGGCAGGAGTACGTGGCCGCCGCGCGCGCCCTGGGCGGCGGGGGACTGCATGTGCTGCGCGTGCACCTGTGGCCGCTCCTGCGCCCCTTCGTGCTGGCCGTATTCCTGAGCCGCCTGCCGAGCGCCATCCTCACCGAGTCCACGGTGAGCTTCTTCGGCATCGCCCGGATGGAGCCCATGTCCCTGGGCCGCTACCTGGGCACGTCCTACGCCGCGCTCATCTACGAGGGCGGCGGCCGGGTGGTGATTCCCGCCTGGGGACTGCTCGTCCTGCTGGTGCTTGGCGCCTCGCTCGCTTCGCAAGCGTTGGGGGGAGGTCGCCGTCGCCAAGTGTGAGGAATGCCGCACATTGGGACAAAGGTTTCACTCGAACGGAAACCCTTTGCCCTCAGGTGAACACCATGTCGCTCCCGACGGAAGAAATCCCCCTCTCGCCTGCCCGTGATGAGCGTCCGCGTGACGACGGTCTGCGTAAGGAGACCGTCCGGGGCTCGGTGCTGGTGGTGGAAGACGATGCCGCGCACCGCGAGCTCCTGGTGGAGATGGTGAGCGGCTGGGGCTACGACGCCATGCCCGTGGGCAGCGCGGAAGAGGCCGAGTTCGCCGTGCGCAACAAGCGCATGGACGCCGCCATCGTGGACGTGTTCCTCCCCGGCCGCAGCGGCACCACGCTCATGTCCAAGCTGCGCGAGAAGTTCCCGCAGGCCGTGCTCATTGGCGTCAGCGCCATGAGCGACGCGGCCACGGCTCGCAAGTGCAAGGGCCTGGGCGCGGACCTCTTCATCGGCAAGCCGTTGGATCCGGAGAAGCTGGCCAAGGCGCTGAAGTCCAAGCACCAGAGCTGGCACTGAGAGCGGCAGGGGAGCGGGTTCCGGTTGCACACCCCCGCCGGACGGCCGATGCTCCCTGACGTGAAGAACCTCGCCTCAGGCTTCCTGCTGGCCATGCCCCAGCTTGGAGACCCGAACTTCTACCGGTCGGTCATCCTGATGATCGAACACGGGGAGACGGGCTCCATGGGGCTCGTCGTGAACCGGGGAGCGCCCCTGACGCTCGGTGAGCTGGCGCGCGGTCAGTCGATGGACATCTCGACGGACCGCGTGTCGCAGCCGGTGTTCGTGGGCGGCCCGGTGGAGCCCCAGCGGGGCTTCGTCCTGCATGACGACGCGTCCGTGGCGGAGAAGCACGCCGTCCTGCCCGGCCTCTATTTGAGCGTCACGCTGGACGCGCTGGGTCCCCTGTTGCAGCGGACGGATCCGCGCGTGCGCTTCTGTCTGGGCTACGCGGGCTGGGGCCCCAAGCAGCTGGAGAGTGAAATCGCTGAGGGTTCGTGGCTGTACGCCGACGCCACCGCGGACGCGGTGCTGGGCGTGGACCCGGCGAAGTTGTGGGATGTCACCCTGCGTGGGCTGGGTGTGGACCCGGCCATGCTGGTGATGGGAAAGGGGATGAACTGATGCTCGACGCCGAGATGCTTCGCCGTTACCTCCTGGAGGCCCTGCCGGGCTCGGAGGTGGAGTTCAATGACACCACGGGGACGGGAGACCACTTCGAGGCGCGCGTGGTTTCTCCTGCCTTCACCGGCAAGACGATGGTGGAGCAGCACCAGCTGGTGTACGCGCCGCTGCAGCAGTGGCTGAAGTCCGGCGAGCTGCACGCGCTGGCGCTCAAGACCTATTCGCCCGAGCAGTGGAAGAAGCTCGGGCCCCGCTGAAGGAGCAACGATTCATGGACGCGAACCTCAAGGCCCAGTTCGACGACACGGTGAAGTCGCACCCCATCGTCCTCTTCATGAAGGGCAACGCCCTGTTTCCCCAGTGCGGCTTCTCCGCGCGCGCCCTCCAGATCCTCCAACCGCTGGGCCCGGTGCACACGGTGGACGTGCTGGCGGACCCCAACGTGCGCCAGGGCATCAAGGACTACTCCAACTGGCCCACCATTCCGCAGGTCTACATCCACGGGAAGTTCGTGGGCGGGTCCGACATCCTGATGGAGCTGGCCGAGCGCGGCGAGCTGCAGGACCTGGTCGCCGCGGGCGGCAAGTAGGCGCTTCAAGAGGGAGCGGGGCCGGGGGGAAGACCCGGGCCCCGTCCCCCGCGTAGACTGGGCGGCGGTCGCCAACAGAGGTCGAACGCCGCCGTGCTCACCGTCACACCGCCCGAGTCGAAGCCGCAGGACGCGTCCAGCGAAGTGCCCGAGGTGCCGGTGGGGACAGGTCCCCTTCCGCCCGGGACGAACGTCGCCGTCGCCACGCCCGGCGTGGGCCTCGCGGATCCGGACGACCTCGTCAGCACGGAGAAGACGCCCACGCTGGTGGACCGCGTGCAGGCGTTCCGCGCGAAGTACGAGAAGCAGGAGATGGCCCTCTTCTTCTTCGCGGGCTTCCTCTACGACGTCCTCACGCTGAGCCCCATCGACGATGCGCTCACGGAGGCGCAGAACTTCGTCTACCTGGCCATCCTCGCGGGCCTGCTCATGCTGGAGCAGCGCTACCCCGAAGGCGTGGAGCCGCCGAAGCTGCTGATGAAGGTGTGGCGCTTCCGCGAGGACGCGCTGCACTTCTTCCTGGGCAGCCTGCTGAGCGCGTTCACGCTGTTCCTCTTCAAGAGCTCGTCGGGCTTCACGCCGCTGCTGTTCCTCGGGGGCATGTTCGGGCTGCTGGTGGCGAACGAGCTGCCACGCTTCCGGCAATTGGGGCCCGTCATCCGCGTGGCCCTCTTCAGCCTGTGCGTGACGCTGTACTTCGCGTCGCTCTTGCCGGTGCTGCTGGGGCGGGTGGGGTGGTGGATCTTCACGCTGTCCGTCGCGCTGGGCTGCGGGAGCGTCTACGGGCTGTTGCGCGTGCTCAAGCGGTGGCGGCCGGATGAGGCGGTGCTGCTGCGCACGGTGGCGGTGCCCGGCTTCGGCGCGCAGGCGATGCTGCTCGCGTGCTACTTCCTGGGCGTGATTCCGCCGGTGCCCCTGGCGGTGCAGTACAGCGGCATCTACCACGCGGTGAAGCGCGTCTCCCCGGGCGTGTATCAACTGACGTCGGAGGTGCAGCCCTGGTGGAAGGTCTGGACGGCGTTCCACCACGGCGACCAGGACTTCACGGTGCGGGCCGGCGAGCAGCCCGTGTACTTCTTCCGCATCTTCGCGCCCAAGGGCTTCGAGCGGTACCGCGTGCGCGTGCGCTGGTACCAGGACCACCCGCAGAAGGGCTGGACGGCGCTGGGCAACGGCTACCTGGCCACGGTGAGCAGCAACGGTTCGGAGGGCGGCTACCGCTACTACGCCCAGCCGGGCACCACGCCCAAGCCGGGCGACTGGCGCGTCGTGCTGGAGACGGAGGACGGGCACGAAATCAACCGCCTGAACTTCACCGTCATCGAGGACACGCGCACCGAGCCGCGCCCCGAGAAGGTGGACGTGTCCGTGCTCAAGATCGTCAAGCCCATCTCCCTGGAGGACTGGCAGAAGCTCCAGCCTCCCGCGCCGGTGGCGGCGCCCGCGGCGGCTACGCCGCCGGTGCCTTGAGCAGCGTCACCTGACCCAGCAGCACCGGCACCGCCGTCTCCACGCGCAGGATGCGGGGGCCCAGGGAGAAGGGCTGGAAGCCGTGGGCTTCCAGCAGCTGCGCTTCAAAGGGCACCCAACCCCCATCCGGGCCGATGGCGAGCACCACGCGCCGTGCGCTCTCCACGCCTTGGGCCTGGAGGGGCTGGCTGGCCGGAGGGTGGGGGAGCAGGCGCAGTGAGTTCGCGCCGAACACGGCGTCCAGCTCGTCCTCGACGAAGGGGCGGAAGCGCTCGCGGATCAGCACCTCCGGCATGCGCGTGTCGCGGGCCTGCTCCAGGCCCTGGAGGAGCAGCTCGCGGACGAAGGCCTCGTTGAGCACCTTGGAGTCAAAGTAGCTCTTCTCCACGCGCGCCGCGTTCACCAGCACCACGCGGTCCACGCCCAGCGACGCCACGGCGGGCAGCACCTTCTTGAGCGCCTTGGGGCGGGGGATGGCCAGGAGCAGGTCCACGCCTGCGCGGGGCGGAGGCGCGTCCGTGAGGGTGACGCGCAGGTGGAGCAGGCCGGGGGCGTTCTCCAGCACCTCGCCGGTGCCGGTGAGGCCGTCCAGGCGGCCCACGCGCAGGGATTCGCCGGGTTCGGCCTTGAGGACCTCGCGGGCGTGCAGGGCGCGGCGGCCGGTGAGCCGGGCGGTGCCGTCCGGCTGGAAGTCCTCGTCCAGGAGCAGGAGCAGGTTCACGGTAGGCCCCATGTAGCCGTTCCCGGGCGGGCAGGGGA
>NZ_RAWK01000148.1 GCF_003612165.1 Corallococcus aberystwythensis | reverse complement strand
CGCCGCCCCAGGGCGCCCTCCAGGTCCGGGGCCGCGTCCTCGACCTCCAGGGCACCCCCGTCGCCGGCATCGAGGTCTCCGCTTCCGTCGGCCTGCCCGGGGAGACCCTGACGGAGCTGCCGTGTGACACGGCCACCCCCGGCGTCACCCTGCTCTCGGAGGACTGCACCTCGTCCTCCGCCAGCCAGTGGGTCCAGGAGCTGGTGGAGGCCCACCGGGGCGGCGCCTTCGTCCTCTCGCGCACCACGTCCGCGCAGGACGGCACCTTCACCCTGGAGGGCCTGCCCGGGGGAAGGGTCACCCTCTGGGCCCTGGGCACACAGGGCGCCGGCATCCAGGAGGACGTCGTCACCGGCACCCAGGACGTGACGCTGGAGCTCGAGCCCAGCCACCCGCTCACCGGCCGCGTGGTGGACGAGGACGGCGCCCCGCTCGCCAACGCCCGGGTGAGCGTGCTGCACACCGGAACGGCGCGCTACTTCGAGACGAAGACCGGCGCGGATGGCCGCTTCTCCGTGGGTCCCCTGCCCGACGTGGATGCCTACGGCCTCCTCGCCGCCCACCCGGGACGGCTCACCGAGTGGAGGCAGGAGCTGGCCGCGGGCCCCATGGTGGAGGACGTGGTGCTGTACATGCCCCGGCGCATCGTGGGCACGGTGGTGGACGGCGAGCAGCCCGTCGCGGGCGCCACCGTCACGGAAGTCGACGGCGAGCGCGTCACCACCACCGACGCCCAGGGGCGCTTCACCTTCGACGGCCTGTCCCCCGGCGGCTACAGCCTGGAGGCGGAGCAGGGCGGACTCCAGGCGCGCGAAACGGTGACGCTCACGGAAGAGCAGCGCGAGGCCCCGGTGACGCTGCGCCTGGGCACCTCCTTCTTCGTCGAGGCCACCGTGCGCGACGCCGCCGGCAACCCCGTGGCCAACGCGGAGGTGAACGCCGACCTTCCGAGCGAAGCCGCCACGCGCTACGGCACGCCCTTCTTCCAGCCGCTCGGCACCACCGGCGCGGACGGCCGCGTGCGCCTGGGCCCCCTCGAGGCGCGCAGCTACAACTTCCAGGTGGTCGCGGACCGGATGCTGGACCTCACCGCGACCCGCACCGTGTCCGCCGGCGGCCCGCCGCTGGACTTCGTCCTCGCCCCCGCGCTCCTCGTGGAGGGCCACGTCACCGACACCGCGGGCAAGCCGCTGGCGGACGTCTCCCTGTCCCTGTATCCGCCGAAGCAGAAGCGCCTGGAAGGGGCGCCTCCGCCCGTGATGGCGCGCTCGCTCATCGTGATGCACGCTCCCCGCGAGAACCCCGTCACCTTCGACGCCACCTCCGACGCGGAGGGCCACTTCGCCATCAAGGTGGAGCAGCCCCTCTCCGGCACCCTCACCGTCGAGGCGGAAGGCTACCTGCCGCGCAAGCTCCAGGTCCGTGCCCCCACGTCCGGCCTGAAGCTGACCCTGGACGCGGGCGCCACGGTGAAGGGCACCGTGACCGGCTCGCGCGGCACGCCCGTCAACGAGGTGGACATCTCGCTGGTGAAGCAGAACGTGGACAAGCCCGCCCGCGAGGACGAAGCGCCCCCCGAGGAGTTGGCCGACGAGGACCCGGTCGACATCGAACGCGTCACCTTCGCGGGCAGCACGGGAGAGGACGGCCGCTTCGTCGTCCAGGGCATGCCCCCGGGCACCTATACCGTGTGGATGCGGGCCACCACGGGGGGCTACGAGCGCCTCCTGCCCGACCGCGTGGTGCTGCGCGGCGCGGAGACCGTGGACCTGGCGCTGCGCCTGGACCTGGATGGCCGCGTGGGCGGCATCGTCGTGGACGCGGAGGGCCGGCCCCTGGCGGACGTCGCCGTGGACGCCTCCGCGAAGGAGGACGAAGCCAGCAACGGCCGCTCGTACTCCCCCCTCTCCACGAAGACGGGCCCTGACGGCCGCTTCGTCCTGGAGCCGCTGGCGCGGGACTGGGACTACGAGTTGACGGCGATGAAGCCCGGCTACGCGCTGCCCCGGCCGCCCCGGAAGGACGACGCCGACGAGGACTTCGAGTTCGGCTCGGACGACGAATCCCCCGAGGACATGCGCGAGCGCATCGACCAGTGGATGGAGGACCAGGAGGGCCCCCGGGTCCTCGCCCGCGCGGGGAACATGGACGTGCGCATCGTCCTGGCCTTCCAGGGCCGCGTCACCGGCCGGCTGGTGAAGGCCGACGGCAAGCCCATCACCCGCTTCACCGTGAACGAGGAAGCGGTGCGCGACCCGAAGGGCGCCTTCACCGTCTTCGTGGACGAGCCCGGCCCCCAGCACCTCACCTTCGAGGTGCCGGGCCACGCCCTCACCCAGCGCGACGTGGACGTCCCCGCGGGCCGCGACGTGGACCTGGGCACCGTGCGCGTGGACGCGGGCCGTGTCATCAAGGGCCGCGTGATGGACGACGCCACCGGCACCCCGCTGGCCGGCGTGCGCGTCTCCCTGGCGCTGCCCCAGGAGGACGTGGCCAACGCGGAGCACGCCGAATCCTTCGCGGACGTCATCACCAGCCTGGACGGCACCTTCCAGCTGCCCGCCGTGGAATCCCGGCCGTACGTGCTCACCGTGCAGGAAGCGGAACACGCGTCGCTCGAGCGCAGGGTGGGGCCCAACGAGGACACGCTCGAACTGCGTCTCCCCTCCACCACCCGCCTGGAGGTTTCGGTGCGGGACGAACGCGGCCAGCCCATCTCCGTCCCCCTGACCGTCACGCAGAAGGCGGATCCGGAGATGCCGATCATCGCCATGGCGCACAACGGCGTGGCCCAGTTCCGCGACCTGGACCCGGGCGACTACCTGGTGAAGCTCTCGGGCATGTCCCCCCTGACCGTCATTCCCAGCCTCGTGCACGTCGAGCCGCAACGCGTTACCCGGCTGGACCTTCCGGTGA
The DNA here is from genome assembly GCF_003612165.1 of Corallococcus aberystwythensis. Classification (GTDB taxonomy): domain Bacteria; phylum Myxococcota; class Myxococcia; order Myxococcales; family Myxococcaceae; genus Corallococcus; species Corallococcus aberystwythensis. The sequence continues at coordinate 22,240 of NZ_RAWK01000148.1, read as the reverse complement.
TGACGAAGGGCACCACGCTGAGGCTGCGATGGGGCGAGCACGGGCAGCAGGGCACGCCCTTCCTCATCCCTGGCCGCGTCCCTGCACCGCCCGAGTCCCTCTCGCTCAAGGAAAAGCTGTGGCTGCGCGAACAGGCCCTCATTCCGGAGATGTCGCGCGCGGATGTCTGGGCGCGCCTGCCTCCCGGGCCCTACACGCTTCTCGTGTTGCGAGCACGTGAGGGACGCTGGCTGTCCTACCGCCAGGACGTGACGGTGGGCCCGGGCGACGAGCAGGAGGTGGAGGTGCCCACGCTGCCGTGGTGACGAGGCGGGTCCAACATGCCTCGCGGGACAGGGGAGCTGTGTTAAACCCCACACCCCATGACCCCGAGCGACGCGCTGAGCGCAGCAGACCTCGAACGTCTGGCCAGGGCGGAGGCACCAGACCTGGCCGAGGCCGTGCTGGCCTTCCTCGACCAGCCGGACCGCACGTCGGACGCGCCGCTGCCGCAGGGCGCGCTCTCCTTCGACGCGCTGAAGCAGCTGCTGGAGCAGGCGCGCGCGAGCGGCGACAAGCCCGGCCGCCGCAAGGGTTCGCATGAGGCGTGGCAGCGCTTCCTCGCGCAGAAGGACGTGCCGCAGCCGCCGCGCCTGGCGCTCGCGGACCTGCTGGTGTCCCTGTACGAAAAGAACACCGAGCCCGCGCGCGCCGCCCTCATCGCGCTGGTGAAGGAAGCGCCGCTGAAGTTCGGCCTGTGGGCGGGCCTCAAGCGCATCTACAAGCTGTCGGAGGCGCGCCACGACGCGGAGATGTTCGGCGCGCTGGCGTGGCGCTTCGACACGGAGCGCGGCGGGCGTCGCCACCGCGAGGTGGGCGGCGGCACCCTCACCTACCTCCGGCGCCGCGCCTGGCGCTTCCTGCGCCACCTGGGCGCCGCCGTGCCGGAGCTCTACCCGCAGTTCGCGGTGGAGGTCCTCCGGCACTACGAGCCGGACACCTCCTGGATGCAGTGCTGGGTGGCGAACCACGTCTGGGCGCACAACAGCAAGGGCTACTCCGCGGTGGGCTTCCCCATCCAGCCGCCCAACGACATGGTGAAGCAGCGCATGTATCCGGACGCGTGGAAGCGCTCGCCGGACGCGCTGATGCGCCTGTTGGACACGTGCCAGTCGGACCCGGCCGCGAAGTTCGCCATCCAGGGCCTGCGCAAGGACCACCCGGAAGCGCTGCGCAAGGTGACGCCCGCGTGGCTGGACCGGCTGGCGCGCCGTCCGCTGGGCACCGCGCACGACTTCCTGGTGGAGACGCTCCAGGGCTCGCCGGACTTCCACCAGGGCAAGCTGCGCGCGGCCGGGCTGCATGAGGCCGTCCTCGCGCTGCTCTTCTCCCCCAGCGACAAGGCCCGCGCCTACGCCATCGAGTACGCACGCGGCCACGCGCAGGACCTGGCCGCGGACCGGCTGGCGGACCTGGTGGAGAAGGGCGAGGACGACGTGCAGAAGTTCGCCGCCGCCGCCCTGGAGAAGCACAAGCCGCGCGACCTGGGACTGCCGCTCCTGGGCCGGCTGCTCGTGTCCAAGCCCACCGCGGCGTTCGCGGCGAAGTCGCTGGAGCAGTCCTTCGACCGCGCGGAAATCACGCACGACTTCCTGCGCGAGCTGCTCTGGGGCAAGCAGGAGCAGCTCAACTGGGCGAAGAACTACGTCTCCACGAAGTACGCGGCCGGGGAGATGCCGGCGGACTTCTGGAAGGTGGCGCTGACGGAGGCGAAGCAGCGCTCGTCGCGCCAGCGCATCGTGGAGGACACGGCGATGAAGGCCCTGTCCGCGTACAAGCCGGCGGACATCGGGCCGGAGTGGATCCTGGACCTGGTGGCGCACCCGCGCCTGGGCCGTCAGGCGGCGCAGTGGCTCACCCGCGCGGACAGCCTGCCGGGCCTGGACGTGGAGCGGGTGAAGGCGCTCGTCTTCAACAGCAAGTTCCGCGGCACGGCGCTGGAGCTGCTGGGCAACCGCAAGCTCTTCACCGCGCGGCAGCTCACGGTGCCCTGGCTGCTGGCGCTGGCGCGGCGGGCCGACCCGGAGCTGCACGACTTCGCGCACCGCTACCTCCTGGCGAACGTGGTGCCCGCGGACTTCAGCGACACGGGTGACGCGGACGCGGGCCTGGAGCGCCTGTTCGACCTGGCGCTGGGCGCGAAGCAGCCGCCGCCGGTGCGCGCGTTCGCGCAGATGTACCTGCGCTGCCACCACCCGGGCATCGGGCCGGAGCAGCCGGAGTCCAAGTCCTACGAACTGCGCCCGCGCGCGCCGCGCAAGGCGTACTCGGCGGAGCGGCTGTGGCCGGCCCTCTTCGACGCGCGCGACGACGTGCGCCGCTTCGCGCTGACCATCGCCCGCTCGGAACTGCGCGCGTGGGGCTACCACACGCGCGTGTACGAGCTCGCGGACTCGGACGCGAAGGAGATCCGCAACCTGGCCTACGACGCCCTGCTCAACGCGGGCGAGCCGGGCGCGGACGCGCGCCACACGTTGCAGCCGGACGAACTGGACGCGGGCAAGGTGTTCGCGCTCACGGAGTCCACCAAGCGCAGCACGCGCGAAGTGGCCGTGGAGCTCATCCGCCGGCACTACGCGCGGCTGGGCGGCGCGGAGCGTCTGTCCGGCCTCATGCAGAGCGCGGACCGCGAGGTGGGCCTGTTCGCGGTGCGGCTGCTCTGGGAGAAGCACCGCCCCCTGCACCTGCCGGAGGGCTGGAAGCCCGCGGGCGGCGGCAAGGACGAGCGCGAGGCGGGCGGTACCACGCGCTTCAGTGACGTGGAGGCGCTGCGCACGTTCCTGCGGCGCATGCTGTTCGGCCTGCCGCCCGGGCGCGCGAAGGAAGCGCGTGAGGGCGACGTGCAGCGCCGGCTGTCCGCGAGCGTGGCCAAGCGCCGCGTGGTGGAGCTGGTGCGCGACCTGGGCCTGGAAGACGAGAGCTTCGCCCGCGTGGTGGCGCCCGTGCTGGGCGAGTTCACCGGCTCCGTGGCGAAGGGCGAGTGGCAGAGCTGCCTGGCCTCGCTGGTGCAACTGCATGCGGCACATCCGGGCGTGCAGCTCGGCGGCATCTAGGACAACGACACCATGGCCAACCTCTCCATCGGCAACATCGAGAAGGTCCGTGCGCTCGCCGCCAATGCGCGCCTGCTGCTCGTGGGTGGCACGCGCGCCGCCGCGGACAGCCGCCTCACCGCGTATGACGCCGCGAACAACAAGGTCCTGTGGACCAGCCCGCTGCCTGCCCACGTGCTGGGCCTGGCGCTGTCCGGCGAGCAGTTCGCCGCGGCGGGCGCGGACGGCACGGTGCGCTTCGGGTCGCTCACCGACGGCACGGTGAAGTTCCAGCTCCACAACGCGCACCCGGGCGGATGCACGGCGGTGGCGGCAAGCCCGGACGGCAAGGTGCTCTACACGGCCGGCATGGACGGCTTCGTGCGCGCCTGGGACTGGGACAGCACGAAGAAGCTCAAGGAGTGGAGCGCGTCGTCGCAGCCGCTGCGCGCCGTGGCGGTGGACCCCACGCACACGTACGTGGCCTGCGCGGGCGATGACAGCGTGGTGCGTTCGTTCACGGTGGCGACGGGCGCGCGCCGGGACATGCCGGGCCACGAGGGCGCCGTGCGCGCACTGGCCTTCACGCCGCGCGACGGACGGCTCGTCTCCGCGGGTGACGACGGGAAGCTGCGCATCGGCTACCTCGTCGGCGCGGTGGAGTTCGAGGTCCGCGGCGACAAGGACAGCGGCCACGCGGGCTCCGTGCTCGGGCTGGTGTTCCCGCCCACGCCGCAGGCGGAAGCCGGACAGGACCCCGCGGAGCGCATCGCTTCCGTGGGCAGCGACGGCAAGCTGAAGGTCTGGCGGCTGGACGAGCGCCGCAAGCCGCGCACCTTCGAGCTGGGCACCAAGGGCCTGCACGCGGTGGCCTTCGCGCCCCCGGCGAACCCCCGCCAGGCGAAGCAGCTGCTGGGCTACGTCTTCGTGGGCGGTGAGGAGCGCCGCGTCACCCGCATCACGCTGGGCACGGACGGCAAGCCCACGGACGAGACGACGGCGTACGGGCACGGCTTCGACGTCCTCAACGAGGCGCTGAAGGCCGCCCTCCCCCGCCGCGAGGCCGCGGTGAAGGAGGCGGTGGCGCTCCAGGAGCCGGAGGCGCTGGAGTTCGTGCTCGGCGTGCTGTCCTCGGACAAGGACGTCGTGGCGCGCAGGCTGGCGGCCACGGAGCTGGGCAACCACGGCCGCACCGCTGCCCGGGCGAAGCTGCGCGAGCGCCTCAACGACGACGACAAGACGGTGCGCGCCGCGGCGCTGGACGCGCTGGTGAAGCTGGAGACGGAGTCCCCACTCGCGGCTCCGCGAGCCGCGCTGGACTCGCGCTTCGTGGACACGCGCGTGCAGGGCCTGCGCCTGCTGGCGAAGCTGGGCAGCGCGTCGCCGCTGGTGCCGGGGCTCATCGCCAGCAAGCTGCCGGACACGAACGCGGAGGTGGGCACCGCCGCGCTGGACGCGCTCACCACCGTGTCGCCCAAGGGCAGCACGGAGCCGCTGAAGCTCGCCTTCGAGCGCGGCCCCGCGGCCCTCAAGGTGGAGGTGCTGCTGCGCGCGTCGGTGGCGGGCCTGCTGGGCGACCCGCGCCTGCAGCCGCTGGTGGCACGAGCGCTGGACGACGCGGACCGGGACGTGCGCCGCGTGGCCTTCGCGGTGCGAGTGCTGGAGCGCCGGCCGCTGGCCGCCACGCTGGAGGCGAAGGACGAGGAGTTCGCGCGCACGGTGCGGGAAGTGACCCGCATGCTGACGCTCCAGTCGAAGCGCACGGCCGGAGACGCGGAGGCGAAGTTCAACACCGACGCGGAGCTGGCCGCCTCGCGTGAGCAGCTCTTCGGCAAGGCCGCCGCTGGGACGGCGCTGACGGAAGCGGACCTGGAGCCGCTGCTCGCGGCCATGGCGTGCCGCATGCCGGACACGGCCGTGCGCGGGGCGCGCGTGCTGGCGCAGCTGGGTGACGGCCGCGCCCTGGGCGCGCTGCTCCAGCTGTCGCGCGAGGACGACGCCGCCATCCGCCGCGAGACGGCCACCGCGCTCCAGGCGTTGCAGGACCCGCGCGCCCGCGAGCGGCTGGTGTGGATGCTGGACGACGCGGACGGCGACGTGCGCGCGGCGGCGTTGACGGCCGTGGTGGCGCTGGACTCGGACGCGCCGCTGTCCGCCGCGGAAGCCGCGCTGCGCTCCGGCCACGAGGACGTGCGCGTGCGCGGCCTGGACCGGCTGGTGAAGCTGGGCGCGAAGGCGGAAGGCGCCGAAGGGCTGCTGGGCGACGCGCTGGAGGACGAATCCGCCAAGGTGCGCGGCGAGGCCTTCCGCACGCTGTGGGCGTGGAATGACAAGGAGCCGGTGAAGGCGCTGGACCGCGCACTGGCGGGCCGCTTCCCGGACCTGCGCACCCGCGCGGTGGAAGTGCTCGCGCAGCGCGGCACGGACGACTGGGCGCTGGAGCGTCTGAAGAAGTCCGTGGAGGACCGCGACGCCAGCGTGGCCACCGCCGCCTACGAGGCGTGGGTGAAGCTGGCCGGCAAGGAGAAGCCGGAGCCGCACCTGGCCGCGCTCAACACCACGCACCCGGCCCTGCGCGAGAAGGCCGCCAAGGCCGCCGTGCACGCCCCGGCGGAAGCCATGCGCTCCGCGCTGCTCAAGCGCGTGCAGGACGAACACCTGGACGTGGCGTTCGCGGCGCTGGAGTCGCTCGACAAGCTCATCCCGAACGAGAACGGGCCGCTGCTCGCGGGCATCGCGGCGACGGCGCTGCCGGTGCGCGTGCGGGCCGCGGAGCTGCTCGCCCCGCGCGGCGCGGAGGACATCATCGAGCCCATGCGCGGGCTCATCACGGACAAGGACCTGGAGCGGATGTACCCGCCCGGCTTCCTCGTCCCCCTGCGCGTCCGCGCATCGCGAGCGCTGGCCACGTTGGGCTCGCGGCGCCTGCTGGGCTTCTACGCCACCACGCTGCTGCCCCACGAGGTGACGGACCTCCAGGAGCAGGGCGCGCGAGGCCTCGCCACCGCGAGCCGCCGTGGCGACGAAGGTGCGCTGCTGGATGCGCTGGGCCACTCGCTGGTCGCGGCGCGTTCGTGGGCGGCGGACGGCCTGGCGCGCCTGGGTGACGTGCGCGCGCTGCCGGTGCTCACGGGGAACCTGCGCCATGAGCACCTGCCCATCCGGCTGGGCGCCATCCTCGCCTTCGCGGCCCTGGGCCCCGAGGGTGACGGCGGCCTGCTGCACGGCCTGGAGGACTCCGCGCGCGAAGTGCAGGAGATGGTCTTCGCCATCGTGCTCGCGCGGGACCTGCGCGCCAGCCGCGAGGGTGGACCGCCGGACCTGCTGACGAGCGCGCTGTCCAGCGGCCGTCCGGAGGTGCGCTACGCCGCGGCCCGCGCGCTGGAGCTGCGCACAGAGCCGGAGGCGTACAGAGCCCACCTGGTGGAGGTGCTGCTGCCGCCGCGTCCGGAGAAGGCCGGCGACATGAAGGACTGGCCCGCGGAGGAAGAGCGGGCGAAGCGCGTGATTGGCCTCGCCGAGGCGCTCTCCAGCGGCCAGCCGGAGCAGCGCTACGCGGCGGCCCAGGTTCTGCTGCTGCGCAACAAGCCGCTGGACTACTTCCGTGAAGCGCAGAAGGTCGCGCGGCCCAGCTCGCTCCAGGCCCCGTGGAAGCCGGAGACGGCCCAGGGCGCCGCGCACGTGGTGCAGCCCTCCACGCCGGAGAAGCAGGGCACGGCCTCCGCCACGGGCAAGAGCTGGCTGCGCCGCCTCTTCTCCGCGGTGAAGCCGCCGGAAGGCGCATCGGCGACGCCGCAGAACGCGATGCAGGCGGAGCGTCAGCACCTGCGCCGCCTGGCGTTCGGCGCCTACGTGGGCCTGCTGCGGCAGGTGACCGCGGGTGACGAAGAGGGCCACCGCGTTCGCCGCGACGCCGTGGACCGGGTGGTGAAGCTCACGCAGGAAGGCTACGCGGGCACGTCCGCCGCGGTGGCCGCCCTGCTGCGCGCGTTGGAAGACCCGCACCAGCTCGTACGCCGGGCCGCGCTCGCGGGCCTCAAGGAGCTGTACCCCGCCGGCAGCGACGAGCCGCTGGCGCTGGCCCTCGCGTCGCTGGCCCCGGACGTGGCGCGCGCGGCGCTGGAGGAACTGGCGGAGCGCGGCGACAAGGCCCGCCCGCGCGTGACCGCGGCGCTCAACTCGCCGCTGCCGGAGGTGCGCAAGTCCGCCTTCGAGCTCCTGGAGAAGCTGAGCCCGCCGGGCAGCCTGGATCCGCTCCTGGCCGCGCTGGGCAGCGAGCACGCCGACCTGCGCGTGGGCGTCATCGAACGGCTCGCGGGAGCCAACGACTCGCGCGTCACGGAGGCCCTGGGCCGCGCGATGGGCAGCGAGCACGAGGACCTGCGGCTGCGCGCCGCGGAGCTGCTCGCGTTCCGGGGTGACGACCGCGCCGTGGAGGTGCTGGGCACCTTCCTGCGCTCGGAGACGCCGGCTGTCACGCGCCGTGCACAGGAGGCCCTGGCGCGCCTGGGGACCTCCGCCGCCGTGGCCGCCATGGCCGCGCGCCTGTCGGTGGCCACGGAGATTCCGGAGCGCACGAAGCTGGTGGCCGCGCTGGGCCGCACCCACCGCGCGGACGCGCTGGACGTGCTCGCGCGCCAGAGCGTGGAGGACGAAGCTCCGTCCGTGCGCCTCGCCTGCGTGACGGCCGCGATGCAGCTCACCTGGCCGCCGGAGCAGGAGAAGCTCGACGAGGACGAGCGCGAGCTGAAGAAGCGCGACGCGGCCCTCGCGGTGCGCTTCCTGCGTGTGGCGGTGAAGAGCCAGGACCCGGAGGTCCGCAAGGCCGCCGCTCGCGAACTGGAGCACGGCAAGAGCGAGGGCCAGGACGCGCTGCTCGTCCAGCTCTTCAGCGACCGCGACGTCACCGTGCGCGCGGCGGCCGTGGAGCACTACTCGAAGCGGGTGGTGGAAGAGGGCGCGGCGGTGGAGCCGCTGGAGGAGATCCTCCGCGCCGGAGCCCGGGAGCTGATGCTGCCCGCGGCGGAAGGCGTGGCGCACCAGCGTCGGGCCAGCGCCCTGCGTCCCCTGCTCCTGTATGCGCGCGCCGGTGAGCCGCACGAGCGGGGCCGCGCCCTGCTCGCGCTCGGCACCCTGGGCGACGTGCGCGCCCTCTCCGAGCTGGAGACGGTGGCCAACGGAGGCACCCCGGACGCGCCGGCGGAAGAGGACATGGTGTTCGCCGCCATCGAAGCGCTGGGCCGGCTCGCGAACCGGATGCCCGATGGCGAGGACCGCCGCCGCGTCGAGGAGAAGGTGGAAGCCGCGGCCACGGACGGCAACGCCTCCCAGCGCCAGGAAGCCGGCGTGCGTGGCCTGCGTGCCCTGGGTGGAGAGCGCGCCCGGGTGAAGCTGGAGGCGCTGCTCGCCGACAGCGACACGGACGACGACGTGCGCCGCACGGTCGCGGAGGAGCTGGGCAAGTTCGGAGACACGGCCGCGGAAGCCGCGCTGGCCGCCGCGCTGAACGAGGAGGACGACGACCTGCGCGCCGCCGCACGCAAGGCGCTGGACGTGCTCTTCCCGAAGGAGCGCACGCGGGTGGAGTTCCTCGCCGTGCAGAGCGAGCACGAGGACATCTCCGAGCCCGCCGCCACGTACCTCGCCAGCGAGGGAGACCCGGCCCTGCTCGTGCCCCGCCTGGCCACGCTGGACAACGCGGAGCTGCGTCTCCGTCTGCGTCGAGGCCTGGCCCGCCGGGGAGCGATGCCCGTACCGGAGGTCGTCGCCCTGTTCGGCCACGACAAGCCGGAGGCGCGGGAAGAAGCCGCGCGGCTCGTGGGCACCTGGACGGGTGACGCACGCGAAGCCGGAGCTGTGGACACGGCCGCACTGACCCGCGCGCTCGTTGCCGCCGAACGGCGCACCGCCGCCGCCTGGGCCACCGCGCAGCCGCCGAAGAAGGACCCGCTGGCCGCCGCCTGGGAGCGCCTGCTCTGGGCAGGCTCACGGCTGGGCGCGAAGGAGCTGGTCGCGACGTCCGCGGAGATTCTGCGCAAGGGCGAGGCCCAGGCCCCCGCCGCCGTGCGCCAGGAAGCGGCGCGGGTGCTAGGACGGATGAAGGCCACGAACGAAGCGCAGGCCCTGCGCACCGCACTGGGTGACCCGGACGCGAACGTGCGCTCCGCGGCCGCGTCGGTGCTGGCCGCGCTGGCACCGGAGCAGTCCTCGGCCTGGGCGCTGGAGGTGAAGCCCTTCGACCCGGTGGCCCTGGGCCCCACGGGCGCGAAGGTGCCGGCGTCCGCGCTCACGGCCAGCGAGGCCCGCAGGCTCGCGGTCCCCGCGCTGCTGGCGAAGAAGGACCTGGAGCCGCTCAAGCCCGTGGCCGCCGACGCGAAGCCGGAGGTGCGGCAGGATGCCTGGGCCGCGCTGGGACGGCTGGGCGGAGACGAAGCCGCGGCGCTGCTGAAGACGGCGGCCTTCGACAAGTCGCAGTCGGTGGAGCTGCGCAAGGCGGCCTACCGCGCCCACAAACGTGCACGCCGGGCCGCTGAGCGCGCCCGGAAGGAAGGTCAACCGTCGTGAGCACCGCAACCGCACGTCATCCCGTCGCGCTGAGCTACGCCGCGCAGAGCGACGTGGTCGTCACGCCGGACGCCTCGCGCGTGCAGCTGGCCCTGGAGGGCTCGCGCGGCACCGTGGGCGTCAGTGGCCAGGTGAAGGACCCCACCCTCTTCCGCGACGCGCTGGCCGCCGCCTTCGCGGTGCTCTCCAGCGACCTGCGCTACCGGGGCCGCGACCGCACCGCGTACCTCGCGTACCTGATGAAGCAGGGCAAGCGCGCCAGCGCGCAGATCTGGGAAGCGCAGAAGTCCTTCCTCGACAACGCGCTGGAGGGCGAAGAGAAGAAGGACGCCGTCCTGGACCCCGTCCTCACGGTGGATCCGGATCAGGTCTCGCTGGAGGTCTTCTCCCGCGACGAGAGCGCCTACGCGCGCCTCGCCTTCGACAACAGCCTCTTCGACAAGCGCGAAGCCGCGCACGGCTCCACCTTCCTGGACGTGCCGCAGGACCTGCCCGCCCGGCTGGACCGCCTGCGCGCCTACGCCCCGGTGGTGCTGGAGGCCCACGTCGCCCCCGCCGCGAAGGCCGCGCCCGCCACGGAGCCGCGAGCCCCGCGCACGGTGGAGGTCCCCCACGCGTGGCTGCGAGGCTTCCTCCAGGTGCAGTCCGCCGCGACGCTGCCGGCCACCACCTGCTCCATCGCGCCCATCGACCTGTACAACCTGCTCTTCGCGCTGCGCACCCGCCGCTCGAAGAAGGCGCCCCGCGCGCTGCGCTTCGAGCTGGTCCCTGGAGCCCCGCCCCGCCTGGTGCTGGAGCCGTGGGAGCAGGTCCTGGAGTGTCACGGCGGCCCGTACACCGGCAGCGCGCCCGCGGTGGTGCGCACCTTCGGCCGTCAGCGCCTCGCCGCGCTCGCGCGCCTGTTGCCCCACGCGAAGAGCGTGCACGTGCAGCTGCTGGGTCCGGGCCTCCCGGTGTTCTGGGTCATCGACCTGGGCGTGGCAACGCTGACGCTGGGGCTCACGGGCTGGACGGAGAGCGGCTGGTCCAGCGCCGCCGCCTTTGACGCGCTGATGCCGCGCGACGTACCGGAGGGTCTGGCGGAGAAGCTGCGCCTGCGCCTGCGCCAGGACGGTCCCCTCCCCTTCGACGTGCTGACGAAGGACGCGGGAGCCCCGAAGGACCAGGTCCGCGCCGCGCTCCAGCTCGAATGCCTCCGGGGCCGCGTCCTCTTCGACGTGGCGCGAGGCACCTACCGCCCGCGCGAACTGATGCCCACCCCGGTGGACGAGGCCGCGCTGCGCTACGGCAACGAGCGCGAAGCCCGCGCCCACCGCCTGCTCGGCGACGGCGGCCCCGGCTCGGGAGAGGTGAAGCTCACGCAGGTGCACGACCTGGTGGGCGAAGGCACGCGCATCCAGGGCGAAGTCGTGGACCGCGAGGCCGTTCGCAGCTTCTTCCCCAGCTTCACCATGGATCTGGAGGGCCGCGTGAAGGACGCGGGCTGCGGCTGCCCGCACTTCCGCCGCTCCGGCCTGCGCGAAGGCCCGTGCGAGCACATGCTCGCGCTGCGCCTGGCGTACGCGCGCCGCCGCGCCGAGGAAGAGGCGCTGCGCCAGACGCCCGAGGGCCGCAAGCTCATCCGCGCGGAGACGCGCGCGTACGTGCGCCGGGACCCGGCCACGGGGCTGGAGCAGGTGTATCGCGTGTCGCTGGACGGCAAGGTGGTGGCCCTCACGTGGGGGCCGCGCCTGGGCGACTCGCGCCACCAGCGCCTGTGGTTCGACTCGGACACGGAAGCCCGGACGGCGTACTTCAGCCGTTTGGAGAAATTGACCGCGGACGGCTACATCGACGCGGCCTCGACTCTGGTGTAAACCCTCAACCAACGGCCCGGCCGCCGACGGGGCGGCTGGAAGGACGCGGGTGCCGGACGACAACTGAATAGCGAGTAGTCGAGAGAGGTCTGGACTGCATCAGCCTCAGCGCCTCGAGCGCGGGAGCGGCGTTGCGCCGCTCTGGTTGAAATGCTGGACACTCTCCGCAAGGTAGCCTGTTCTTGGCTCTCTCCCTCCGGTGCACTGGTGCCCGGGTGGGAAGCGGAACCAACGACGCAGCCGCCGTTTTCCCACCCGGGCACCAGTGCACCGGAGGGGAGAGCCGGTGAGGCTACCGTGCCCCAGGTGAGCTGGTGGTGCCTTCCTGGCCTCCCTCGACTACTCGCTTCGTCCCGCACCCCGCCCTGAGCCGCCGCGCCCGTCGAAGGTACCTCGATGACCGCCAAGCTGGAGTCGTTCGTCCCCGCCGCCCCGCCGCAGGCCGCTCCCGAAGCCGCGCCCGCAGCAGCTGCCCCCAACACCGCCGCGAAGCGCGAGGCCGCCAAGGCCGCGCACGACGCCCTCCTCACGCGCTGGAAGGCCATCACCGAGGCCGGCAGCGCGGATGAATGGGTGCAGGCGCAGCTCGTGGCGAAGGGCGCGCTCGCGGACGAAGTCGACTTCTCCTCGCTGAAGGAGAAGGAGAAGAACGCCTGGAAGGAGAAGAAGAAGGCGGAGGCGGTGGAGCGCCGCGCGCTGGAGCGCCAGGCCCACGAGGCGTGGAAGGCCACGCATGTGAACCACCTGGGCGTGGGCATCCACTGGAACGAAGCGGGTGGACCCGACAAGTTCGACCTGGAGCACCGCGAGGAGCGCGCGCGCCAGAACGGCCTGCCCACGCTGGACTCGGCGGAGGACCTGGCGAAGGCGCTGGGCCTGACCGTGTCCAAGCTGCGCGGCTTCGCGTTCCACCGCGACGTGGACACGGGCTCGAACTACGTGTCGTGGCGCATCCCCAAGCGCACGGGCGGCGAGCGCACCATCACCTCGCCCAAGCCGGAGCTGAAGGAAGCGCAGCGCTGGGTGCTCTCCAACGTCGTGGAGCGGCTGCCGGTGCACGGCGCGGCGCACGGCTTCGTGGCGGGGCGCTCCATCCTCACCAACGCGCTGGCACACCGGGGCGCGGACGTGGTGGTGAAGGTGGACCTGAAGGACTTCTTCCCCACGGTGACGTGGCGCCGGGTGAAGGGCCTGCTGCGCAAGGGCGGCCTGCCGGAGAACACGTCCACGCTGCTGGCGCTGATGTCCACGGAAGCGCCGCGCGAACGGATGTCCTTCCGGGGCAAGACGCTGCACGTGGCGAAGGGGCCGCGAGCCCTCCCGCAGGGCGCGCCCACGTCGCCGGGCATCACCAACGCGCTGTGCCTGCGCATGGACAAGCGGCTGTCGGCGCTGTCTCGCAAGCTGGGCTTCACGTACACGCGCTACGCGGACGACCTGACCTTCTCCTGGACGAAGGCGAAGGCCCCCAAGGCCCGCCGGGCGCAGGGAGCCCCGGTGGCGGTCCTGCTCGCGCGAGTGACGGACATCGTGGAGGCGGAAGGCTTCACGGTGCATCCGGACAAGACGCGAGTCGCCCGCAAGGGCAGCCGTCAGCGCGTGACAGGGCTCGTGGTGAACGAGGCCAAGGAAGGAACCCCCGCCGCCCGGGTCCCGCGAGACGTGGTGCGCCGCCTGCGAGCCGCCATCCACAACCGGCAGAAGGGCAAGCCCGGCCGCGAGGGCGAATCGCTGGACCAGCTCAAGGGCATGGCGGCGTTCCTCTACATGACGGACCCGGTGAAGGGCCGCATGTACCTGGACGAGCTCGCCAAGCTCGAAGCCGCTCCGCCCGCCCAGGCGTAGCGCGGAACTAGCGGGCCCCCGCTTTCTTCTTCCGTTGGGAAGGCTTCTTCGCCGGAGCCTTCTTCTCCACGGGCTTCTCCACCGCGGGAGCCTCCCCCTCCACGGGCTTCAACGCCGTGTCCGCGAACTCCAGCAGCCGGCGCGGATACTCCCGCGGAGCAGTCGCGGTGAAGTTCCCATGCGACGCGCCAGGAATGCGCCACGTCTGGGCATACGGCGCGACGTGAGTGAACAACTCATCCAGCAGCGGCTGTCCGGACTCCTCCGTCCCCGCGACGATGAACAGGGGCCGGGGCTTGATGCGGTCCACGGCATCAATGGTCCGCACCTCCTCCAGCGCGATGCCCCGCCGCCAGAACGGCACCAGCGCTCCCGACTGCGTCACCACGCCGAAGCGCCGGAAGTCATACGCCGCCGCCAGCCGCAGCGTGTTGAACGGAGACAGCAGCACCACCGCCGCGACCTGCGGATCCTTCGCCGCGACCTCCGCCACCGCCGCGGACCCGATGGAGAACCCCAGCGCCCCCACGCGCGCGGAGTCCACGTCCGGCTGCGCCCGCACGTACGCCAGCGCCGCGCGCACATCCTGGCGCTCCTTGTCACCCCAGGTGGACGTCTCGCCCCCGCTCTGCCCATGCGCGCGCAGGTCGAACAGCAGCACGCCATACCCCGCGTCGCGCAGCACCCGGGCCTCCGGCAGCAGGTCCATGCGTGTCTGCGACAAGCCATGCGCCAGCACCCACGCCGCCCTGTTCCGCGAAGGCACGTACCAGCCGCGCAACTCCACCCCATCGTCCGTGCGCAGCGTCACCTCGCGCGCGGATCCAAAGTCCTCGGGCAGCACCGCCGCCGGCTTCGGATAGTGGAAGTACTGCTCGGAGCGCCACGCCGCGCGGCCGCTCAACGCCAGCACCACCAGCAGCAATGGCAACACCAACACCCCCAGCACCCGCCCCCACCGGATCCGCTTCAACAGACCAGCCATGTCCGCCCCTCTCCGAGAGCAAGCAACCTGCACCCGAGCGGAAGCCACCGCCCCGGGCTTGTGTTGGCACCCTCCAAACCCTTAGACCCTATAGGCGCCAACAGGCCCCTGGTTTACAGTTTAGGCGAACTTTAGCAGCGGCGGCAGACTGACCGTCCGGGTGAGCAGGCATGAAGACGACGAAGACGGTCTACGACGCGGTGGTGGTGGGTTCGGGGGCCTGCGGAGGTTGGGCGGCCAAGCAACTGACGGAGGCAGGGCTCCAGGTGCTGGTGCTGGAGGCGGGCCGCAGCGAGAAGGCGGACCGCGCGCTCCACCTGATGCACCGCGTGAAGCAGAAGCTGGGCTACCGCATCGAGTCGGACGCCAGCCGCAAGTCGCGCCAGTCCGTGCAGGCCACGAGCTTCGCCTGGCCCTTCCATCCGCACGCCTTCGTGGATGACGTGGACAATCCCTACACGACGCCGGACGACGCGCCGTTCGCCTGGATTCGCGCGCGGCAGGTGGGCGGGCGGACCGGCGTGAGGAGCCACGGCCGCCAGTTCTACCGGCTGTCTGACTTCAACTTCCACGCGGGCAGCCTGGACGGGTTGAGCCCGGACTGGCCGCTGTCGCACGCGGACCTGGCGCCGTCCTACGAAATCGTGGAGCGGTGGATGGGCCTGCGAGGCAACTCGGACGGCGTGGACACGCTGCCGGACTCCGTCTTCTCCGGCCCCGCGCCGCTGTCGCCTGGAGAGGTCCGCCTGCGTGAGAAGGTGAAGGCCCGCTGGCCCCAGCGCCACGTCGTCGCCCGCCGGACCGCGAACGCGCCGGTGACGCTCCCCGCGGCGCTGAAGACGGGACGTCTCACGCTGCGCTCGCACGCCATCGCCAGCCACATCCTGCACGACCCGAACACGGGCCGGGTGACGGGGGTGTCCTTCATCGACGCGAACAACGGCACCTCGGAAGAGGTGCGCGCGAAGGTGGTGGTGGTGTCCGCGGGCACCATTGAATCCACGCGGTTGCTGTTGCACTCGCGCAACCGTGCGTTCCCGGACGGCCTGGCCAACAGCTCGGGGCTCGTGGGCCGGAACCTGATGGACCACATCTACCTGCGAGGCATCGAGGCGCGGATGAACCTGCCCTCGCACCTCCATCAGAAGGAGCACGGCTGGGCGTACGTCCCCCAGTTCCGCAACGTCAGCGAACGCCACCCGGACTTCGCGCGAGGCTACGGCGTGCAGGTGTTCACCTTCGACGACCAGATGCACATGGTGCCCTTCGGCGAAATGATCCCGCGCCCGGAGAACCGCGTCACGCTGAGCGACAAGGTGAAGGACCGCTGGGGCATCCCCGCGGCGCACATCGAGTGCCGTCACTCGGACAACGAATTGAAGATGACGGAGGACGCGGCGGCTTCCTGCCTGGAGATGCTGGAGGAGGCGGGCTGCACGGTGGAGCAGGTCAACAAGACGCTCTCCCATCCGGGCATGGCCATCCACGAAGTGGGCACCGCGCGCATGGGCAAGGATCCGAAGACCTCCGTGCTCAACCCCTTCAACCAGAGCTGGGACGTGCCCAACCTCTACGTCATGGACGGCGCCTGCTTCCCCTCGCAGGGCCCGCAGAACCCCACCCTGACCATGATGGCCCTCACCGTCCGCGCCTGCGCCCACCTGGTGGGCGAACTCAAGGCCGGCCGCCTCTGACGTCCCTTGCGTGACCAGGGTGGGGAGATTAGTTACCAACCAGTAACTAATCTCCCGCGCCCATGTCCCGCCCCCCTCGAGTCCTCGATCCGGAGATCGACGAAGCCGCCCGCGCCGTGTTCCTGGCGCAGGGCCCCTCCGCGCCGCTGCAGGACATCGCGAAGCGGCTGGGCATCTCCCAGGCGGCGCTGCTGCACCGGGTGGGCACGAAGGAGGCGCTGATGTCGCGAGCCCTCCGCCCCGTGCCCCCCACCGCGCTCGCGTTGCTGGAACCCGGGCCGAGCGGCGACGTCTCCCTCGAGGACCAGCTCCTGGAAGCGCTCCTGCACCACCGGGACTTCCTGCGGCAGCTCGTCCCCTGGTTGTTCGTCTTGCACTACTCGGTGCTGGGCGGAGCAAGGGCCATGCATCTGGAGACGCCGCCCCCCGTCGCGCTGCGAGAGGGCGTGACGAAGTGGCTCGCCCGGGCAAAGCGTTCCGGAAGGGTCGACCTGGCCGAGCCCGCGGTCGTGGCGGAAGCGCTCTGTGGAGCGCTGGAGGCCCGCTGTTTCAACGCCCACGTAGGGGGAGCCACCTACGCCCCCGGTGAGGACGAAGCCGTCCTGCGCCAGCTCATCCGCGTGCTGATGCCGCGGAAGAGGACCCCAAAATGACGACCGCCACGCCCAGGCCCGCCCGCTCCACGGAGGGCCCCGGGTTGATCCTCCTCCTGGGAGCGCTCATCGGCTTCGGGCCGCTGTCTATCGACATGTACCTGCCGGCGTTCCCCGCCATTGGCGAATCGCTGCACGCGACCGCCGGAGAGGTGGAACGCACGCTGGCGACGTTCTTCGCGGGGCTCGCGGTGGGGCAGCTCTTCTCCGGCCCGGTGAGTGACCGGTTCGGCCGCACGAAGCCGCTCTACGTGGGACTGGTGCTCTACGTCCTGGGCTCCATCGGCTGCGCGTCCGCGCCCTCGGCGGAGGTGTTGGCGGCATGCCGGTTCGTGCAGGCGCTGGGCGGCTCGGTGGGCATGGTGACCACGAGGGCCGTCGTCCGGGACCTGCACTCGGGAGCAGCGGCGGCGCGGATGATGTCGCGGCTGGTGCTGGTGATGGGCCTGGCGCCCATCCTGGCCCCGCTGCTGGGCGGCTGGGTGCTGCGAGCCGCGGGCTGGCGCGCCATCTTCGGAAGCCACGCCGTCATTGGCCTCATCGCCTTGGGAGCAGCCTTCGCCATCCTGCCGGAGACAGCGCCCCCGAAGAGCGGCGCCTCCCATTCCAAACCCTTTCAAGCCATGTGGAGCATCACGAAGGCGCCGGACTTCCTGGGGCCCGCGCTGGCGGCGGCGCTCGCGCAGGCGGGAATGTTCGCGTACATCGGCGGTTCGCCCTTCGTGTTCATCACGCTCCACGATGTGAAGCCTGAGCACTTCGGCTGGTTCTTCGGAGCGAACGCGGCGGGACTGGTGGCGGTCTCGCAGCTCAATCACTGGCTGCTGGCGCGCTCCTCGCCGGAGCAGGTGTTGAAGCAGGCGGTACGCATCGCCGCGCTCGCGGGGCTGGCGCTGGTGACGGTGGCATCGACAGGCTTCGGAGGACTGTGGGGCATCGCGCTGTCGCTGTTCGTATTCGTCTCCAGCCTGGGTGCCATCACGCCCAACGCGACGGCGCTGGCGATGGAGCAGCACGCGAAGCAGGCCGGCATCGCGTCAGCGGTACTGGGGGCCCTCCAATTCATGCTGGCGGCCGGAGCCTCCGCGGCGGTGAGCGCAAGCCACGACGGCACCGCGAGGCCCATGGCCTTGGGAGTCGCCATCGCCGCCCTGCTGGCGCTGGGAGCCCTGGGCCTTGCCAGGCGGGCAGACACGAGCCCTGCGTCCTGAGAGGGATTGACACCATGGAATGCCACACCCGATGGTGCGGTCCACGATGCTTGCTCCCTTCTACGCCGCCTGTCCTGTCTGCAAGGAAACCGGGTCCCGTCCGGTCGTTGCGTTCCGAGAGCTGAGCTACGGCCGCTGCACGGGCTGTGGGCTCATCTACAAGAGCGAGCAACAGCCGGGCCTGGGCGACGGCTACGAGGAGAAGTACTTCAAGCACAACCGTGCGAAGTACCTGAGCCGCTGGGACCACCGGGTGCGCAAGTGCCTGCGTCAGGTGCTGGTGTGCCTGGAGTACGCGCCGCACGCGAAGGACCTGCTGGATGTGGGGTGTTCCGCGGGCTACGTGCTGGAGGCAGCGCAGCGCGCGGGGTTGAAGGCCACGGGGCTGGACTACTCCCAGTTCTCGGTGAACCTCTGCCGCGAGCGTGGCTACACCGCCGAGTACGGCTCGCTGACGCAGATGCCGTTCCCGGATGCGTCCTTCGACATCATCACGCTGAAGCACACGCTGGAGCACGTGGACCAGCCCATGGACGGGCTGCGCGAAATCCAGCGCGTGCTGAGGCCCGGAGGCGTGGCGTTCGTCATCGTGCCGGACGCGGCCTACTACAAGATCATCGTGATGCCCCGGAAGGGCCGTTCATTCCGGCCGGACCGGCGCGGCTGGCAGCACCATGTGTACTTCTACGAGCACAACCTCGCGGACGCCTGCGCCAGGGCCGGCATGGAGCCGGTGAAGGCAGGCAAGGACATCCTGCGCCGAAGGCTGGCAAAGGGTCTGCGAGCCCCGTACGAATACGCACGCTTCGCCTTCCTCTGGGCCTGGGTCCAGGTCTGCCGGCTGACCCACCTGCGGAGGGAGATCCAGGTCATCGCGAGGAAGCCAGAGGCAGACGTCCGGCTCCCGGCCCGGAACGCCGAAGCCGCCTGAAGACGGGGCCGCGGTCCTCACATGGGACTCGGGCCTATGACGGGACGACGTGGCGTCGGCTCCACACGCTCAGCACCACAGCCAGCACGAGCGCCACGGGCCCCAACCAGTCCCCCCATGCGCCAGCGAGCGAGCTCAGCCGCTCCGCCGCCGGCACACGCATCACGGTGCTGGCGCGCTGGTTGTCCTCCAGCTCGGAGGTCCACGTCCCCGCGGGGTCGATGAACGCGGAGATGCCAGAATTGGTCACCCGGACCTGGGCCGTACGCGTCTCGATGCTGCGAAAGGCCGCATGCATCAGGTGGAGCCGGGGCGCGGGAGTGCCGGAGAACCAGGAGTCATTCGACAGCGTGAGGAGCAGGTCCGCCCCCTGGCGAACCTCCGCGGCGACGTAGTTGGGAAAGAGCGCCTCGTAGCAGATGAGCGGAGCGACCTTGAGGACACGTCCGCCGTTCAGCCGGAAGTCCACCAACCGGGGCCCAGGACCGCGCTTCCATCGGCCGGTCCACGGCAGCCAGGCGCGCAGCGCGGGAGTGTCCACCGCGTCCGGAACCCACTCGGTGAGCGGAAACAGCATCGTCTTCCGGTACGCGGCCTGCGCCAGCTCACCCGTCGCGGAAGGACCCAGGAACAAGGCGGCGTTGAACTCGCGTTCGCCATCCAGGTCGTACGTTCCGAACACCAGCGGAACACCGCGCTCCGCGACCCAGGCGCGGATCTCATCATCGAGCGCCTCCCCGTCCTCGCTCTTCGGAGTTCCGAACGTCGTCGGATACACCGTCTCCGGCCACACCAGCAGGTCCACAGGCGCCGAGCGCAGCAGCGCATCCGACATCGCGTAGTGCGTATCCAGGATGTTGCGAACGACTTCGTAGGTGCCCTGCTCCGCGGCCAGCTTCTCGATGTTGGTGATGTTCGCCTGCACCGCGCCCACCACCAGGGACGGAGCCGAGCGCACCGCCGCGCGCACCTGCCCCAACCGAACCTGTCCGTAGCCCCAACCCGTAAGCGCCAGCACACCAGCCAGGACCACCGGCCCGAGCCGCAAGGCCCGTCGCGAGACCAGCCCCTGCGCCACCGAGACGAAACACTCGTTGATGAGCAGCAGCCCCAGCGTGAGTCCTGGAGCGCCCGCCACGTCCGCCCCCTGGCGCAAAGTCTCCGAGGCATAAAGCCCATGGCCCAGCGTCTCGGCGAACAGCTTGGGCGTGAACCACTCGGTGCCCACGTACACGAGGGCCGTGAGCAAGGGAGGCAACCAAGCAAGGCGCGGCGCATCCCCCACCTGCCGGCGCGAATACCACCGTACCCAAGCGGCGGTGAGGAACTGGAGCTCCAGCACGGGCGCGATGAGGAGGAACACGCCCCAGCACAGCCACACCGGGGCACGCGAGTACGCGGCAATGGCCCCAGGGAACCAGCCGAACACGACCGCGGTGAACGTCACCGACAGCAGCGCGCCCAGAAGTACCGCGCCACGGGAGGAACGGGCGCGATCCACCGCCGCAAGCCACGGCGCCATGGCCACCGCGCCCAGCCACACCCAGCCCGGTTGCAGTTGTCCGAACGCCGCGAACAGGGCGGTGGTCGCCGCGACGCCCACGAGCGCCCCGGCCCACCCCTTCCCAGACGTCACTGGGAGTCCTCGTCCTCGACAGGAATCTCCAGCAGCCGGTGAGGCATGCCGGGGGGCGCCAGTTCCTCGGGCACCACGCGGTTCTCGGGAATGGGGATGAGCTGCCCGTTGGCGTCCCTGGGCGTGAAGTCCGGATGGAACATCAGGATGGCGGCGAGCGGCTGGCCGTTATCCGTCGCCTGATAGTGACGCATGAAGCCAGGGGGCAGCTCGAAATCATCGGGGACGACGAGCCCGCGCTTCAGCGGCTTGGTGCCGCGCTGATACAGGGCCGTCCCGGTTTTGCCCTCCGGCGGGGGCGGCTCATCGGCGGACATGGGAGCAGGCTCCTCCACGGGCGTGGGCGCGGCGACAGGGACCGCGGCGGGGCGCACGGAAGGGCGCGACGGCTCCACTGAAGGAGCCACCGGTGCAGGGCGCGCGGCCACCACGATGGGAGGAAGGTCCTCGACAGGAACAGGACGGGAGAGCCACCACAGACAAAGCCCCACGCACAGGCCAGTCACCGCGGTGGCGCCACCAATGAGCCAGGGGCCCACACCGCCGGAGGTCTTGTGCGAGGGCGTCACCCGCGTCACGCCATCGGAATCCGTGCGACGCTCAGGGCCAGGCTGCGGGGAACGCATGTTCTGGGGGCCTCCAGGGTGCATATGCTACGGAAGCCGCGCGCATCGAGGCAATGCGCGCGCGGCCATGCCCCTACCATGACCGTCGACGCGTCCGGCCCCTTCCCCGTTCACGCCTTCACACCCCGGCTGCGCGCCCTGGGAGCGGTGCTGCACGCTCTGGTGTTGAGCACGCTCTGCTATTTCACCGCGCTGCTGTTCAAGGACGTCCTCGAGGGCACGCAGACGCTGCTCCCCGGACCGCTGGCAACGGGACTCGCGGTCGGAGGGTTGCTGCCGCTCATCGCGCTGCGTTTGTTGCACCTGGGCACGAGGGCCACGGTCACGGTGCGTCCAGAGGGTTTGCTACTCACGCAGCACGGGGGCGCGCACTTCGAGATTCCATTCGAAGCACTGGAATCCGTCCGCCCCTGGCACCTGCCCATTCCTGGCCCCGGGCTCACGCTGCGACTGCGAACGGGACGCGCCTTTGACTACGGGTTGGAAGTGCAGGCGCCCATGCCCCTCCTCGCGGCGCTGGGCACGATGGGGGAAGCGCGTCACGATCCACGGGTCAGGTACGCGCAGGCACGCAGCGAGAAGTGGCGCCGGCACTGGTACGACCAGGCATTGAAGTACGGCCTGGTCCCCGGAGCACTCGCGGGCATCTTCTTCCGAGCGCACCAATACATCTCCTTCGGCGGTCCGTTCGGAGAGCTCCAGATGTACGGATGGACGGCGTACCTCATGTCCTTCGCGCGCACCTGGCTGCCCGTGTTCCTGGCGCTGTTGTTGTTTGGCTGTTTCTGGAGGGCCTTTGCGGAAGCGCTCTGTTTCAGCGCCGCATGGCTGGGTCCCCGCTGGGCACGCAACGTCCGCATCGGCGCGGAGTGGACCTGCCGAGCGCTCTATTACGTTGCCCTGCCAGCGTTTCTCGCAGCGCGCCTGCTGGGTTGAGCCGCAAAGACAGCCACCCGCGAGCGGGGGATCAGCGCTCAAGCCAGGTCCCGCGGCGGGAGAAACAAGCCCGCAAAGACAAAAGCCCCTGGCGCCTTGCGGCGACAGGGGCTTTCAAAAAGAATCCGGCAGCGACCTACTCTCCCACGCGGTTTCCCGCGGAGTACCATCGGCTCTGGAGGGCTTAACTTCCGTGTTCGGGATGGGAACGGGTGTGACCCCTCCGACATTG
>NZ_RAWK01000147.1 GCF_003612165.1 Corallococcus aberystwythensis | reverse complement strand
GACAACGCCAGGGCCAGGGAGAGGACGAGGATCATGTGGCTCCAGACGGGCCGTTCCCCGGGACATTCCAGGGGGTGCGTAACCGCTTGCGCGTTGAAAGGGCTGAACCCTGGTGCTAGTTCGGCGCCATGGCAACCGGCATTGGCTACGCGCTCGACTTCGAGCGCCCGCTCATCGAGCTGGAAAAGAAGATCGAAGAGCTGAAGGTCCTCTCCACCAGCGGCTCCGTGGACTTCTCCTCGGAGATCTCCAAGCTGGAGAAGAAGGCGAAGAAGCTCCAGACGGAGATCTTCAGCGACCTGACCCGCTGGCAGGTGGTGCAGCTGTCGCGCCACAACGCGCGCCCGTACTTCCTGGACTACGTCCAGTACCTCTTCACGGACTTCTTCGAGATGTGCGGGGACCGGCACTTCGGCGAGGACCCGTCCATCGTCGGCGGCTTCGCGCGCTTCGACGGCAAGACGGTGATGCTCATCGGCCATCAGAAGGGGCGCAACACGAAGGAGAACATGGCGCGCAACTTCGGCATGCCGCGCCCGGAGGGCTACCGCAAGGCGCGCCGGCTGATGGAGCTGGCCGAGCGGATGGAGAAACCCATCCTCACCTTCGTGGATACGCCGGGGGCGTACCCGGGCATTGGCGCGGAGGAGCGCGGCCAGGCGGAGGCCATCGCCGTGAACCTGGAGGTCATGAGCCGGCTGCGCGTGCCCATCATCTCCACGGTGGTGGGCGAGGGCGGCTCCGGCGGCGCGCTGGCCATTGGCGTGGGCAACCGCGTGCTGATGTTCCAGAACAGCGTCTACTCCGTCATCTCCCCGGAGGGCTGCGCCTCCATCCTCTTCCGCGACGCGACGAAGGCGGACAAGGCCGCGGACGCGATGCGCCCCACCGCGCAGGACCTGCTGGAGATGAAGATCATCGACGAGGTGATTCCGGAGCCTCCCGGCGGCGCGCACCGCGACGCGGCCAAGGCGGCGGAAGCGCTGGGCAAGACGCTGCGCAAGCACCTGGGCCAGCTGGCGGAGCTGTCCCCGGACGCGCTGGTGCGCGACCGCTACGACAAGTTCCGCGCGCTCGGCATGTTCTCCGGCAAATAGAGGTTCTCATCCCATGCGACCGCTCGTTCCGCCCTACGTTGAGACGCTCAAGGCCTATGTCCCGGGCAAGCCCATCGAGGAGACCGAGCGGGAGTACGGCCTCAAGGGCGTCATCAAGCTGGCCTCCAACGAGAACCCGCTGGGCCCGTCGCCCCGCGCGGTGGAGGCCATGCGCAACGCCGCGGGCCAGGTGAACCTGTACCCGGACGCCACCAGCTTCCACCTGGTGCGCAGGCTCGCCGCGCACCTGGGCGTGAAGCCGGAGGAAGTGGTGCTGGGCAGCGGGTCCAATGAGCTGATTGAGCTGCTCATCCGCACGTTCACGACGCAGGAGGAGGAGATCCTCCTGTGCAAGGGCTCGTTCCCGGCCTACCGCATCTCCGCGCAGGCGCACGGCCGGGCGTTCGTGGAGGTGCCCATGCGCGAGGGCTTCCGCTACGACCTGGAGGCCATGGCCCGCGCCGTCACGCAGCGCACGCGCATGGTGTTCCTGGCCAACCCGGACAACCCCACGGGCACCACCTTCGGCCGCAAGGACCTGGAGACGTTCCTTTCGGCGGTGCCGAAGGACGTGCTCGTCGTCCACGACGAGGCCTACGCGGAGTTCGTGGACTGGCCCGACTACGCGAGCGCCGTGGAGCTCTTCCACGCGCACCCGAACCTCGTGGGGCTGCGCACCTTCAGCAAGATCCACGGCCTGGCCGGCATCCGGCTGGGCTCCGCGGTGATGGACGCGAAGCTCGCGGGCTACGTGCACCGCACGCGCATGCCGTTCAACCTGACGACGGTGGCGCAGGCGGCGGGCATGGCCGCGCTGGAGGACACGGAGCACGTGAAGCGCACGCGCGAGAACAACCGCGAGGGCCTGCGCTACTTCGGCGAGGAGCTGCCGAAGCTGGGGCTCACGCTGACGGAGAGCCACGCGAACTTCGTCTTCGTGGACTGCCACCGCCCGTCCGCCGCGGTGTACGAGCAGCTCTTGCGCCGGGGCGTCATCGTGCGGCCCATGGCGGGCAACGGCCACCCGAACTGCCTGCGCATCTCCGTGGGCACGCCCCAGGAGAACGCCCGGTGCGTGGCCGCGCTGAAGGAGGCCCTGTCATGAGCGCGCGCCCGTTCATCGTCGCCATCGACGGGCCGGCCGGGGCGGGCAAGTCCTCCGTGTCCAAGCTGCTCGCGCGGCGGCTGAACTTCGCGCTGGTGGACACGGGCGCCATCTACCGCTGCGTGGCGTTGATGGCCTCGCGCGAGGCCATCGCGTTCGACGACGACGCGAAGCTGGGCGAGCTGCTCGGGCGCGTGCGCATCCACTTCCAGGTGGTGGGCGAGGAGAACCACGTCTTCCTGGGCGGCGAGGACGTCTCCGGGGAGATCCGCACGCCCCCCATCTCCATGGGCGCGTCGCAGGTGTCCGGGCGGCCGGTGGTGCGCGCGGGGCTCCTGGCGCTCCAGCGGCGGCTGGCGCTGGAGGCCCCGTCGGGCGCCATCCTGGAGGGCCGGGACATCGGCACGGTGGTGTTCCCGGACGCGGACGTGAAGTTCTTCCTCGCGGCGGACCCGGAGGTGCGGGCGCGCCGCCGCTTCGAGGAGCTGTTCCAGAAGGGCGTGGACAGCAGCCTGGAGGGCGTCCTCCAGGACCAGACACGCCGCGACGCCGCGGACTCCGGGCGCGAGGTGGCGCCCCTGAAGCCCGCCGACGACGCGGTGCACGTGGACTCCAGCAGCATGCCGCTGTCGGAGGTGGTCCGGTCGCTGGAGCTCGAAATCGAGCGCCGCCGGGCCTCGCGCGGCGGCTGAAGACCCCGCGCGCCGAAGCGCCCGCGCCGCCCGTGCTGGCGCGGCGCTTGAGCCGTCACTGCCTCGTCAGAAGGTGACGCCGTCCTCGGAGGGCGCGGGCACTTCCAGGGCCAGCCGGGCCTGGGTGCCGTCCTTCTCGTAGAAGCGGTGGTAGAGGTACAGGTCCGCCACCACCTGCTTCACGTAGCCGCGCGTCTCCCGGTAGGGGATGGACTCCACGAAGAGGTCCAGGGGCAGGGTGCCGCGCTCCTTCGTCCACCGCACCGCCGCCTTGGGGCCCGCGTTGTAGGCCGCGGCCGCGAGCGCCGGGTGCGCGAAGCGCTTCATCAGCTGCGCCAGGTACCACGCGCCGTAGCGGATGTTGCGCTCCGGGGCGAAGAGGTCCGCCGGCGCGGGCGCGGGCTCCGCCATCTTCGTGGCGATCTCCGTCGCCGTGGGCGGGATGATCTGCATGAGGCCGCGCGCGTCCGCCGCGCTCATGACCTCCGGGCGGAAGGCGCTCTCCCGCCGCATGATGGCCCACACGAGGAACGGATCCAGCGCCTGCCGCGTGGCCTCTGTCTCCACCGCCTGGGCGAACGCGCGCGGGTAGAACGCGGCCAGCGCGTCCGGCGCCTTGGCCCCGAAGGCCCGGCCCCACAGGTGGCGCGCCGCCACGACGTGCGCGTGGCCGTACTCCCCCAACTGCAGGAGCGCGTGCGCGAACGGGAGCGCCTGGTCCGCGCTGCGCAGACCCGACACTCGCGACTGCACCTCGTCCGCCGCGTCGCGGAAGAGGCCCGCGCGCGTCAGTGCCACCGCCAGCTCCAGCTCCGGCGGGCGGGGGAGGGTGAGCTGCTTCGGAGGCTGCGGGAAGGCCGCGGGCGGCGTGCGTCCCAGCTCGCGCAGCCGCTCCGTGGCGAGCAGCGCGTAGAACGACGCGGGCGCCGCGCTGATGACCGCCTCGTAGGCGGGCCCCACCGACGCCGGCTTGCCGCCGCCCAGCTCCTCCGTGCGCGCCTGCCAGTAGCGCGCCTGCGGCGCCATGGTCGTCTTCGGGTAGGCCGTCACCAGGTCATCCAGCGCCTGGCGCGCCTTGGCGTACTGCTCCAGCCGGATGTGCGAGAGGGCGCGGAACCACATCGCCTCGTCACGGCGGCGCGAACCCTTGTAGCGCTTCTCGTAGTCCGCGAAGGACTTCGCCGCGTCCTCGAAGCGGCCGCCCTGCAGGTCCAGCCACGCGGCGAAGAACGCGCCCTCTTCACCGGCGGCCTGGGACGGGTAGGCCTTGTCCAGCGCCGCCATCAGCTTGCGCGCCTTCTCGTTGTCATCCGAGCGCAGCGCACGGCGCGCCACCACCAGCGCGGCCTCCGCGGCGATGGCCGGCGGCCCCTTGCGCGCCACCGCGAGCGCCTTCTCCGCCTCCTCGCGCTTGCCGCGCGCGAAGAGCACCTGCGCACGCAGGAGCGCCACCTGCGCCTGGGCGGGAGCGCCCTTCACCAGCCCCCGCTTCTCCGCTGTCGCCAGCTCCTCCTCCGCCCGCTCCGCCGCGTCGCCGGAGAGGAAGCCCCGGGCGCGCTGGAGGTGCTCCGGCAGGGTGAGCTTCACCGGGGGCTTCAGCGCGGCCAGCCGCTCCAGCGCCTCGTCCGCGTAGGGGTGGGTGGGGAACCGCAGCGCCACCGTCTTGAGGTCCGCCCTCAGGCCCGCGGCGTTGCCGGTGGCCTCGCGGGCCTGGGCGCGCTGGAAGAGCAGCTCCGGGGTGGGCTGCGCCGCCGCGGCCGACTCCAGCACCGGGGCCGCGTCCCTGGGCCGGTGTGCGTCCAGGAGGGACTCCCCCAGGCGGGCCCGGGCGCGCACGGCCAGGGCCGGCGAGGCCTTCTCCAGGGCCCGCTCGAAGTCCTTCGCCGCGCCGTTGGGGTCGCCCGCGTAGAAGCGCGCCTGGCCCAGGTAGAAGGCGTGGAAGGCCTCCAGGGGGGCAGGGGGCGCGTGGCGGGTGAGCAGGTCCCGGGCCAGGGCCGCGTCCCCGTCGGAGAGCACCAGCGTCCCGGCGAGCAGGCCCAGGCGGCTTGCGTCCGGGCACTTCGTCTTCTCGCAGGCGGTGAGCTCCGCCCGGGCGAGCGCTGCCGCGTCGGACCGGTGCAGGCGGACGGCCTCCAGCGTCGTGGGGGATTGCCCCAGCGCCACCCCCGTCACCCAACCCGCCACCCAGCCGGTCCAACTCATGGGATTCTTCCTTTCACTTCGCGGCCTTGCGGCTTCGGAACGAGAGGTTTGCAGTCGACATTCCCCACCAGGTGGGCGGGGGTCGGTTTGACAGTCGGCCCGACAAGTCCTAGATCCCGCCGCCACGGGCTGGTCCCGCGGGGTTGTCGGCCCGTTGCGCCATCCGGAGGGAATCCTTACGTTGCGCCGCCGTTGAGCGCTACTCCGGACGCAGTCGTGTCAGGAACACCTGTCGTCGGTAGCACTGCTCGTTCACAGACCTCGGGGGGGGAAACAGCTCATAGGGGAGGCTCCATGAAGCCGTGTCCATCCGATCTGCCGCAGACCATCAATCCCGAAGCCGGCCCGAAGCGGGCAGGCGTCGAGACGCATCGCAACCTGAACTGCAACCACTACGACAACTGCCTCGATGAGGCGGTCCGTCGCGGCTGGCAGTCGTTCACGTGCATGAAGTGCCCCATGTACGCCAACCTGGCTCCTCCGCAGATGGGGCTGGAGGCGTACGCCACGCAGCGCCGTCCTGTCTAACAAGGACATCTGACATGGGCCCAGTCCACCGGGCCCGCGCGAGCTTGTCCCCGGCCACGCCCGAAGTCCGGACGTGGCCGGAGTCCGCGTCGCGGTTGCTTCCTGACGCCACGGCTTCAGGGGACCGCGGCGTAGATGACGGCCACCCAGTACTGGCCCTGGCCAAAGCGCTTGGAGTTGCCCCGCACCAGTCCCACGCCCACACGGGTGTTGGTGGCGGTGGCCAGGCTGCGTGATTCCGGCACCGCGTTCGGGTCGCCCACGACGAAGAAGTCCACTGACGCGGTGCCTGCGTCCGGCAGCGCGGAGAACACCCGCTCGTGCAGCGGGGACGGGTCGCCGTTTCCAGCGGCGGGCTCGTCCTGCGCCAGCGCGCGGCGGGCGTGTTCGCGCGCCAGCTGTTCCAGGGCCTCGCTGCGCACCAGCGGCGGCAGCTTGAGCGTGGCGCGCTGCCGGGACAGGGCCTCGTAGACGTCCGACACCGGGTCCGCCGGGAGCGACGCGCCGGGGGAGGCCGCGGTGAACACCTCGGTGACGATGGCCTGGTCGCGGCCGTCCACCTTCTGGAACGCCACGCCCACGCCCATGAAGCGGAACGCGGGGTCCATCAGGTTCTTGCGGTGGCCGGGGCTGTGCTCGATGCCGAAGTGCGCCGCGAGCGGTCCGGCCGCCAGCCCCAGGTTCTCTCCGGCGCGCACATAGCGCGTGCCCTCCGGCAACCGGCGGGTGAGCGTGGAGCCGTCCGGCGCGATGTGCGCGAAGAAGCCCTCGGTGGCCATGCGCGTGCTGTAGCGCAGGGACACGTCCTCCAGTGTCGCGTCCGGCGTGAGCTCCGGCAGCTTGTGCGCGCGGCGCAGGGTGTTGATGCGCTCGTACAGGGCGGTGCGGGCCTCGGCCAGCGTGGTGGGCTCGCGCTGCGCTTCCTGTCCACCGCGCGCGGTGCGGGCGCCCACCTGGACGAGGAACAGCGACGCCACCTCCGGGCCCGCGTTCCCATGGCCCACCACCTCCACGGTGTAGCTGCCGGGCGTCGCGAAGGTCACCAAGGCGCAGAAGCCGTTGGTGCCGGTGGGCGCGCGGCTCAGGTTCACGCCCTCCACCTCGCCATCCGGCCGGGTGACGAAGACCTGCGGGCTGAGCAGCGGCGGCACCAGCCGGCCGCACACGCGCTTCTCCGTCCCGGCCTTCGCGAGCATCCGGGAGAAGGGGAGCACCTCCGCCTTGCGGTCCGCGGTGAGCAGCACCAGCGCGGCGCGCTCCCCCAGGAAGGCCACGCCCACGCCGAAGTGGCTCACCCGTTCGTCGTTGAAGTCCGTGCGGGCGAGGAACGTTTCGATGGCGTGCGCGTGCACCCAGGCGCGGATGACCAGCACCTTCGGGGACGGATCCGCGGCGCCCGAGTCGCTGACCGCCTCCGTCAGCGTGCGCAGGTCCGGGGCGCCGGTGGTGAACTCCGCCAGGGCCTCGCGCGCGAGCCTCCGGGCCGCGGCCTCCAGCGCCTTGTCGGAGGACGGCGCGCGCCGTCCCACACGCTCGAACTCGCGCTGGACGTGCAGCCGGGCCCGGGCCTCCTGGGCCTGGGGCGTCTCCGCGGGGACGGGGAGCGCCCCGGCGTCCGGGACTGGGACTGGGACGGAGACCACCGCCGGAGCCTGCGCGCCGGCGGACGCGCCCGCGAGCAGCAGGCCCAGCAGCACGCCCCTCATCGCGACTCCAACTGGAAGACGAGCGTCTTCACGGTGCCGGGGCCCAGCTTTTCGTTGAAGCGCTCGCGGAGGGAGTCTGCCTGGCGGGTGAGGACCTGGGCCCACTCGGCGCTCTCCACGGAGATGACCAGCGTGGTGCCGTCCAGCTGGTGCGGGCGGCTGTGGCGCGCGATGTTCTCTCCCACCGCGGCAATCCAGAGCGGCATCAGCGACGACGCGCGGCCCGACTCTCCCGCGAGGCGCGCCAGCACCCGGGGCAACAGGCTCTCCAAGGTCTTCGGTTCACTGCGCGCCATCGTCGGGCGATTCTGGAACTCCTGGCGCCGGATGCCAACCAACACTTGCCTGCCCGGCCGGCGGATTTGCTGGATGCGCCCGGGTTCCCGGCGTTCAGGGAAAGCGGATCCGGTGCCATCGCGGGTCGCGTCGCGGCCTTTCCCCCTGTAATGTCAGGGCAAGGCCGGTCCCCCTCGGAGTTCCCATGCGTCCCATCCCCCATCCGATCCGGTCTCCCGGCTTCGTGCTCGCATGCCTGTTGGCCTGCGTCGTGGGCTGCGGGATGTCCGACATGGATGCGCCCTTCATCCATGGGGGCAGGGCGGACGACGCCTGCACGGTGGATCAGGACTGTGCGGATCCGGCGCTGTTCTTCTGCAACACCGCCCTGTCGCGCTGTGAGCCCGCGTGCCGCACGGACCTCGACTGTTCGGTGAATCGCCGCGGGGAACTGAACGCCATCGCCGCGTGTGAGTCGCAAGGGCTGGGCTGCCGCTGTGACGCCAGCCGCTGTGTCCCCGCGCTCTGCAGCCAGGACTCGGACTGCTCCGGCGACGAGGTGTGCCGCGATGGAGACTGCGTCGAGCCCCCGCTGAACCAGACGGTCACGACCTGCCGCGTGGTGCCCGAGCGCGTCGTCGCGCCCGTGGGCAGCAGCCCGCGCTTCGAGGCCTGGACGACCACCCGTGACGGCCACCCCGTCGTCCTCCAGGAAGGGCTCATCTGGTCCGCCGTGTCGCCAGGCGTGAAGGGGGGCGGCTTCGGTTCCGGTGCCACGTTCACGCTGGAGTCGGCGGGCGCGGAGGTGGAGGCGGTGGAGGCCCGGACAGGCAACGTCACGTGCCGCGCGAGCGTCACCGTGCTGCCCCCGCACACGGCCGCGGGAAAGGTCCGCGTGGTGGTGACGGACGCGCTCACGGGCCACCCCGTCGAGGCGGCCTCGGTGGTGGTGGCGGACGCGCTGGGCGGCACGACGGCGCGCGAGTCGACGGACGCGCGGGGCGTGGCGGTGCTCGCGGCCTGGAACGACTCGACGGTGTCCGTCTTCCACCCGGATTTCGGCTACCTCACCGTGGGGAACTACGACATGAACGGCTCGCGCGACCTGCGCCTGCCGCTGCGCCGCAACCCGGTGGACCGCGCGGGTGGGGTTCGTGTCGCCTTCACCCACCTCGCGCCCGGAGGGGCGGCCGGCGCGCTGTCCCTGGGCCTGGCCGGGCTGTCCGTGCCGGGGCTCCTGTCGGAGGCCTCGCCCGCCCAGGTGCAGGGGCCCGGCCGGACCGTGGACCTCACGCTGGGCGGACTCCTGCGCCAGTTCCACGTGCCCGCCAACGTCTGGGTGAACGGGCTGGGCGTCCTCGCGCCGGAGTCCGTGGACGTGCCGGGCATCGCCGGGGTGTGCGACAAGGCGCTCGGGGGCGTGGCGGATCCGGACGCGGCCGTGCGCACGGGGGGCTGTGGCACACGCACGGCCTGGGCCCTCACCGCGCAGGTGCCGTCCGGTGAGCTGCCCGCGGGGATGATGGATCCGGGCACGGATCCGCTGCTGCTCCTGGCGCGCGCGCTGCCTCCGTCGGGACGGTTCTCCTCCGCCATCGCGCGCGACGTGCAATTCGCCCTGCGTCCGCCGGACCCGGGTGGACCGGTGTCCCCCGCGCCGCTCACGCCGCTGGACTTCCAGCAGGTCCCGCTGGCCTTCCCGTTCGTGGTGCGCGTCCCACCGCTTCCTCGCTTCCGCGACGGCTACCTGTCGCGCGCGCTGGTGGTGGGCTCGGTGACCGCGCCTGGACGGGGCACGGTGCCGCTGGGCCTGGGCGCCGCCGTCAACGCCAACCCGGTGGATCCGAACACGGACATGCAGCCGGGGCTCTCCGCGCCGGGCTTCGTGCGCGTGCGCATGGCGCCGGCCCATCACGGCCTGGAGGGACGGCCCTACCGGCTGACGGCGGTTGCGTCGTCGGGAGTGTTCGGCGGCGAGGAGTCCGTGGGCCAGGCCACCAGCGCGGTGATGTCCCCCCTGGAGGCGCCGCGCTTCGATCCGGAGGGCCTGCTGCCGGTGACGCTCTCCGACGCGTTCCTCGCCATCCCGGAGGGCGCCCGCTACAACCCCTACGCGTCTTTGTGGCACGGCCTGCTGCCGCGCGAGTGGCGCATGGCCGCCTCGGTGCCGGGTGCGACGCAGGTGCGCGCGACCTTCACCAACGTGGCCGGCCGGCGCTGGACGGTGTGGGTGGATGGCCGCCGCGCTGTCACCGGCGTGCGCCTGCCCGTGCCCCCCTCGGGCCTGGAGGACCGCACCTTCCAGGGCGACACGGAGGGCTCGCGCGCGTCGCTGTCCGTGGAGGCGCTGGCCGTGGCCTCGTCCGAGGGCCGCCCGCTGAACCTCTCCGCGCTGGCGGAGTCCGGGGGGCTGGCGCCCGAGCCGCTCGCCTCGGCGGTGCGCGCCGTGTCCGCGCTGAACTACGGCCGGCCCCAGGTGACGTGGCTGGAGCCCGCCGAGGGGGCGTCCCTGCCCCGTGACGCCACCTTGCGCCTGCGGGTGGACGGCTTCCAGGTCGGGACGCAGGCCGCCAACGGCGACGAGGGTGGGGTGCTGATCATCTTGCGCGGCGGCGGCTCGGAGTGTGACTTCGCGCAGCGGCGGTTCGACGAGACCACGCGCTCGGGCGAGGTGTCGCTCACCCTGCCTGCCTTCTGCTCCGGGGAGGTGACGCTGGTGGCGTCATTGGTGGACGCATTCGGGTTGCCGCTGCAGCCCGCCGTCAGCGCCGCGCGCACGGTGCGGGTGCCCTGACGCGCCAGGGTGTCAGTGCTTCTGCGACCTGGAGGGGCACCCGTTCCGGCCGTGAATTCGCTTTCGCGAATTGCGCGGTGGTACCTTTGTCCCCGTCATGGGCCAGAAGGAGACGGTCGTCACCGTCATCTCGAAGATCTCCGAGCGGCCCGTCAACCTGGACGCGGCGCTGGTGGTCATCTACGGCCTGGACCTGGGCCGCAAGTACGACCTGGCGCGCGAAGAGACGCTGATCGGCCGGTCGTCCAAGGCGGACATCCAGATTGATCAGGAAGCGGTGAGCCGCAACCACGCGCGCATCACCAACACCACCAAGGGCGTGCGCATCGAGGACCTGGGGTCCACCAACGGCACGTTCGTCAACGACGACGTCGCGGCGTCGGCGCGGTCGCTGCAGAACGGCGACCTGGTGAAGATTGGCCGCACCATCTTCAAGTTCATCGCGGGCGGCAACATCGAGGCGGCGTACCACGACGAGATCTACCGGCTGACCACGATGGACGGCCTCACGCAGATCTACAACCGCCGCTACTTCGACGAGCAGCTGGACCGGGAGATCTCCCGCAGCCGCCGCTACGAGCGCGTGCTGTCGCTGGTGATGTTCGACCTGGATCACTTCAAGGAAGTGAACGACACCTACGGGCACCTGGCGGGCGACTCGGTGCTCAAGCAGCTGGCGTCCACGGTGCGCACGCGCATCCGGCGCGAGGACGTCTTCGCCCGCTACGGCGGCGAGGAGTTCGCGCTGCTGCTGCCGGAGATCAACCTGGGCGGCGCCCGTCAGCTCGCGGAGAAGGTGCGCAAGCTGGTGGAGCGGCAGCGCTTCGAGTTCGACAAGCAGGTCATCCCCGTCACGCTGTCGGTGGGCGTGGCCACGCTGGAGCCGACCCACCGCGAGCCCGCGGACCTGGTGCGCACGGCGGACGAGCGCCTCTTCGAAGCGAAGAGCCAGGGGCGCAACCGCGTCTGCGGCTGACGCCCCCGGTTCCTTCTCAGGACTCTCAGCCCGCGAACACGGAGCGGCGCTCGCGCAGCAGGGCCTGGAGCATGCTCTGGATGGACTCGCGGGTGCGCTCCGTCAGCCGCTGCACCTCGCCCAGGTCGTCCGCGGCCTCCGGCGGCAGGCCTTCCATGGTCAGCGGCTCGCCGAAGCGGATGGTCCACTTGGCGGGCAGCGGGCCGGGCGCGGTGATCGGCAGCGACGGGAAGCCAAGGAAGCCCCCGGGGAGGCGGCCCAGGAGCGGGGACGTCTCCTCCGCGCCGACGATGGCCACCGGGACGATGGGCGCGCCGGTGCGCAGGGCCAGCTTCACGAAGCCGCCGCGGCCGAAGCGCTTGAGGCGGTAGCGCTCCGCGAACGGCTTGCTCGCGCCCTGGTAGCCCTCCGGGAAGACGACGAGCGGCCGGTGCTCGTCGAGCAGCCGCAGCGCGTTCTCCGGCGAGGCGCGCACGGCGCCCAGGCGGTTGAAGAGCGTGCCCAGCATGGGCGCGTGGAAGACCTGATCCTCCACGAGCCAGCGGGCCTCGAGCAGATCCGGCCGCTCACGCAGCAGCGCCTGCGACATCACGAGGCCGTCGTAGGGCAGGGCGCCAGAGTGGTTGGCGACGAGGATGGAGGCGCCCCGGGGCACCTGATCAATGCCCTCCACGGAGACGCGCCAGTACTGCTCGTAGAGGAAGTCGAGGACGGGCTGGAGGTTCTCCACCAGCCCCGCGTCCTTGCCGTAGTCGTCCAGCCGGCTGCCGCCACCGGTGCCCAGGCTGGTGCGCATGGCCTCCATCAGGCCATGCATGGCGCCCACGGCGCGGCCCAGGCCTTCACTCGCGAGCGCCTGTCCGGCGATGTCTCGCGCCAGGGAGAGCATGCCCACCGCGCGGCCCGCGAAGCCCGCGGGCGGGGCGGATTCCTCCGGACGGTCGAAGGCGGCCTCGCCCCGCTCAAGCTCTTCCTCGAGGGGCCTCTCTCCTGCGTCGCCCACGAGCGACAGGGGCCGGCGGCTGGGCGGCAGCTCGTCGTGGGACTCGTCGGGCAGCTCCACCTCCGGATCCACGTCCGTCGGGGCGGCGCCCTCGATGATGGAGACGGAGATGTGCACGCCGTTCTCCTCGACGCGCTCCACGCCGCTGACGAAGTCGTCGTCCTCCTCGGGATCGCCCGAAACGGCGATGCCTTCCGGGTCGCGGCGCCACGCGTCCGCGGTCCAGACCTCCTCGGTGCTGTCCGCGGGAGGGGGCACGTCCTTCGGGTCCCGGCGCCAGGCGTCGGCGGTCCAGACCCCTTCGGTCGCTTCGTCCTCCGCGTCTTCGAGGTCCCGGGCATCGCGGTCCTCGGCGGTGGGCAGGGCTCGCTCCTCGGGGCTGGTGGCGTGGCGGTCCAGGACTTCATCCACGGCGACGCCGGCGGTGGCCTCGGCCACCTGGGTCGCGACCGCGGTGGCGAGCTCCCGCTCGGGAGCGCCGCCGTCGCCGTCGTCCAGGACCTGCCGCACGGCGGACTCGGCCAGCTCGGCGACGAGCTCCGTCGCGAGCACGCGCTCGATGTCGCGGTCCGGACCGCGGCGTCCCTCGAACAGCCCGTCCACGGCCGTCTTCGCGGCGGCCTCCGCGGCGTCCGAGGCGAGGGCCTCCGTCAGGGCGCGATCCACCTTGCGCTCCTGGGGGCGCGAGCCGTGGACTTCCTCCGCGAGCACCTGGGGCCGGGGCTCGGAGGCGGGCTCCGGCGTGGAGGGCTCGCGCAGCGGAGAGCCCTCGTCGCCGGGCGCGTGCGCGTCCTGCGCGGGCTTCCCATTTCCATTCCCGCGCCCGTCCGCGCGCGCCTCGAACTTGTGGACCCTGGCCGCGGGCGTCTTCGGCGCCGCGGCGGCCTGCTTCGCCTCCGCGCCCTTGCCGCCCTTGGGGGCCTTCGCCTGCGGGCCGGACTTCGGCGCGCTGGCCTTGGCGCCCTTCGCCTTGCCCGCTGACTTCTTCGCACCCTTCGCGGACTTCTTCGCGGCCTTCGGGTCGGCCGCGGCGTCCTTCGCCTCACCCGTGCGAGGCGCGGCGCCCCGCTGGAAGGGATCATTCCCGAGGACACCCTTGGTCATGACTGGCTCCTTCTGAGCGCCGAGGCGGCGTCCCTGACGTGGTAGAGGGGCACGAACCCCAGCGCGGACTCAGCGCGCTCCCCGTCCGCGACCCAGGAGTAATGCATGTAGTCGAGCAGGGCCACCGGCAACGTGCCCGCCCCCACCGCACCAAGCGCGCGAAGTGCTCCACGAAACAACGGCCCTGGCAGGGGGAGCGGTTGCGCGCCCGCCTGGCGGATGAGCCCCGACAGGGGCAGCACCCCGCGCCCCACGATGTTGAACTCCCCGGCCGCCTCCGCCCGGAGCGCCAGGTGCAGCGCCCGGCCCGCGTCCTCCTCGTGCACTGCCTGCCAGAGCGGGTCGAACCCCAGGAGCGTGGGCACCACGGCGTGCGACAGCAACCGCGTCGCCGGATTGTCCAGGCTCGGGCCCAGCAGGGGCGCGAAGCGCAGCACCAGCGTGCGCGTGTCCGGATGCCGCTCGCGGAACGCCCGCACCTGGCCTTCGACCTCCACCTTGTCGTTCACGAACCGGCTGTGCGGACAGCCGAACAGCGGAGACCCCTCGCGCAGGAGCGCCGGGTTGTTGCCCCGCGCGCCGTACGTCGCCGTGAGCGACGGCACCACCAGCCGGGGCAGCCGCGCCCGGCCCACCGCCGTCAGCACGTTCATCGTGCCGATGACCTCCAGCTCGTGCGCCAGCGGGCCGTTGAGGATGGGCCCGAAGAGGAACGCCAGGTGGAAGAGGGCGTCCACGGGGCGCTCGGTGAGCGCGTCCGTCAGCTCTCCTTCCGCGTCGTAGCGGGTGAGGTCCACGCGGTGGAACTCCACCTTGCTCATGGGCGGGGGTTCCTTCGTGTCCAGCACGAGGATGCTCTCCACGCCGGGGTCCGCTTCCAGCCTCGGCAGCAGCAGCTTGCCGTAGTCGCCATTGGCGCCTGTCACCGCGATGCGCATCGGGCCCTTGCCTGCTCGGATCACTTCCATTCGCAAGGGCGGGTGTTAGCCCAGGCGTCCGGGAATGTCAGCCGAGCGCGCCGGTGATGTTCTGGACAACGTCATCCAGTTCGCGGAGGGTGGCTGATCGCCATGTCCCGAATCGCGCGCCTGAGCGACGTGCTCATCAACAAGATCGCCGCCGGCGAGGTGGTGGAGCGTCCCGCCTCCGTGGTGAAGGAGCTGTGCGAGAACTCGCTCGACGCGGGCTCCCGCACCGTGCGCGTGGAGCTGGAGGGCGGCGGGGTGGGGCGCATCACCATCTCCGACGACGGCCACGGCATGAGCCGCGCGGACGCCACGCTCTGCCTGGAGCGCCACGCCACCAGCAAGCTGCGGGAGCTGGACGACCTCTTCCACATCGACTCCATGGGGTTCCGGGGCGAGGCCATCCCCGCCATCGCTTCCGTGTCCCGCTTCACGCTGCACACCGCGGAGCCGGACGCGCACGAGGGCACCAAGGTCTCGGTGGAGGGCGGAGGCCCGCCGGTGGTGGAGGACGCGCCGCCCCGCGTGGGCACCGTCATCACCGTGGAGGACCTCTTCTTCAACGTGCCCGCGCGCCGCAAGTTCATGCGCCAGGGCGCCACCGAGCTCAAGCACTGCGAGGAGGCCGTGGTGCGCCTGGCGCTCGCGTACCCGGAGGTCGGCTTCTTCGCCTCGCACGAGGGCAACGAGCTGTTCTCAAGCCCCGCCAGCGGACATGATCCGCGCGAGAGAATCGCCGCGGCCCTGGGCCCCGCGTCCTTCCCGCACCTGTTCCCGGTGGAGGAGCGCCGGCTGGGCGTCGTCGTCACGGGCTACCTCGCGTCGCCCGAGTACACGCTGCCCAACGCGCGCGGCCTCTACACCTTCGTCAACCGGCGCTACATCCGCGACCGCGGCCTCATCAGCACCGTGCAGCGCGCGTTCCAGGACTTCCTGCCCGCGGGCCGCCAGCCGGTGGTGGTGCTGCACATCGACGTGGAGCCCCGCGCGGTGGACGTCAACGTGCACCCGCAGAAGATGGAGGTGCGCTTCGCGGACGCCCGGGGCGTGCAGGACGCGGTGAGCGCCGCCCTCTCACGCGTGCTGCGCGCATCCCCGTGGCTGGGCACGCCCGAACAGCAGGCCGCCAACCCCCAGCCCCGCGACGCCGCGCACTACGCGCACGCCGTGGAGCGCTTCCTCACCCGCGCGCAGGAGGCCACCTGGGGCGCGCCGCTGCCCACCGCGATGGACGCCCCGGGGGGCCCGGGCGCCTCCATGCCCGCGCGCCCGCTGACGCCGTCGTACTTCACGCCGAATGGTGGAGCGCAGGGCAGCGCGTTCTCCGGTCCGTTCCAGGGCCCCGCGATGCCGGGCCGCACACCCGCGTTCGGCGAGGCCCAGCCGCAGCTCAACGAAGCCCCGCCCCCGGGCTACTTCGCGGCGCTGCGCCCCATGGGCCTGTTGGGCAGCCGCTTCCACGTCTGCGAAGGCCCCGGCGGCACGCTGGTGGTGCTGGATCCGCACGCCGCGCTGGAGCGCGCGCGCCTCACCGCGTACCTGCGCCGGCTGGACGACGACACGAAGGCGCCGCCGCCGTCGCTGTTCGGCACCACGGTGGACCTGTCCCTGGCGGCGGTGAAGGCGCTGGTGGACGGCCGCGAGGCGCTGCTCAAGCTGGGCGTGGACGTGGAGCCCTTCGGTGGCACGGCGCTCGCGCTCAAGTCGGTGCCGGCGGGCCTGGAGGGCGTGGACCCCCGCGCGCTCCTGGAGGCGCTGTCGCGCGCGCTGCCGCCGCGCAGCGCGCCCCTGGACGTGACGAGCCTCGCGGAGGCCGTGCGCGTGATGGCCTGTCACGCTGCTCGCCGCGCGTCCTCGTCGCCGCTCACCGACGCGCAGTTGCGCGCGCTGCTGGGGGAGCTGGACCGGGCGGACTTCACACCCCCGTGCACGCACGGCACGGTGGTGGTGCTGGAGATGCCGCTCCTGGAGCTGGAGCGGCGCGCTCGCTGACGGCTCAGGCCTTGGCCTTGGCCTCGACCTGCGCGCGCAGCGCCTCCTCCTTCGCGCGCAGCTCACCCGTGGGGTCGCTGGGCGCGAAGTCCTCCGCGGAGGCCACCTGGCGGACCTCCACCTCGCCGTCCTGGAAGGGGATGCGGCGCGCCCAGGCGATGGCCTCCTCGCGCGACTTCACCTCGATGATCCAGAAGCCGGCGATCAGCTCCTTCGTCTCCGAGAAGGGGCCATCCGTCACCGTGGTCCCCTTGGGGGAGAACGCCACGCGGACGCCCTTGGAGCTGGGGTGCAGCCCTTCGCCCGCGAGCAGGATGCCGGCCTTCACCAGATCCTCGTTGTACTTGCCCATCTGGGTCAGCTCCTCCGTGGAGGGAAGCCGGCCGGTCTCGCTGTCGCTGTTCGCCTTGACGATCATCATGAAGCGCATGGGGAGGTCTCCTGGAACGTCGGGTTCAACGTCGGGTTCAAAAGCGCGACGAATGGTAGGGCGCGAAATCGACACGGCGGGGAACGAACCGGAAAGTTGACGCGGGAGGCCCCCCGGCTACGGTGTGCGACACGCCTGTAGCACCGGGCCGTCTGTGCCCGTGCTGGCAGAAAGCCCCGGGTTCCGCGCCTTGATGCTCCGCCGTCTGCCGCTCCTCCTCGCACTCGCCGCCGCGCCCGCCCTTGCCCAGGACGAGGACATGGGCGGCGACAACGCCCCCACCAACCTGGACGGCGTAGGCCGCATCACCCTTCAGGCCGGCTACCGCCTCACCTCCAACAACACGCTCTACGACTCCTGGTACGGCACCAAGGGGCCAGGCAACGGCCTGGAGCGCGGGCCGGAGTCCTCGGGAGCGCCGCTTGGCGTGGCCACGTTCGCGTACGCGATGTCGGACCTGGTGGAGATAGGCATCGACCTGCTGGGCACCACGCAGAACCTGCGCCTGTCCGAGCCCGGCGGCGACGGCCCTGTGTCCCGCAAGGTCAGCACCGTGGCCTATGGCCTGCTCATCGGCATGCGCTTCCAGGGCGTGCTCGACGTCGGCCCACAGGGGCTGGTGCCCTTCGCCGGTCTGCTCACGGGCCCCACCGTCGTCTCCTCGACGCGCGAGGGCTCGTCCCTCCAGGAGAAGGTCACCCAGGCCTGGGTGGGCTCGCTTGGCGCCACGCTCCGCCTGTCCGCGAAGTGGGGCATCACCGCCGAGTACCGCTTCATGTTCCTGCGCGGCCCCGTGGAGTCCCCGAACGCGACGAGCTACCCCGGCCCCTTCAGCTTCAGCAGCGGCGGCAACTGGTTCGCGCTCGGTGTGACCTATACGTTCCCGCCGGATCCTTCCCGGCCGCTGACCAACTTCTAGCGCTGCGGAAAGTTCCAGCGCGAGAGCAGGCGGGCGCGGATGAAGCGGGGACTCCGGGGAATGGTGAGCACGGAGGGCTCTGTTGGGGAGCGACAAAAGAACCCGCCCCTCATCCCGGAGAGTCCCCTAGCATGCGTGAGTCGGCCGAAGTCATTTCCGGTCCCAGGAAGATGTCCATGCCCCCCTCTGAACAGCCGAAGACTGACCTCGACAAGGAACTCTCCGAGCTCCGCCGCGAAGTCATCGAGTCGCGCAACCTCGTCATCAAGACGGACAACCTGCTCAAGAACCTCCATGCGGAGGTGAAGGCGGTTGGCAAGCGTCACGAGGACTTCCAGAAGCGGCAGTGGATCTCCTCGGCGGTGGCCTACGCGCTCTTCGCGGTGCTGGCGGTCGGTGGCGCGGTGCTGGTGAACGGCGCACGCAGCTCCAGCAACACCAACGAGCGGGAGCGGCTGGAGAAGCAGGTGGCGGACCTCTCCGGGCAGCTGGAGAAGCAGCGCGCGGACACCACCTCGCACCTGACGGCCCAGCGCGCCGCGGGTGAGGTCTACAAGATGATGACCACGCTGCCGGGTGACGAGCGCCTCAAGGGCATCGACGCGCTGGTGAAGCTGGACACGCAGAAGCTGTCCTCGCTGGAGCGCCAGGCGCTGAACGACCGCGCCGCCATCCTGCGCCGCGAGACGGGCGACGCCGCCTTCGAGCGCGGCAAGATCGCCTTCCGCAGGAACGAGATGAACGCCGTAGTGGAGGACCTGTCGCGCTTCCTGGCCATGAACCCGCCGGAGGCGGACGCGCTGGATGCGTCCTTCTTCCTGGGCACCGCCTACAACCAGCTGCGTCAGCACGACAAGGCCGTGCCGCTGCTGGCCCGCTTCGTGGAAGGCGACAAGAAGTCCAAGACGCGCGACTACGCCATGCTGCTGCTCGCCCAGTCGTACCAGGAGACGGGCGCGTTCGATAAGGCGGCGGACACGGTGCGCGACGCGCTGGCCACGTACCCGGCCACCCAGTACCTGTCGCAGTTCCGCGGCCGCCTGAGCTCCGCGAAGCGCGCCGCCGCTGGTGGCTCCGACGCCGCCGCGCTGCCTGCCGCCGCTCCGGCGGGCGCGCCCCAGGCCGCCCCGGCCGTGGCCGCCCCCGCCGCGGGCCAGTAGCCACACCCCTTCCGCGCCCGTCCGGGGTTTTGTGCTTCCGGACGGTGTGTAAGGGAAGGATTGCCACCCGGGGTCCAGGGTCGTAAGACCTGGGCCCCGTGTCCGATCCAGACCCCCGGAAAGACCCCCGTTTCCGCCGCTACCGTGGCGCCGCGTACGGGGTCCACATCACGCTGGCCACGCTGTTCTCGCTGTGGATCATTTGGAGCGTGGGGCACTCCGTGGCGGCGATGACGCCCGAGCGGCCCCCGGCCGTGACGCCACCGCTCACCGTGCGCGAGTGCCTGGACGCCGCGGACGGACACTGGAAGGACCTGGAGTCCGAGCGCGAGAAGCTCGTGCACGTCCTCCCCGCCCGCAAGGTCGACCAGGAATGGATGCGCTTCCGCACGGAGTGGCTCACGCGCGTGCGCAAGACCGAGTCCGAGTGCGCCCTGGAGTCGAGGGACCCGGCGCGCGTGGAGCTGCGCTCGGTGTACCGCCACCTCACACGGGTGCAGGACCTCTACACCATCCACGCGGTGCAGTACGCGGGCGAGGTGGGCGGCGCGGTGGACGCGCTGCACGCCGCCTTCGACACCGCGCGCCGCAAGGACAGCGGCCGGTAGGGCTGACGGTTTTTCAGCGCGTGGGCAGCACGGTGGAGTAGCGCCCCGTGCTGTCGGACACCGTCTGCGCCAGCAGCAGCGAATCCGGCCGTCCCGCCACCGTCACCACCCGGAAGAAGCGCACGGACGCGTTCGCCGCGATGCCGTCCGGTGCCACCGCCGGGTCCGGGGGCAGGGTGATGCGGCCGCTCAGCGAACGGCCCCGCGACAGGGTGAACGGGGCCAGCATCAGCACCTCCGACGTGTCGACAGCGGGCGGCACGGTGACGAAGCGGCTGACGCGCGGCAGGTTCTCCCCGGGCAGGAAGTCCAACCGGTATTCACCCGGATCCAACGCCAGCGAGAAGTTGCCCTCGCTGTTGGTGGTGAGGGGCGACTCGAAGCCCAGGGGCGGCTGCGGCCAGCCGGTGAGGGCGCCCACCGGCTCCGCCACGACGCGCACGCCCGACGCGGGGCCCGTGCCCTCCGGGGTGTTCACGGTGCCCACCACCGTCATCCGCGCCGGGCACGTCGCGTCCGGCAACACCGTGTCCGCCGCCGGCACCACCACCGGCTGGAGCGTCAGGCGCGAGGGGGAGCTGGGCGGCGGGACGATGACGAGCGTGAGCGGGGGATCCGAGACGCCGGGCCGCGACGGGAGCTGGTAGCGCCCCTTCTCGTCCGTCAGCACCGGCACACCCTTGAACGTCCCGCCACCGGCGACGCGGCCCTGGAGCGACACGCGCGCGCCGGCCATGGGCGTCTGTCCATCCTTCTCCAGGACGCGCCCCTCCACGCGGACGACGGCGCCGGGGTCGCCCAGCTCCAGCGGGGTGGCCAGGGCCGCGGACGGATCCACGACGAAGGTCTTCCAGGGCATCAGGTCCCCGGCGTTCACGGGGGTCGCGCGCAGGAGCACCGTGTCGCGCGCGGCGTCCTCCGCGCCGAGCGCCAGCTGGAACGCGCCCGTGTCGCGGGCCACACGGGCGCGCTGGGACAGGGGGCGCAGGGACTCGTCCAGCACCTGCACCTCCATGTCCGCGTCCACCCGCCGTGAGCCCTGGAGCACCAGCGTCCCCGTGAGCGTCACCACGCGCGAGGCCGTGGGCAGAGCAAACGCCACCATGCCGCCCGTGGCGGGATCCACGGCGGCGGTGCGCGACAGCGGCGGCAGGCCCGGGTCCAGCGGCGTGAGCGTCACCGTGTAGTCGCCGCTGCCCACGGGCAGCACCCACGCGCCGTCAGCCGGGGTGAGCGTCGTCTCGTAGCGCCGCGCGACGCCCGGGATGAGGCGGCTTTCGCCCGTGG
Organism: Corallococcus aberystwythensis; assembly: GCF_003612165.1. Taxonomy (GTDB): domain Bacteria; phylum Myxococcota; class Myxococcia; order Myxococcales; family Myxococcaceae; genus Corallococcus; species Corallococcus aberystwythensis. The sequence continues at coordinate 4,445 of NZ_RAWK01000147.1, read as the reverse complement.
CCAGCAGGTGGATGGGGGCCCGGTAGGGGAGGGCCTGGGTGCCGCCATCCGCCGTGGCGACAGTGCCGCGCGATACCTCGCCCCTGAGGCGCACGGGGCTGAACAGCTCCAGGTTCTGCTCCGCGCGCAGGCGGTCCACCGGGAAGTCCTGCGCGAACATGCCCGCCTTGGGCAGCGGCTGCACCTCCACGACGATGTCGCCGCCGGGGTTGCCGCAGCCGTCCACGAAGCACACCTGGCCGGAGGCGCACTCGGCGTCGGAGCGGCACACGAGCTGCTCCGGGGGCGGTTCGTCCTCCAGGAAGCCGCACGCGCCCGCCCCGGTCAGCCCGAGCGCGAGCGCCAGGGCCTGGAGCGCGCGCCTCACTGACAGTCCCCCGGCACGGTGTTCACCACCCACGAGTACGAGGTGACGAAGCCCGGGTTCTTCACCACGCCGCCGTCCGCGAGGAGGACCTCCTCCGGGGGATCCGGCTGGCGGTTGGTGAGGTGCCGGTCCGTCACGAGCGCCTCCACCAGGTGGATGCCCGGCGGGGCCAGCGGGTTGTTGGCCGAGCGCAGGTCCATGCTCAGCTCGCCGCGGAGATCCCGCTGGGGCTGGCCGGTATTGGCGAGGACGAATTGCCGGTAGTAGCCCGTGGGGTTGGACGGGTTGTAGTCCACGTACCACTCCACGGTGATGCGGTCGTCCACGTCCAGGTCCTCCACCACCACGTTGAATGACTGGACGCAGCTGCCCACGCCGAACGTGCGCAGGATGCGCTCGGAGGGCGTCACCTGCTCCTCCAGGATGCGCGGCGGCCGGTTCTTGAACTGGGGCACGCTCTCCAGCAGCGCCTCGTCCTGGGGGATGAGGCAACCGGAACCCGCCGCGAGGGCCGCGAGCCCCAGCGCCGCCACGAGCGGCTGGAGGATGCCCCGGGACTGTCGCGGCGCGTGGCGGTGCATGGCGTGGCTTGACGGGAACCCTATAGCAGTTCCTCGTTCTCGTCCGGCGGAAGCGGACCGCCCGTCTTCTCCGCCTCCAGCTTCTCCAGGTGGCGGAAGATGGTGCGCGGGTCCACGCCCAGGTCCTTGGCCGTCTTGGTGCGGTTGCCGTTGTTCCGCGCCAGCACCTCGTTGATGTAGCGCTTCTGGAACTCCTCCTTCGCCTGGAGCAGCGGCATGATGGGCTCCAGGTTCTCCGGCTTGAGGTCCAGGTCGTCCGCGCCCAACAGCGGCTTGTCCGCCAGCACCACCGCCTTCTTCAGGCGGTTCTCCAGCTCGCGGATGTTGCCCGGCCAGCCGTACTTCTTCATGGACACGGCGGCCGCGGGCGTGAAGCCGCGCGCCTTGGAGTTGAACTCGCGCGCGTACTTCTGCAGGAAGAAGCGGCCCAGCACGATGACGTCCTCGCCGCGCTCGCGCAGGGGCGGCAGCTTCACGGTGACGACGTTGAGCCGGTAGTAGAGGTCCTCGCGGAACATGTTCCGCTTCACCTCGTCCTCCAGGATCTTGTTCGTCGCGGCCACCACGCGGATGTCCACCGGCTCGCCGCGGTTCTCACCGACCTTGTAGACGACCTTGTCCTGGAGCGCGCGCAGGAGCTTCACCTGGAGCTGGAGCGGCATCTCGCCAATTTCGTCCAGGAAGAGCGTGCCGCCGATGGCCGCCTGGAACTTGCCGGGCCGCGTGGCCACCGCGCCGGTGAAGGCGCCCTTGGCGTGGCCAAACAGCTCGCTCTCCAGCAGGTTCTCCGGGATGGCGCCGCAGTTCACCGTGATGAACGGGCCCTTGGTGCGCGGCGAGCGGCGGTGGATCTCCCGGGCGATGAGCTCCTTGCCCGTGCCCGTCTCGCCTGTAATCAGCACGGAGATGTCCGTGGGGGCGATCTTGTCGATGCGCTTGTACACGTCCCGCATGCCCTGGCACGCGCCCACGATGTCGCCGTAGCGCTGGTCCTCCAGCTTGCGGCGCAGCTCCGTGTTGTCGAGCTTGAGGTCGTTCACGAGCAGCGCGTTCTGCAGGAGCAGGGACGCCTGCGCCGCGAACACGGTGAGCATGTCCATGCTCTTGGGCTCGAAGCGGTTCACCAGCCGGTCGTTGCCCACGTAGAGCACGCCGAACAGGTCGCCCTTGTGCATCACGGGCACGCACATGACGGAGTGGACCTTCAGGTTCACCACGGACTCGCTGGCCTTGAACTCCGGCGCGTCCAGCGCGTCCGCGACGATGATGGCCTTCTGGTCCTTCACCACCTTGGCGATGATGGAGTCGGACAGCTTCTCCACCGCGTCCTCGATGTTCTCCCGCGCCACGTTGCGCGCGGCCTTCACGCGCGGCTCGCCGCTCTCCATCAGGATGAGGAAGCCCTTGTCGGCGCGAGTCACCTCGATGGCCTCGTCCAGCAGGCTCTCCAGGATGCGGTCCACGTCGTAGCTGCCGAAGAGCCGCTCGCTGAACGCGGTCAGCCGCTTGAGCAGCACCAGCTCCCGGCCCACCACGCCGGGCAGCTCCGCCGTGTGCGAGTCGGAGGACGCCGTGGCGGCGGAGGCGAGCGTCACCTCGCGCTCGGGCACCTCGCGGCGCACGGGCTCGCGGGGGGCGTCCTCGCGGGAGAAGGTCAGCTCGGTGCCGCCGACCTTGACCACGTCGCCGGTGGCGAGCGCGTGGTTGTCCCGGCGCTTGCCGTTGACGTGGAAGGTGGCGCCCAGGCTGCCCACTTCGTAGCGGGTGCCGTCGAAGGTGACGTGCAGGGCATTGGAGGGGACGCTGGCGTCCTCCAGTGGCACGTCGTTGTCGGATCCCCGCCCCAGGCTGGTGATGCGCTTGAGCAGGGAGACCGTGCGGACCTTTCCATCGGGGGTGCGGACGGTGAGGCTGGCCATGGGCGGACTTTGGATTTCTGGGGGCTAGAACGCGAGGGAGAAGCCGGCGCCCAGCCCACCACGGGTGGAGTACAGCCGCACGCGGGGCGGCGCGGCCTGGGAGACGGAAGGAGAGGGCTTCGGTTCGGGGCGGGACTCCACGGTGGTGCTGCTCACCACCTGGTCCTCGTGGTGGTAGACGGCGTCCACCACGCCCAGGGCGTAGACGGTGTAGAAGCCGGTGGCGGAGGCCAGCCGGAGCAGCTGCCAGGTGTCCGCCTGCCGGGCGCGGTCCGTGGGGATGTAGCGCACCGGGATGGACGCGCGGCCGTCCTCGTCCAGCACGTTGTCCAGGTTCACGAACCGCTCCTCGAAGAGCGAGTCGTACGCGAAGAACGCGATGATGCTGGTGATGGCCATGACGCCTTCGGTGGCGGCGAAGGCGATGCCCATGCCGCTGCGGCCCTGCTGGAACTGGCCGGCGCCGAAGGGGACGAAGTTGACCAGGAAGCTGCGCTTCTCCACCGTGCGCACGGTGACCTGGCGGGCCAGCTCCTCCGCGCGGCGGCGCTGCGTCTCCAGCGCGACGCGCTCCTGTTCCCGGCGCTCCTGCTCGGCCTTCTCGCGCTCCAGGCGCAGGCGCTGCTCCTGGCGGAGGAAATCGCGCTCACCGGCCATCTGGTTCTTCAAGTCCTCGAAGTAGGCGACGGCCGGGGGCGGGACGACGAAGGGGTCCAGGCTGAAGTCAGGGTCCAGCCGGAGCACGGCGCGCAGGTGGCGTTCGGCCTCGTCCGTCTTGTTGAGGTTGAAGGCGGACAGGCCCGCGAGCTTGTGCAGCTCCACGAGGTCCTCTTCGGGCAGGTCGCCCCGGTCGATGCGCTGACCGGCGCGATCCAGCACCTCGGCGTACTTGCCGTATTCGAAGGACGAGCGCAGGGCCGCGACCTCCGGATCCGCGGTGGCGGGCGCCTGGGCGCGCGCGGACGCGGGGCCGAAGAGGGCCAGGACGAGGGCAACGAGAAGCAGCGGGCCGCGGCTCATTCGGGCGCCAGGCTCCCGCGCAGGGTGGTGGGCTTGCCGGGCTCCAGCAGGACGACGCGCTTCTCGGTCTTGTAGCCGGGGGAGGAGATCTCCACCTCCACGCGGTGCTGGAAGCTGGCGGGGCCGCGAGGCGAGCGGATGTCGAAGGGGTGCTGGAGGCTGTCGTGCGCGGTGCGCTCCACGTCGCCCACGCGCACGGTGGCGTCCGGCGGCTGGTAGTCCATGGAGAGCTGCGAGGACTTCAAGAGCGCGCGCAGGCGGAAGACGTTCTCGCCGTCCGGCTTCACGTCGATGGTCTCCGTGGCGTCCTCGCAGTAGCCGCAGGAGACGATGACGGTGTGCGAGCCCGGGGGCAGCTGCACGTCGTGCTGCGCGAGCTGCTGCGTACCGGCGGGACCGCCGTCCACGCGGATGGAACCGTAGGGGCGCACGAGGATGGACACGGGGCGCCGGCTGTCGCGCGCGGGCTTCGCGTCGTCCTGCGGGTCCAGGCTCGCGACGGCCGTGGGACGCGGCGTGCGCTCCGGGGAAGAGGGGAGGCGCGGGCTGGTGTCGGTG
>NZ_RAWK01000146.1 GCF_003612165.1 Corallococcus aberystwythensis | reverse complement strand
GGAGGGGGCGCGGAGGGCAGCGGCGCGGCGCCCGGAGGACGCGGGAAGCCACCCGGGATGTTCGGGGCGCCAGGGCCCGGAGGACGCGCGGCCATGCCCGGAGGCGGCGGCACGCCCGGCCCCGGAGGACGCGCGCCCGGAGGCGGCATGGCACCCGGCGGAGGACGCGCTCCCGGCGGCATGGCACCCGGAGGCGGCGCACCCGCGGGACGCGCACCCGGCGGCATGGCGCCCGGCGGAGGACGCGCACCCGGCGGCATGGCGCCCGGAGGCGGCGCACCCGCGGGACGCGCACCCGGAGGCACGGCACCCGGCAGCGGACGCGCGGCGCCCGGAGGAGGAGGCACGCCCGCGCCCGGCGGACGCGCGCCCGGAGGCGGCGCACCCGCGGGACGTGCACCCGGAGGCACGGCGCCCGGAGGCGGCGCACCCGCGGGACGCGCACCCGGAGGCGCGGCGGCGGCGGGCGGCGCGGCAGGCGGGGCCACCGGAGTGGAGGTCTGGGGCAGCACGCGCGTCGCGGCGGACGCGGGCATGGTGTTGGACTTCTGGCCCACCAGGGCCTTCACCTTGTCGAGGAGGATCTGGCTCTCGAAGGGCTTGGTGATGTGGTCGTCCGCCCGGGCGGCCTTCGCGCGGTTCTCGTCGAACGCCTCGAAGGTGCCGGCGAGCAGCATCACCGGGATGGCCTGCGTGGAGGGGTCGCTCTTGAGCGCCTCGCAGACCTCGTAGCCGCTCTTGCCCGGCATCATCACGTCGGCGAGCACCACGTCCGGACGCAGCTCGCGCGTGCGGGAGATGGCGTCCAGCCCGTTGTCCACCGCGGTCACCTGGAAGTCTTCCGTCGCGAAGATCATCCCGATCACCTTGCGGATGGTGAGCGAGTCGTCGGCGATCAGTAGATTCTTGGGCATCGGCTCCGGCCTCGGGGGGCGCATACCCCCCTGAATTCGTTTGAGATTTCGGGCGAGCAAGCCTGCCTGCACGCCCTGTGTCAATCGGAGAAGCTTAGGGTTCGCGCTTTGGGCCGATCAAGAAAACATGCGCTGCAGGTCCAGTAACATCACCGGATCCGGCAGCCCCGGCGCCCGGAAGGTTCCGGTCAGCTCGGCCGGCTTGAACTTCTGCAGCACACCAAGCACCCGGGTGGCCGCCAGCCCTACGTTCCGCCCGGCCAGCTCCGTGAGGACGAACAGGTCTTCCACCCGTGCCGGAGCCCCCAGGAGTGCCGGAACCGAACAGATGGGCCACAGCGCCTGCGCGTGCGGATAGACGCCCGCCACCGGCCCGCTCTGCACCGGCAGCACGCTGAAGGCCTCGCCCCGGGGCACCACCTGGGAGACAGAGCCCAGCGGCACGCCGAACAGCACCCCCTGGGACTCCAGCACCAGCGCCCGCTCCGGGGGCTCGTCCGCCCAGTGCACGGGCCGGGGCTCTGGCGGTGAGGCCCGCGGGCCCGCCCGGTGCGGCAGCGCCTCCACGATGAGCTCCAGGTACAGCCGGTCCTTGTGCAGCACCGCGCCCCGGCTCAGCGGCGCCAGCGAGTCCGCCAGGCCCGGTGGCAGCAGGAAGAACGGATCCCTCGCGACATCCGCAACCTCCACCACGGAGCGCACCCGCACCGCGAGCGTGGGGCTGACGTCCAGCACCACCACCATGCCCGGCACGTCCTCCGGCGGCCCGCCGAGCAGCGAGGAGAGGTCCTTCACTTCCAGTACGCCGCGCAGGCTGGCGCCGCGAGCGCCCGGCATCGCGACCTCGATGACGGAGGTGGCCTCCACCGCGTAGCGCGTCTCACCGGCCTCCACCAGCAGGCAGAGCCGCCGTCCGCTTTCAAAGGGCACGGCCTGGGACCCTAGCAGCCTTCCAGCGTTGGGTGCTAAGCCCAGGACAGTCATGGCGCGACTGCTCCTCGTCGACGACGAAAAGATCGCCCGCAACCTCTACGGCGACTACCTCACGGCCGCGGGACACCTGGTCACGGCAGTGGCCGCCGTGGCGGACGCGAAGGCCGCCCTCGCCGCGGAGCGGTTCGACGCGGTGGTGACCGACCTCATCCTCCCCGGCGGCGACGGCATGGAGGTCCTGCGCCACGTGCGCGAGCGCTACCCCGGCGTGGAGGTGCTGGTCATCACCGGCCTGGACAAGGTGGCCCCCGCGGTGCGCGCCATCAAGAGCGGCGCGGCGGAGTACCTCGTCAAGCCCGTGGCGCCGGAGGCTTTGGAGCACGCGCTGCGCCGCGCGCTCACCACGCGCGACCTGATGCGAGAGAACGCGTCCCTGCGCCAGCACGTCTCGCTGCTGGAGGCGGGTCAGCGCATCGCCACCACGCTCGACCGCGAGCGGCTGGCCTCGGCCGTCTCGGACGCGCTGGAGTCCATGGCCAACGCCTCCGCGGTGGTGCTCCTGGAGCGCGACCCCAATGGCGCGGGCCTGCGCTCGCACGGCATGCGCGGACTGCCGGTGGACCTGCACGAGGCGCTCGTCCCGCAGCTCATCGAACGGCTCTCGGGCACGCGCACGTCCCTGGTGCTCGACGGCCTGCAGGTGCCCTGGCCGCGCACCCACGCCTTCCCCGCCATGGACGGCGACCTGGTGCTGGGCCACGCGGTGCTCTTCCACGACAGCCCCCCGGCGGGGCACCACGTGGAGACGGTGGGCTTCCTCGTGCGCAACTGGGCCCTGGCCCTGCGCAACCTGGGCCGCTTCGCCGCCGTGGAGGACCTGGCGTACGTGGACGACCTCACCCGCCTGTTCAACACGCGCTACCTGCACCTGGTGCTGGACCGCGAGGTGAACGAGGCGCTCCAGACGCAGCGGCCCTTCTCCCTGCTGTTCCTGGACCTGGACCGCTTCAAGGCCATCAACGACACGCACGGGCACCTCGTCGGCTCGCGCGTGCTGGTGGAGGCCGCGCGCGTGCTCAAGGGCTGCGTGCGCGACCCGGACGTGGTCGCGCGCTTCGGCGGCGACGAGTACGTGGTGCTCCTGCGCGGCACCGACTCTGGCGGGGCCCTCAAGGTCGCCGAGCGCATCCGCCGCACCATGGAGACCCATCAGTTCCTGGGCCGCGAGGGGCTGGCGCTCAAGCTCACCACCTGCATCGGCGTGGCCAGCTTCCCGGAGCACGCCCAGGACAAGGATCACCTGCTGGACCTGTCCGACCGGGCCATGTACCGGGGCAAGCGTGGCACCCGGAACGTCGTCTACATGGCGGCGCAGGACCTGGAAGCCACCCCGGCCGAGCGCCGTCAGAACCCGCCGCCCCAGCAGGGCCAGGGCTGAAGCCGGCCCGCGCTACTTGCGCAGGCTCCCTACGGTGAGGCGCTTGGGCAATTCCACCTCCGCGGGCTGAGCGCCACCGCCCTCGCTCACCGCCTCCACCTCTTCGTGGGACGCGCCGGTGGTGATGAGGCGGTACTTCTGCCCGGCCTCGCGGTCGTGCTGGGCCTGCTCCGGATCCAACCGCGCGATGAGCTGCCAGAACAGGGCGGCGTGCTCGCGCTCCTCGTCCATGACGTGCCGCAGGATGGCCTTCGCCTCCTCGTTGTCCGTCGCGTCCAGGTGCGCGGCGTAGAGGTTGATGGCGTCCAGCTCCGCCTCGATGTTGAGCCGGATGGAGCGGGCCAGTTCGGAGTCCGTCAGCTTCCGGGGTACCAGCGAGTGGAACGGGTTCGTCTGCGGCATGAGGGCCTCTGCGACAGGGAGAGTCCCCAGCAGGCGGGCGGGCACCTGTGTGTCCCGTCAGGTCCGGCTGGAGGGCTTTCGCGAGCATCCGTTCGGTCGCGGGCGCGGTCAACCGAATCCCGCTGGGGGTGCGTTGCGTCTGAACATCCGCCTCCGCCATGCTCCTTCGCATGGAGACCCCCTCGCCGCTCGCGCAACTGCTCCAGGCCCTGGACGCGGGGGACCTGGACAAGGCACGACTCGCGGCAGCGGCGCTACAACGCGCCAACGCCCATACCCACCAGGTCGCCGCGGAGGTCCTCCACGAGCTGCGCCAGCCCCTGCTGGGCGCGAAGGCGTACGCCCAGCTGCTGGCCGAGGAAGGGGGCTCCAGCGGCCCGCTGAAGTTGCTGCTCGCGCAGGTGGAGCGGATGGAGCAGATCGTCTCCGACTTCATCCGCCTGGCCAGCGAGCGGCCGGCCCCGCAGCAGCGGCTGTCCCTGGCCGCGCCCATCTGGGCGGCGGCGAAGGTGTTCAGCGTCAACCCGGACTCCGCGCGCATCTCGCTGGAGGTGGAGGCCCCGGAGGACCTCACCATCCAGGGCAACGCGCGGCTCGTCGAGCAGCTCACGCTCAACCTGCTCAACAACGCGCGCGACGCCATGTCCGGCCGGGGCCGCGTGAAGGTGACGCTCGCGCGCGAGGGCGCGTCCGCGGCCCTCTACGTGTCCGACTGGGGCCCGGGCATCCCGGACGACCTCAAGGCGCGCATCTTCGAGCCCTACGTCTCCGCCAGCAAACGCGGCACGGGCCTGGGGCTCGCCGTCTGTCGCCGCATCGCGCAGGAGCACCACGCGCAGATTGCCCTGGTGCCGCCGACGACGCTGCGCGAAGTGCCGCCTCCGGCCACGGTGTTCCGCGTGCTCTTCCCGCCCACGGACGCGCCGCGCCCGCCGCGCAAGCGCCTGCTGGTGGTGGATGACGAGGGCATCATCCGGATGGTCTTCAAGGACCTGATGGACAAGGAGTGCGAGGTGATTGAAGCGGCCACCGGCGAGGCCGCGCTCGAAATCCTCCGCTCCTCGCGCGTGGACCTCATCGTCACGGACAAGAACCTGCCCGGGCTGTCCGGACTGGAGCTGGCCCAGCACGCGCGGAAGCTGGACCCCGCCTCGCGCGTCATCCTGATGACGGGCTACCCGTCGCTGGTGACGACGCAGCAGGCGCTGCAACTGGGCGTGGTGGACTACCTGCTCAAGCCCTTCGACGACATCCGCCAGGTGCGCGCGCTCCTGCGCCAGACGCTGTACACGCCGGTGGCGCCGCCCGCCCCGGCCCCCAGCGCCGCCATGCGCCGGGTGGACGTGCTGGAGGACAACCCGGCCACCGCGCGGCTGATTTCAGAGGCGCTGTCGCTCTTGGGCCTGGAGGCGCGCGTCGTCGCCGGGGCGGAGGTGGCCGCGCTGGAGCCGCCCGTGGGCGTGGTGGTGTCGTGGGACTTCGCGCCGGCCTACGGCAAGAAGGCGCTGGAGCTGGCCCGGGGCCTGAGCCAGGGCGCGCCCTTCGTCGTCCTGGCCGAGCACCTCACCATGGACACGGCGCTGGCGTCGCTGCGCGCCGGGGCCGCCGCGTGCCTGCCCAAGCTGCTCTCCGACACCGCGGCGCTCAGCCGTGAGCTGGCCCTGGCCTTCAAGAAGACCACGCCCTGAAAAAGACTCCGGCCCCGGGCGCTTCCGCATCGCGCGGAAGCCCACCGGGGCCGGAAACCCTACGGAACTACAGAGCCAGGGAGTGGCTCAGTAGTCCATGTCGTCGCCGCCGTACTCCGGCATGGCGCCGCCGCCCGCGCCGCCCTTGGCCTTCTTCTTGGGGCGCTCGGCGATCATCGCCTCGGTGGTGAGCAGCAGGGACGCCACGGAGGCGGCGTTCTGCAGCGCGGTGCGCTCGACCTTCGTCGGGTCGATGACGCCGGCCTTCTCCAGGTCCTCGTAGGTCTCCGTGCGGGCGTTGAAGCCGTACGCGCCGGTGCCTTCCTTGACCTTGTTGATGACGACGGCGCCCTCGACGCCGGCGTTGCTGGAGATCTTGCGCAGGGGCTCCTGGAGCGCCTTGCGGATGATCTCCACGCCGAAGTCCTGCTCGCCGCCCAGCTTCAGGCCGTCCAGCGCCTTGAGGCTGCGGATGTAGGCCACGCCGCCGCCGGGGACGATGCCCTCTTCGACGGCCGCGCGGGTCGCGTGCAGCGCGTCCTCCACGCGGGCCTTCTTCTCCTTCATCTCCACTTCGGTCGCCGCGCCGACGTTGATGACCGCCACGCCGCCCACGAGCTTCGCCATGCGCTCCTGGAGCTTCTCGCGGTCGTAGTCGCTGGTGACCGTCTCAATCTGGGTGCGGATGAGCTTGATGCGGCCCTCGATGTCCGCCTTCTGGCCGGCACCGTCCACGATGGTGGTGTTGTCCTTGTCCACCGTGATGCGCTTGGCGCGGCCCAGGTCGTTGAGGGTCAGGTTCTCGTACTTGTGACCCAGCTCCTCGCTCACCACCATGCCGCCCGTCAGCGTGGCGATGTCCTTGAGCATGTCCTTGCGGCGGTCGCCGAAGCCCGGCGCCTTCACCGCGGCCACGTTCAGCACGCCGCGGATCTTGTTCACCACCAGGGTGGCCAGGGCCTCGCCCTCGATGTCGTCCGCGATGATGAGCAGCGGCTTGCCCGAGCGCGCCACCTGCTCCAGCACGGGGATCATGTCCTGCATCGACGAGACCTTCTTCTCGCTGATGAGGATGTAGGGGTCGTCCTGGACGACCTCCATGCGGTCGCGGTTCGTGACGAAGTACGGCGACACGTAGCCACGGTCGAACTGCATGCCCTCCACCACGTCGAGCGTCGTCTCCAGGCCCTTGGCCTCCTCGACGGTGATGACGCCCTCCTTGCCGACCTTCTCCATCGCGTCCGCGATGGTCTGCCCGATGGTCTCGTCCCCGTTGGCGGAGATGGTGCCCACCTGCGCGATGGCCTGCTTGTCCGTGGTCGTCTTGGACATCTTCTTCAGCTCCGCGACCACCACCTCCACGGCCTTGTCGATGCCGCGCTTGAGGTCCATGGGGCTGTGGCCGGCGGCCACCAGCTTCAGGCCCTCCTCGTAGATGGCGCGCGCCAGCACCGTCGCCGTCGTGGTGCCGTCACCCGCCTTGTCGGAGGTCTTGGACGCGACCTCCTTCACCATCTGCGCGCCCATGTTCTCGAAGCGGTTCTCGAGATCGATCTCCTTGGCGACGGTGACGCCGTCCTTGGTGATGGTGGGCGAGCCGAAGCTCTTCTCGATGACCACGTTGCGGCCCTTGGGACCGAGCGTCACCGCGACCGCATCCGCGAGGATCCGGACGCCGCGCAGGATGGAATCGCGCGCGGACTGGTGGAAGAAGATTTCCTTCGCTGCCATCGTAACCTCCGATAATACTTGGGGAATTTCTACAAATGGGGATGGCCGTTAGCACTCGGCCATGTCGAGCGCCAACATAAGGGTCGCATCGATGATGTCAATGGAAAGGGGCAGGCGTGTGGGCCTGAGGACGCCTTCCAGCCCGCCCGGACGGGGGGTTCAGGCGCCCTAAAGAAGGCCCTACTCCGCGAAGCGCACGAGGTTGAGCAATTGCCCCATGTCCAGGGGCTTCTGCAGGGTGATGGCGACGCCCTTGCGCAGGCCGCGGTCGGAGATGTTGGCGTCGTTGCTGGCGGTCATCATCAGGACGGAGATGCTCTGGAAGCGGGGGTCCGCCTTCAGCATCTCCGTGAAGTGGATGCCGTCCAGGTGGGGCATCAGGTAGTCGGTGATGACCAGCCCCACGGGATGACGCTCCATGATGTCCAGGGCCTGGAGCGCGTCCGACGCCGAGAACACGGTGTAGCCATGCATCTCCAGGTAGCGAGAGAGCATGGTGCACAGCTCATAATCGTCGTCGACGACCAGGATGTTCACGGGGTTCGGGCCAAAACGGGGCGCTGGAAGGTAACAGCGACTCCGGTCGTTGACAACGCGAAGCACGGCTTCTTAGCTGCCTGCCCGTATGGCGAAGCGCACGGCGAAGCAGGGGGAGGCGATGGGCGTGGACGCGCGACTGGACGGGGTGGCGGACGCCTTCGAGGCGCGGGACTTCGAGGCCGCGCTCGCCAGCGCCGACGCCCTGCTCCGGGACGTTCCGGACTCACCAGAAGCCCTGCACTACCGGGCCGCCGCGCTGGTGGAGGTGGGCCGCCTGGAGGACGCGGGCAAGGCCTACGGCGCCGCCCTGAAGGTGGCCCCGGAAGACCTGGAGATCCTCTTCGGCGCGGCGGAATTCCTCGTCTGCCGCACGGGCGAGGACCGCGAGGCGGTGGAGGAAGGGCTGGAGTGGTGCGGCCGCGGGCGCAAGCTGGCGCAGAAGACCGACGACGTGGAGCTCGTCTACGAGTTCCTCCTCCTGGAGGGCATGGGCCTCAACCAGCTGGGGGAATGCGAGTCCGCGCTCAAGAGCCTGGACCAGGCGCTGACGCACATGCCGCGCTCCGCGGACGCACAGCTGGAGCGGGGCATCGCGCTGTTCGAGCTGTGCCGCTTCGCGCCCGCGCAGGAGGCCTTCGAGCGGGTGCTGAAGGACGCGCCGGACGAGGCCTGGGCGCACCACTACCTGGGGCTCATCGCGGAGCGGCGCAAGGATGCGCGCGAGGCGAAGAAGCGCTTCACGCGGGCGCAGGTGCTGGCCCCGGAGGAGCTGCCGCCGCCGGTGGCCCTGGAGGAGGCGGCGTTCGACCGCGCGGTGGAGGACGCGATGCGCGCCCTGCCCTCGCAGGTGAAGCAGTACATGGACAACGTGACCCTGGCGGTGGAGGACCTGCCGTCGGACGAGGACCTGCTGGGTCAGCAGCCGCCGCTGTCGCCGTGCATCCTGGGGGTGTTCCGGGGCACGCCCGTGGGCGAGCGCAGCGTGATGGACGCGGCGGATCACTTCCCGCCGTCCATCGTCCTGTACCAGAAGAACCTGGAGCGTTTCGCGCGCACCCGCGAGGAGCTCATCGAACAGATTGGCATCACGGTGATGCACGAAGTCGGTCACCTGATGGGTCTGGATGAAGACGACCTGTGGGAGCGGGGGCTGGACTAGCGCCGTTCTCCCCTGCCCTGATGCGCGCCATGAGCGCATGGACGAGGCTGGGGCTGATGGCGGTGCTGGGACTTGCGGGCTGCAGCGGCGACGGGGACAACGAGCCGCGCTCGTGTCCGCAGGTGGTGGTGTTCGCTCGCTCCGCCAGCGGGACGTGTCAGGCGTACCCGACGCCGTGTGACGTGCCGGAGGGTTACGTCGAGTGCTGTGGCGGCCTCTTCGGGGGCTGCGCGGGCAACGTGTCCGGGAGCACCTGCGTGGATGATCCGACCGACACGTGCCAGCCCGGGGGCAGCGCGGATTGCCCGGGCATCTGCCAGCCGAGCAGCGGCGGCTGAGACGTCAGGCCGCGCGGGAGCCCTTGTCCTCGAAGTAGGCGCGGCGGGCGCGGGCGCAGGTGGGGCACTGCCACTGCACCAGCGTGAGGTGGCGCTCGCCCAGGACGACGGCTTCGTGGCGGAGCGAGTCCTGTGGGGCCTCGCTCGTGGCACCACAGGCGCAGCGCAGCCGGCCCAGCGTGGAGAGCAGCTCCTGCGGGCCGGTGATGGGGATGGCGGACCAGGCGCTGTCGCCCTGGTGGTCGGCGTCGAACTTGCGCGCGAAGGCGCGGCGCCGGCCCCAGGCGCGGCCCTTGCGCCAGAGCTCCAATGGACCGCCCTGCGCGATGACGAACCAGAGGACGAGGCACGTCGCGAGGACGCCCAGGAGGATGGCGCCGGCCTCGCCAGACGGAACGGGCGAGGCCCGGCGGCCGGCGCCACGGCTCGCGAGCTGGACGTAGTAGCCGCGCTGTTCCTCGGTGGCGCGCACGGCCTTCACGTGCTCGGCGATGCGCTCGGGTGGGACGGAGTCCGCGGTGCTGCGGTAGCGGTAGTCGAGCAGCAGCGTCTTGCCGTTGGCGCGGGTGTCGGCCTCGAAGCGGAAGGCGGGGCCGTCCACGGCTTCGTGCTCCGTGCGGACCGGGGGCAGCTCGCCGGCCTTCAGCGTGATGCGGTGGCGGGCGAAGACGGGGTGCTCCACCTCGAGCGGGAAGGCGCGGTGGGAGTAGCTCGGTTCGGCCAGGAAATTGCGCAGGGCGTGCGCGCCGAACTGCCGGCCGCCGTCCGAGGTCCAGAAGTCCTCGATGCGGTAGTGCTCGTGAAGGACGAGCACGTTCTTCACGGTGTCGTCGTCCACCGTCATGGGCTTGGCGACGGAGATCTTCGCGTCCTTCTTCGCGTAGAAGTTGAAGTAGTAGCGGGACACCTCGGAAAGGGCCGTGCTCGCGAGCGCGCGGCGCATGGCGTTGGCGGACGCCCCCGTGCGCGTGGTGACGACGTCGAGTGTCGCGGTCCCAGCGCGGTCCATGGCGACGTAGGTCTCGTCCACGAAGAAGGAGGGCTCCGTCAGCGTGGGCGCGGGGATGACGGAGAGCGCCGTGGTGCCCGGGGCGACGATGAGGGCCCGGCCGTAGGACGGCGGCTCGTAGCTGTCCAGTCCCCCGCGCTCCAGCGTCGACGTGGGATCCACCCACAGCTCGCGGCCGGCCACGGTGGCATGGACGATGGCGTGGTTGAACGCGGTGGCCGTGGGACGCCAGCCGTCCAGCAGCTGCGTGAAGTCCGTGTTCACGAGCGCCGGCTGCGCGTCGATGCCCAGCCCCTTGAGGAGCACCACCAGCAGCAGGGACTTGTCCTTGCAGTCGCCGAAGCGGCGCTGGAGGACCTCGTCGGGCGGATGGGGCTGATGGGAGTTGGGGCCCATCTCGATGCCCAGGTAGCGCACCTCGTCCTGGACGAAGCGCAGCGCGGCGAGGAAGCGCGCCTCGGGCGTGGGCTCCTTCGCGAGCCGGCGGACCTCCTGCTCCATCGCCTTCGAGCGCGTGGGCACCTGGAAGAGCCCCGAGGCCCAGCGCGCGACGTCGTTCCAGTCCTTGTATTCGCTCAGCTGGATCCACGGGTAGACGGGCTGCCAGCCGGGGACGTGGTCCTCGGAGCGGACGGCGGGCACATGGCGGCGCTCCAGGAGGATTTCGCGCTCGCCGCCCAGGATGGCCTCCGAGCGCGACAGGCCCGGCGCGGCGAAGTCCCGGACGTAGAGCGAGCGCCCTTCCGGCCACAGCAGCCGGTACGCGAGGTGGACCACGGGAAAGGGCTGCCCCACGCCGACGACGTCGGAGAAGCGGCCTCCGAAGACGGAGTTCGCGCCTTCAATGGAGTACGCGACCTCCACCGTGTCGCCCACGCGCACGTCGCGCAGGAAGGGCACCACGGAGAGGGTGCCGTTGTAGAGCCGGTTCTGGAGCTCGGTCTCCTGCTGGATGACGCGCGCTTCCGAGGGCTGGAAGAGGTCCTCGCGGTGGCCGTCGCGGATGCGCCAGATGCCGTGGACGGTGAGCTTCTGGTACGTCGGATCGAAGCGGAGCTGGATGTCCGTGACGGTGTCGATGCCCTGCGGCGCGAGCACCTTCCGGGCCGAGTGCAGGTAGTCCTCGCGCGAATGGCCAGACACGCGCACCTGTTTCTCCATCAGCAGCCGGGAGACGCTCGTCTCCTCCTCGCCCGCGGGCGTCGGGCCGGAGTCCGGAGGAATGGGAAGCGGCTTCACCCACGCGGCGGGAGGCCCTACGCGGAAGGGCATCGCGGCATGCGCGGTTCCTGCGCTCAAGGACAGACACAGACACAGCAGCAGGACGGAATGGAGAGGGCGGCGCATGGAGGAAGGGCGCTCATCATGGAGGCCGGATGACGCGCCGGGCAAGGCGCCCCCTGGGACGCAGGGCGGGCGTCCCCCCCTCTTTTCACCAGTGAAAACCGACATGCGTGCCAGCTCTGGAATCGCCGTGACACGGACTAGGGTTCCGGCCGTGGGTTTGGGAGTCCAAGGAGGCTTGGGATGGTCAACGTAAGGCAGGTCGCGTCGCGGCTGAAGAGTGCGCTCCTGGCGGACCCGGAGCGCTTCTATACGAACACGACGGGCGCCTGGGTGGCGGGGATGCCGGCGCCCCAGGACATCCGGGTGGAGACGGGCCGCGAGCCCTTCTGGATCAACCTGGGCTACTGGAAGCACGTGGAGAAGGTGGACGACACCAACGTGGAGCGCGTGGGTGAACTCTTCCGGTCCGCCCAGGCGGAGCTGGCGCGCCTGCTGGCGAGGACGGCGAAGCTGGGGCCCGGCGACGCGGTGATGGACTGCGGCAACGGGTACGCGGACCAGGACCTGCTGTGGGCGGAGGAGTTCAAGCCCGCGAGCATCGTCGGGGTGAACATCACGCCGAACCAGGTGCGGGTGGGCCGGGAGCGGCTGAAGCTGACGGGGCTGGAGGGCATGGTCCGGCTGGAGGTGGGCAGTGCGACAGCGCTGCCGGGAGGCGCGGAGGCGTTCGACGTGGTGTTCGCGCTGGAGTCCGCGATGCACTTCCGGACGCGGCAGGACTTCCTGCGCGAGGCGTTCCGGGTGTTGAAGCCGGGAGGCCGGCTGGTGATGGCGGACATGGCGCAGAAGACGGACCGCGAGTCAGGAGCGGGGCTGCGGGCCAGGTTGCGCTACCGGTACTGGCGGGGGCTGATTGCCTTTCCGGAGGAGAATGTCTGGTCGACGGAGCGCTACCTGACGGAGCTGCGGGGGGCGGGGTTCCAGGACGCGAAGGTGGAGTCCATCGCGGACGACGTGTACCCGGCGGTGAACACGGCCATCGTGGCGCTGAGAGGGATGGCGCAGCTGGAGCGCGAGCCGGGGAGCACGTCCCTGCACCAGGTGAGAGCGGACGTGCACCGGGCGATGCAGATGACGCCGGAGCAGCGCCAGTGGACCGCGCTGTTCAACTGCGACGAGTACGCCGTGGTCTCCGCGCGCAAGCCGTGACGGTGGTTGACGGACCGGGGCGGAGCGGCGGTAATCGGAAGCGGTAGGGCCTCCGGACCTGGTGGCCGGCTTGGTCTTCAAAACCAATGAGGGGCTGCGAGAGCAGTCCCTGGCGAGTTCGATTCCCGTGCCCTACCGCCACTCATCCCTCTGATCCGCGCGTGGCAGGCATCTGCGAGATGAATTGCCTCATCCTCATCTCACTGCCTTTGTATTCGCGCCACACCTCCTTCAGCTTCTCCACGAGAACGTCGGAAAGGGGCTCTGGTGATGAAGTTGGAGGATCTTGTCGAGCAGTTCGCCCAGAACGTCGTCGCACAGAACGAGGCCCTCTTCCGCCTGGAGGAAGCGGCCAAGGGGCAGGGGCTGGTCCGTTCGGAGCGCAGCAGGCATTGAAACTCTGGGAAGAGGGAACCTGGGCGCTCGAGCCAGAGTAGCGTTGATCACTCTCCGAGGGGAGTGGTACGGAACTCATCTCGGAAGTGGCGGCTACTCGGGAGCCTGTCCCCAGCACGGTCCATGCCCGGTGCCGTGCCGTCGGCCGTCTACGTGCTGCTGGACGAAGCCTACTCCGTGCTAGCTTTGCCAGATGACACCCATCCATGGATTCATGACCGTTGCGTGCATGAACCATTATTTGGCTGTGTTCGAAGAGTTGCTGGAGGCAGTGGTCGACTCTGGGCTCTATACGGACTGCCAGTCCATCAGACTCGCGCTGCTCGGCCCCAAAGAAGACCGGGAGTGCATCCGTGCCCGCATTTTGTCGTATCCCAAGATCACCGTGGTTCATGAGACGGAGGATTTCAGCGAGTTCGAGTTCCCTGCCCTGGAGCGGTTGCAAGAGCTCTGTGATGCGCAAGACGCCTATGTCTTTTACGCACATACCAAGGGCGTGTCTCACGGTCCCACCCACCAGTATCCCAAGCACTGGCGGCGCCTGCTTATTCACCACACCCTATCGAGATACCACGAGTGCGTTGGCGCACTCGCCGACCATGACTGCTCCGGCGTCAATTGGGTGGAGAATCATTACTCGGGCAATTTCTGGTGGACGAAGAGTTCCTATGTACGAACCCTTCCGCGCATCAGCGGCCTGCGCCACTCGCCCGTGCGCATCAGCCAGGATGCCACTTGGAATGCCCGTCTGCAGTGCGAGTTCTGGATTGGCATGGCGCGCGCGAAGCGGCCTTTCTGCATCGGAGGCAGAGGTCACGCACTCTACAACGCGTTCCAGTGGATCGCCACCCGCACCGACATCCTCAATGCGCTCATCGCCAGATACGGCTTCAGCCGGTATCTTGAGATAGGAATTGGGGACCCCGTGCATAACTTCGAGCGGATCGTTGCCGCACTCAAGCACTCGGTCGACCCTGCCCCGGGCGCAACGTACCGGATGGGCTCGGACGCGTTCTTCGCGAGTGCTCCTCCCGAGCAACGTTACGATCTCATCTTCATCGACGGACTCCACGAGGAGGAGCAGGTACTCAGGGACATTGAGGGTGCCCTGGCCCGGCTCACTCCAGAGGGCGCCGTGGTCCTCCATGACACCAATCCGCCGACGGAGTGGCACCAGCGACCGCCAGAAGAGTATGCCTCCGGGACCGAGTGGAACGGAACGGTCTGGCGGGCAGTGGTGCGGTTCCGCCTCAACCACCCAGAGGTTCCCCTCTACACCGTCGACACGGACTGGGGTTGTACGGTCATCCGCCCCGCGGATGGCCCCGCGCAGCCGCTCTCCGGCGTCTCGGCGAACGACTTGACCTGGGCACAGCTCGATCTCCACCGCGACCAGTGGTTGAACTTGTTGCCTCTCTCCTCCTTCCAGAAACAGGTCATGCTGCGGCGCTGACGCTCGGCCCCACCGCGTCACTGACGGTGAGCCTCAGGAGTCGCCCCGGAGCCGAAGAGCTGCTTGCTGGCATCGTGACGGATCAGCCCACAGAAAGAAGGGGTTTTGGCGCTAGAACTCCCTCGTATAACAACGCGTGTTCCCAGCCATCCACGGCGTCCAATGGTTCCAAAGCCTCTCGCCACAGCGGTTGAAGGTTGGAGATAGGACGTGCAGCGGCGTCTGCGTGAACTTGAGCGCGAGGCTGAGACACCCCTGGTCGTAGACCTCCCACGAGCGTTCGTGGGTCAGCAGGTGAATGTAACGAGCCGCATCGAAGGCATTGCCGTGCTCGCGGGGAGAGAAGACCAGAACGCCTGAGTTGAGATACTCCCGCTCGTAGTCGAGAGCGACGCCCACCGTGCGGTAGAGGTGCCTCATCTTCGCTTCAATGGTTTCTCGCAGGTGATGGCCGTCCTGCTCGGAGCAAATGCCTCCAAAGGAATTGGCTGGCACAAGGTCGAACAGGTTCGGGCAATCCGCGCGCACCACCACGTCCCGGTCCAGGTAGACGACACGCTCGTAGGCCTGGACGTGGCGATCCAGATTGAGCTTCTCCCAGTAGGCATCCGGCGAGGAGTACATCGGGCGGGTGATCTCGACGTACTCCGCGCCCCATCGTTCGGCCGCCGCCCGCTGCGAGTCCCTGAGCGCCGGCCGCAGCCCGTCGCCGTACAGGTTGAGGGTCACGACCGCTTTGCCCTTGGCCAGGACGTTGCCGCGCAGTGCCCTCGCACGGGATGCGGACTCGCGGAACAGGAAGGAGATGAAGCGATCCGACGTTAGCAGCTCATGCCTCGTCAAACGCTTCACGTCGTCGGACATGCACTGGTTGCTGAGCAGATAGCAGAACACAGACGGGTTGCCGGCCAGGTGCTTCCGATGCTCCTCGTCACTGCCCCGGACGATGAACCGCTGTTGCTCATGCCAGACGACAGGTTGCATGAGATAGAGTGGCAGCACGGGCATGTTCTCCCGCCCCACCTCCCGGACGACCTGTGTCAACGGCTCGGTGCTGACCTCCAGCCAGCCTGGCGCCCTGCCGGAGTTGACGACGGCCATCACCCGTTCGTACTGCCTGGCGATGACGGGGGCGCGCGGCAGAGACGCCGTGAAGCAATAGCCGATGGTGTCGTCCGTCGAGTCGTAGGAGGCGAAGCCGACGCTGGACTTCTCCGCCAGGCGATAGAACAGCTCGAACGTCCGGAGCGGGATGCAGTCAATATCGCACCACATTCCGCCGAAGTCGTGCAGCAGCGCCGTTCGGATGCAGTCCGATCGCTGGCGGACATGCATGTGCGAGAGCTTCGCGGGATCAATGCCGTACTGTGGAAGTGTCTCCGGCGTCACCAGCACCGCGTTGGGATGGAACGCCTGCAGCAGCTCCGAGCAGAGCTGGATGTAAGCGGGCATCGCCCCTTCCCAGTATAGCCAAAGCGTCCACATGTATCAGTAGGCTCCGTCATCACGGTGGAACCGCATGTACAGCGGGTGGTTTTGTCCCCAACCATAAGGGCTGACGGCGCCCGGCCCCGGCCCGCCCCACGGCAGGGCTTCTGTTCCAGAGGGGGAGTCCGCTCCTCCGCGGGAACGCTTGCTGCGCTTCTGCTGCTCCTTCTCCCGCTTTGCTTCCTGCTGCTCCTCACGGCTGCGCTTGGCGTGCTCCAGTTGGATCCGCGCGTGGTGATCCTCCAGGACGAATTCCTCATCGAGCCGGAGGTCCACGGGCGCTACCCGCCCCGGAGCCACCTTGCTGTTATCCAGCGCCCCCTGGAGCGCGTTGAGCCGCTCGCTGGTGTCCGCAGTCTGATCCCAAAGGCCAACGACATTCCCCTGCTTGCCCTTACTGTCGTTGGTGTGCGCGGTGTAGGCCTCTTTCGCCCAACCACGATCAGTGCGCGCCTGCGCCTTTGGATTGGTTCCCTTCGGATATTGGGTCGCCTGGCGCGCACCAGCGACCCCTGCTTTTTCCAGTTGCAGGGCGAAGCGGTTCAGTATTGTGAGTTTCTCGGGCTGGGGTGACATGAACGGATCAAACAGCACCGTTCTTCCAGTCGCGCGCTCCGTTCCCTGGAAGTCAACCTCGGCCGACGGCTGGTGCACCGAATCAAGGCCGGTGTTCCTTGCGAACTGCAGTCCCGTCAGGGCTTCCCGAACCCGGTCCAGGCTGACGTGTCCGCGGGGAACGGAGGTGCCCGTCTGGGAGAGGTCGGGGGCCCCCAGGAGCCGCGGCAAATCGCTCCCCTTCGTCATGGGCGTCGGTAGCATGGGCAGGATCCGCTCAAGGGGCGTGTGGGGGCTAGGCATGTCCACATGGCCTTCGTGTTTCACACCTCCACGCAACGTCAAGGACACGGGGGCAGGATTGTCACTCTTGTACGCATGGTCGAAGAAGCCGAAGGGAAAGCCGATCTTCTCCTGCTCGCGCTCAGGCTCGGGAACCCCTAGCGCCTCGCGCATCCGCCCACGACGCGCCTGGAACTCCGGGTTGCTCCAGATGCCGTATCGGGCCGGCTCCTGGGGGGCCAGGCGCTCTCCATCCTGGAGGGCGTAATCGTCCGGAACCCACACCCTCTCTCCACTGCGGAGGATCCACTTGGCCTGGATGGGAGCAACCCCCACTGCGCTCCCGTGAACCTGAGGGACGAGGGGGACCGTTGCGTGCCCCTCCGCGATGCGCTCTGGGGGGCTCCGCAGGACCCTCTCTCCCATCACGTCCGCCTCCCGCTCCAGCGATGCGTCGTCGTTCACCCCCTGCCCCTGAAACCGCAGCTTCGGCGCAACCCTCCCCTGCTTCTGCTGCACCACGTGCCAGGCCTCGTGCGCCAGGTGCCGCTCCTGCCCCGCTCCCACATGGATTTGCGTGCCCTGCGTGTATGCCAATGCATGCAGTTGCGCGGGACGGGGAGAGTTGTAGTGGACGGTCACGTCGTCCATTGAGACACCGGAGAGGTGCTCGATCCTGGCCTTCAGGGAATCCGCGAGGCCGGTGCCGTTCGCTGACCGCGCCGCGATGTTTCCAGGGACCGGGCCACCCCTACCGACACGCTGCGCCGCTGGGACGGCCGGAGGATGCACGGGAATGTTGGTGAAATCGTGGCCCAGGCCTGTTCCCAGCGCCGCGGATGGGTCAGAGACCGGGGCACCACCGCCGTTCGCCAACTCCGGGACGAGGGAGGATGGAGATGTGTCACGAGCAACTGCGGAGATTGCACTCCGTCGGGGCTTCGCGTGTTCGCGCATCGAAGTGCTCTCCTATCCAGACAGGATACCAATGCTTCGCAGAGTGACCCCAGAAGGCTGATCCGACAGGCAACGGACTTGAGGCTTCTCGCACTCGGCGAGCTTCTCCAGCACCACGAGCGTGCCCGCGGTGCGCACGTGCCGGAAGCGTCCATCCCGGAGGAGTTCCTGGACGAAGAGCTTCACTCCGGGGAAGTAGTCCACGCAGTCATGGAAGGCGACGAGCCCTCCCAGCGTGAGCCACGGCTCCAGGTGATGAAAATCCGCGGAGACGCTGTCGTAGTCGTGGAGCCCATCGACGAGGAGGAACCCGATGGGCTCGCTCCAGGCCACCTGGGGCGCCTGCTGGAAATGGACGTGTACCATTGAGTCGAGGCCCGAGGAGCGCAGGGTCTGCTCCAGTTTGTGGCGGGTGGCTCCCTTGCGCTCGAGCTTTCCGTCGCGCGAGCCCACCACCCCATCCCCCGGATCGATGGCGTGGACCCGCGCCGCGGTCCCGAGGGCCTCGGCGACACGCGCCAGCACCACCGTCGCCTTGCCACAATAACTGCCCACCTCCACCACGGACTGCGGCGCGCCCGGTGCGCAGAGGACATGGGAGCACGAGGCCATGAGCAGGTCGGCCTCCTCCTCCGACAGCCAACCTTCAATCTTTCGCATCTCGGAGAGGATGGGCCAGGCGAGCAGCAGCTTCGGCCGAGGCTTCTCTTCCCGCCCCTGGAGCGCCATCACCCGCGCGGCCTCCACGGCTTCGACAGACGTGGTTGGCTTCAAATACTCCTGGAACCGGGAACGCACGTGAGCGCGCAGGGGATCCTCATGACGGCGCGGCACGGGGTGAGCCCAATAGCTCCCCTGCCGGGACATGGCCGCATCGAGTTCGCGCGTGGAGTACTGGACGCGGTACTTCACCACGTCATAGCGGCACGGGCTGGTGAGCACGCGGTGCCCCAGCATCGCCACCAGCGTGGGAAAGAGCACCTCTTCGGTGGCCCACATGCGCGAGCGCGAAAGGATGTCGCGCAATTGTGCGTCCGAATCCCACAGCTTCACGAGATCATTCGCGGCCTCGGCGGAAAACACGGTGGACGGCCAGAAGGTCCAGTGAACGAACTGCGCCTCGCCGTCCGGGAACTTCTTCAGGAAGGGCCGCCACAGGTCGAGTTCCCTGCGCGCATGGGCCGCGGGCGCTGACAACGGCACGGGACTGCCCGGGAGCTGCACGTTGCCAAGCAGCCCCGCGCCCGGATGCCGCGCGAGGAACTCCGCAATGAAGGCCGAGTACCCGGGGCGCAGCCCGAGTTGATCCGAGTCCACGATGGTCATCGTGTCGAATGGCTCGTGTTCCAGGGCGAAGCGGAAGCAGTCCAGCGCGAAGTCGTGGAGCCACCCCCACTTCATGGGGCGAGCACCAGGGTGGACCACCGCGTTGTAGCGCTCGACGGGAAGGCCCTTGAGCAGCTCCGTATCCGGGCCTCCATTGTAGAGCAGGATGCGCGAATCCGGATCCAGATGGTGGAGGTTGCGCACCAGATCCATCACACACTCGCGGCGCTCGTGGACAAGGCACGCGAAGGTGTTGTGGTGGCGCCTGGGACCCATGGTTCAAAACCTCCACTCCGGCCACCTCCACCCTCCATGCGATAGAGGGTTTGGCCGCCGACCTGCACTTAATGGTAAGAGATCAACCGTCGCATGTCCTTTCGTTCACCGCCGAATCTCCGCGAAGTCCTCCCCAGCAGGTGACCCATGGCTCTCGTCCGCCCGCAGCTGTCGGCTCCTGGCGTCTATGTCCAGGAAGTCCCCAGCGGCGTCCGCACCATCATTGGTGTCTCGACTTCCCTCACCGTCTTCATTGGACGGACTCAGCGCGGTCCCGTGTATCAGGGCGTCGAGATCTCCTCCTATGAGGAGTTCGAAGACATCTTCGGTGGGCTGCTGGCCGGCTCACCGATGACGTACAGCGTGCAGGACTTCTTCCTCAACGGAGGCAGTCAGGCCGTCATCATCCGCGCCTTCCATTCGCCGGCCTCCAGCGGCTCCACGAGCTTCTCCGGCCCGGGCTCTGCGGACGAGTATGACGTCAACACGGCGCGCCTGGTGTTCGTGCCGGACTCGGATGGCAACCCCTCCTACTCCGGGGCCCGGCCTCATCCGGACCTCGTGCTCAAGGCCTCGAGCCCTGGCAAATGGGCGGTCTACCAGGGCGACGCCTCGCACTTCGATCCCAAGAAGCCCGGGCTCACCTTCAGCACCAGCACCAACCCCCTGAACATCTCACCGATGGTCGCAGAGCGTTACAAGACGCCCACGTGGGATGCGACCCAGGACATCCTCTTCAACCTGAAGATCACCTTCACGGACACGGACGGCACCCAGGACAGCGAGACCTTCAACACCGTCTCCCTCAACCCAGCCTCGGGCGGGCGCTACCTGGGCACCATTCTCCAGCAGACCTCGAAGTATGCCCTGTTGGACTCCCCTTCCACGGCCACTGCGGATGGGATCACGAGCCACAACGCAGGGGTGAAGGACTCGGACTCCCTGTCGGATGCGGACTTCGAGCCCACGCTCGAGAAAAAACTGACCGAGGTGCTGGATCGGCTGGACGTCTACAACATCGTCTGCGCCCCGCCGGACTCCTTCGATACCGACGCCAAGAACTGGCCTGCCCTCTACACCTACCTCGCTGGCAAGTGCCGGGACAAGAAGGCCACGCTCATCGTCGATCCGCCGACGGCGTGGTCCAATGCCAGCCAGATTCATCCGGAGAACTTCGGCGCAGACATCGGGGTGTCGCCCTCGACGGACATGGCGCCCTACTGTGCCTTGTATTATCCGCGCGTCGTGGGCTCGGACATGCTCAAGGGCGGCGCAGTGCACTCGCGCCCGGCCAGCGGTATCATCGCCGGCATCATGGCCCGGACGGACGCCACGCGTGGTGTGTGGAAGGCGCCCGCCGGCTTCGAGGCGGGTCTGGCCAACATCAGCGGCCTGGACCTCAAGCTGACCGACCAGGAGAATGGCAACCTCAACTCCCAGGGCGTCAACTGCCTGCGCTCGTTCCCCACCGTGGGCCCCGTGGTCTGGGGCGCGCGCACGCTGGCCGGCGCGGACGTGCTCAGCAGCGACTTCAAGTACCTGCCCGTGCGCCGGCTGACGGATTACATCGAGCAGACCTTACTGCGGCAGACGCGCTGGGCCGTGTTCGAGCCCAATGATGAGCCGCTCTGGTCGCAGCTGCGTCTGGCCATTGGCGGCTTCATGAATGACCTGTTCCGCCAGGGGGCCTTCCAGGGCAGCTCGCGTGACAAGGCCTACTTCGTCAAGTGCGACGCCACCACCACCACCCAGGACGACATCAACCGGGGCATCGTCAACGTCGAGGTGGGCTTCGCCCCGCTCAAGCCCGCTGAGTTCGTCGTCATCTACATCGAGCAGATCGCGGGTCAGACCTCCTAGCGCCCCGGAGCCTCCTCATGCCTGAGTTCACCAAGAACGCAACCCGCGTCGACCCCTACAAGAACTACAAGTTCATCGTGAGCTGGGACGGCAAGCCCGTGGCCGGCATCAGCAAGGTGAGCGCCCTGACGCGCACCACCGAGGTGATCAAGCACCGCGCTGGCAGCGACCCGAGCACCACGCGCAAGTCCGTGGGCCAGACCGACTGGGAAGAGATCACCCTGGAGCGTGGCGTCACGCATGACATCACCTTCGAGCAGTGGGCCAACAAGGTCTGGGACCATCCCAACTCCTCGCAGTTCGGCCAGGAGGTGTCGCTGGCGGACTTCCGCAAGGACATCACCATCGACCTGTACAACGAGGCCGGCCAGAAGGTGATCTCCTACAAGGTGTACCGGTGCTGGCCGTCGAAGTTCACCGCGCTGCCGGAGCTGGATGGCATGGGCAACGCGGTGGCCATCCAGTCGCTCGTGCTGCAGACGGAGGGCTGGGAGCGCGACACCAGCGTCCAGGAGCCGCAGGAGCCCACCTTCAACGATCCGGCCTCGTAAGCCGCTCGCGACCGCGGTGAGCCATGCGCCCCCTGAACGCACACGACATCGTGCGCATCTGCGAATGGGGGCGTGACAAGCACGCCCTGGACCGGGCCATGGTGCTGCTGCGCGCGGCGTCACCGGGAGTGGAGCCAGCGGCGCTGGCGCGGTTGTCCATTGGCCGGCGCGACGCGCTGTTGTTGGAGCTGCGGGCCCGGGTGTTCGGGCCCAAGCTCGAGGTGCTCGTGTTGTGCCCGAAGTGCCGTGAGCGCCTCGAGCTGTCGCTCACCACCGAGGAGCTGCGCCTGCCCTTGCCGGAGGCGCCGCGCAGCCCCCTGGTGGTGGGGGACTACGCGCTGGACTACCGGCTCCCGGACAGCCTGGACCTGGCGGAGCTGGCGCCCCTGCGGGACGCCCGCGTGGCCCGGGCCCGTCTGCTCCAGCGCTGCGTGCGAGAGGCCCGCTTCCAGGGCCAGCCCGTGGCGCTCTCCACGGTCCCAGAGGAGGTGCTCACCGCCCTGTCCACCCGGGTCGGCGAGGATGATCCCCAGGCCGACATCAGCTTCCGCCTCCAGTGCGCCACCTGCCGCAATTCGTGGCGGGCCGCCTTCGACATCCTCTCCTTCTTCTGGACTGAATTGGAGGCCCAGGCCCGAAAGCTCCAGCGGGAGGTCCATGAGCTTGCCCAGGCGTATGGGTGGACCGAGGCCATCATCCTGTCGCTCAGCGCTCCGATGCGCCGCCGCTACCTGGAGCTGATCCACGGTGGATGACTTTCTCTCCCTGCTGGCGCAGCGGGCCACGGGCACGGCGGTGGTCCTCCAGCCCCTGCCGCACTCGCGATACGCGGGCTCGCGGACACTCGTCTCCGAGCACATCACGGATCCACTCGCGCCGCGTCCGGACGCGCCCCCACGCTCCGAGTTCGACGATCTGCCGCTGCTCGTATCCCATCCGTCTGGCGCCGATGCCGCCTGGGGCGCCCTGCTGAGCAACGTGCTGCGCGCCGGGCCGCTGGAGTCCTCCCTGCAACCCTCGGTGCACGAGACGCCGCCGCTCCCAAGCGAACCGCAGGCCATCCTGCCCGCTTCGCACGGCGAGACCACGCCACCGACCGTAGCCCATGGCTTGGACAAGGACGGGCCCACGGTGCTGCCCGCTGGCTCCCCACCAGCGGATATCCGGACCGAGCCCCCATCCCCGCCTCCCGCGCCGCGCGCTCACGAAGCCGAGCCGCGATCCGCTGAAGCCGAGGCTCCTGCTTCCAAGCCCCGCTTGCCGGAGAGGCCTCTAGAGCTCCCCGCACCTGCCCCCGCTTCGTCCACCGCTGAAGCGAGCCCTACCGCCCTCCCGCTCCTGGTTGCCACGCAGGGCTCCGCACCTCGGCTCCCGCTGTTGGATTCTCCTGAGGGCAGCGCCGCTCCCGTTCGTGGCGCCCCCCCGCAGGAATTCACGCGCGAGGAGCCCCCGGCACCGCGCGGAGATTCCTCCCCTCTTGGGCACAGCACAGCTCCAGTGCAGCTCGCTTCCGTCGATCCGCTCGG
Source organism: Corallococcus aberystwythensis (assembly GCF_003612165.1). Lineage (GTDB taxonomy): Bacteria > Myxococcota > Myxococcia > Myxococcales > Myxococcaceae > Corallococcus > Corallococcus aberystwythensis. The sequence goes on along the minus strand of NZ_RAWK01000146.1, from coordinate 2,043 downwards.
GCCCCCGCCTCCCAGGCCCGCTCTCCCTCCGCTTCCACCTCGCGAGGCTTCCTCTCACAGCAGCTCAGCCCAGGTCCCTCGCGCAGCCTGGGAGGGCGCGCAGCCCGCGATTCTCTCCCTGGACTCCTCGCTCGCACCGGCATCGAGCGCTCCCGCTGGATTGGAGAGCCCTTCCACGCAGGAGAGGGGTGACGCCAACCTGCCTCCGCTCTCTCCCGCGCCGAGCACCGCCACACCGCCGGGTTCGGCAGCCTCCGTGGGCGATGAGGCGTCCACTCCCGCGCTCTCCCATCGCGAGTCCGCGCTCGCTCCTTCTGGTCCACAGCCGGGTCGCGCGACGCCAAGCCAGAGAGCCATTCCCGCGCAGGAATCCGAGCGGCCCCTGGCTCCAGCCCATGAGGCGGAGCAGCTCACATCGCTGCCGCTGCTCGTTCCCGCTCAGGGTGCAATCCCAGCTCCGCCTGCGGCATCCCACGAGGCCTCACTGCCCGCTCCGCTCGTGGAAAGAGCCGTGCCGCCGCCGGCTGCTTCCCAGGCGCGCCCACCGTTCACGGCGCTCGTGAAGGAACCGGCGCCCTCGGCGACCGTCCCCTCGCCTTCGGATCCCGGGCTCGCCGCTGTGTCTCCCAGGCCCGAGGCAAGCAGTGCCGCCCTTCCACTTCTGGCGCCCGCACCCGGCTTCGTACTTCAGCCTTCACTCCTGGATTCTCCCGAGGTCAGCTCGCAAATGAGCCGCCTCGGACCGTCATTGCCCATGATGGACGGTCCATCCTTCGAGCGCGGCCTTGCGCCTCTCCCCGCCGGAGTTTCCCCCGCCGTAGAGAAGGAACTCTCGTCGCTGCCGCTGCTCGCCCCCGCGCCGAGTTCGACGCCTGTCTCTTCCATTGAGGGCACCGAAGAGCTTGAAGCACTCGAGGCCCCGCGCCCTGGTCCCGTGCTCGCCCCTTCAGAGCCTGGTGCTCCGCGCCCACGCAGCGCCGCGCCTCCGCCTGCTCCATTCGGGGAAAAGGCTGTTCCGCGGGCTGAGTCTTCCCGGGAACGTCCACCCTCCTCGGCGTTCGTGAAGGAGCCACCGCCCGCGGCGACTGCCTTATCGCTTCAGGTTCCCGACCTCGGGGTGAGCCAGGATCCTCTGGCGCCTCAGGACCGTGTCGAACCCCTGCCCCTCATGACGCCGGCATTCATCCCGGACGTATCGCCAGACCTGCCCCTCATCCAGGCACCTGAGTCCCGTCCCTCCCTTGAGATGCGAGCCGAGCCTTCCGCACTCGTGCAAGGCACGCCTTGGATCGAGTCGGACATCGCGCAGCCCCCCACGGTGCAGCAACAGGGCCCCCTGCCCATCGCCGCGCCTCGGCAGGACAGACCGACGATGGAGCCGGTTGCCCCCAGGGTGCATCACGGCTCCGAAGCGCCATCTCCCAAAACGGCGCAACCCGCCTCGAATCCGGCCCCAACTCCTCTCGTTTCAGCCGAGCCGGCCGCTCTCCGCCGCTCCCTCGAACGTTCGCCGGCGCCTCCCTCGGCGGATTCCGAAGTCCCCGGCTTGGAGTTCAACGTCCCGGCCTTGCCGGTCCTCGCTCCTGCGCGTCCCTCCGCGTACAGCATCGCCAGTCCGCGCGCGGCCGCATCGCAACTGGAGACGCACTCCGAGACGGCGTTCTTGCTCACGCCAGGCGCTCCGAGCCTTGACGCTCCTCCCCCACGCACACCCGCTCGCGACGGCACTGTCACCACTCTCGCGGGTGGTCAGGCCCCGTCCGTCCGTTCCTCGATGCCGCCTCCCGCGGCGCTCGTTCCTCTCTCGCCTGCCCAGTCCCCCGCGGTGCACACGCCCACCGCCCGGATGGCTGGCATTGCTCCCGCGTCCCCGCCCACGCCAATGTCCATCCTCTCCCCATCCCGGAACTCCGCTCCCGCGTCAGGCCTGATGGAAGCAATGGGGACGGCTGCCCCTGAGCTGGATGGGTCCCCGACTCCATCATCCGCTGCCGCTTCGCGACAGGGGCGCTCTTCCCTTCTTCCCCTCGCCCCGTCCCTCGA
>NZ_RAWK01000145.1 GCF_003612165.1 Corallococcus aberystwythensis | reverse complement strand
CCTCCCCACCGCCCGAACCCTCCCCGTCGCCTCCGGAGCCTCCGGAAGGGGAGGCGGGCTTGAGGACGTTGACGTGGGCCACGCGGGTCGCGGCGGGGGCATGGCCGGTGAGCGACTGCACGCGGGTGCCCAGCTGCTGGAGCAACCCCTCGGCCTGCTCCGGTTCGCGGTTGGCCGCGACGGCGCGCACCTGGGCCGTGAGTGTGTCCGCGGCGTTGAGCAGCAGGTCCACCAGGTCCCGGTCCAGGAGCTTGCGGTCCTGCCGCACCGCGTCCACCAGGTCCTCCACCCGGTGCGCCAGCATCGCAATGGGCTCGAAACCCATGGACGACGCCATGCCCTTCACCGAGTGGGCGTGCCGGAACATCGAGTCCACGGTGCTGGCGGTGGCCTCGCGCTCCAATTCCACGAGGTCCCGCCCGAGCGCCTCCAGGTGCTCGGTGGCCTCCGAGATGAAGAGGCCCAGGTACCGGGACATGTCCATCGTCATGACCCGGCACCTCCTTCAAGCGGGGGGGACTGCGACCCGGGCGGGCGCGGCCCCTTCAGCGCCGCTTCAGGCCTCGCCCAGCACCTTCTTCACGACCGCCAGCACGTCCTCCGCCCGGAACGGCTTGACGATGAAGTCCGAGGCGCCCGCCTCGATGGCCTCCATCACCAGGCTCTCCTGCCCGAGCGCCGAGCACATGATGACGACCGCGCTGCTGTCGGCCTTGATGATTTCCCGCGTGGCTTCAATGCCGCTCTTGAAGGGCATCACGATGTCCATCGTCGTGAGGTCCGGCTTCAACTCCTTGAACTTCTCCACGGCCTCCAGGCCGTTGGCCGCCTCACCGACGACCTCGAACCCTCCAGACGCAAAGATGTCCTTGATCATGTTGCGCATGAAGATGGCGTCGTCGACGACCAGGACCCGCTTAGCCATGTGAAGAACTCCGCCTCCGTTTCAGGCCTAGAGGGAGCGCACCCTATCACCGGCCGTTTCCGGGGGGCTACTCACTTGGAGGGAGTGAACAAGGCAACGACCGCCGCATCAAGTCCTTCCGGATCCAGCACGGTCACTCCCAGACCGCCCAGGCGGGCAACACCGCGAATCGCGGGCATGACCTTGCCCGGGGCCGCGCTGACGCGCTCCACCGCCTCGATACCGTCCACGTCCGTCACCAGGAGGCCCAAATCCCTGCGACCCCGGTCCAGTAGCACGACACGGCACAGGGGCGTGGGACCTTCTGGCAGGTGCAGGAGCTGCCGCAGCTCCACCACCGTCACCACCCGGCCCCGCAGGTTCATCACTCCAGTGATGGCGGACGGGGCGCGGGGAACGCGCGTGTAGCGCTCCGGGGGCACGACGACCTCCCGGACGGCCGACAAGGGCAGCCCGTAGCGTTCCTTCTCGACCCGGAAGATGACGTGCCGCACGGTGAAGGCCCTTGTACCGGAAGGCGGCTGGAGGCGGGGGGACGAACCGGGACGCTCAGGGCCCCAGGCGGAAGCTGCGCACCACGCTCTGCAGCTCCACGGAGAGGTTGGTCAGCTCGCTCGCCAGCGACGTCATCCGCGACACCGCGGCCGTCTGCTCCTGGATGACGGCCTGGATGGCCTCCGTGGAGCTGGCGTTGTTCTTCGCCACGAGCTTGATCTCCTCGATGGCCTTCACCATCTCCTCGCTGCCCTTCATCTGGTCGCGGGTGCTGTCGGAGATGAGCGTCACCTTCTCCGCGCCCTTGCGAGCGGTGTCGGTGATGGCCCCCATGGAGCGCATGATGTCGGTCAGGTCCTCGCGGCCCTCCGCCAGCTCCGCGATGCCTTCCTTCATGGCGCTCACGACGGAGGTGGACTGGCCGGAGATGTCGCGCGCCAGGCGCGAAATCTGCTCCGCGGAGCGGCCCGCGCTCTCCGCCAGCTTGCGCACTTCATCCGCCACCACCGCGAAGCCGCGGCCGTACTCGCCCGCGCGCGCCGCCTCGATGGTGGCGTTGAGGGCCAGGAGGTTCGTCTGCTGCGCCACCTGGGTGATGGCGTCGACGATCTTGGAGATCTCCTGCGTCTTCTCGCCGAAGGCGAACACCTGCTGGCTGGCGGACTCGATGCGGTTGAAGACCTTCTTCACCTTGTCGCCCGCGAGCCGCGCCGCCTTGGAGCCGTCCTCCGCGCTGCTGCTGGTCTCCGCGGACGTGCGGGCCGCGTCCAGGGCGCTGGCCGCCGTGCGCTGGATGCTGCCGGCCATCTCCGTGATGACCTTGGAGGCCTGGGACACGAGCTGGGACTGGGTCTCCGCGCCGCTGGCGATCTTCTCCATGGACGAGCCCACTTCCTCCGTGGACCCGTTGACGTTCTCCGCGGAGCGCTGCAGGTCGATGGCGGTGTCCGCCACGCTCTTGGCGGTGTCCTGGATCTTGCCCACCAGCTCGCGCAGGTTCTCCTGCATGCGGGAGATGGCGCCCGTCAGCTCGTCGATTTCGTCGCGGGTGCTGTGCACCTCCGCGGCCACGGGCTTGGACAGGTCCCCCTGCGAAATCTCGAAGGCGGAGCGGCTGAGCACCTTCACGCGGGTGACGCGCGCCAGCAGCGACGGAAGGAACGTGGCGCCGCCGAAGGTGATGAGCACGCCCACGCCCACCCGGATGATGAAGGCCCAGCGGCCCCAGGACGCGTCGAAGAGGCTCTCCGTGCACAGCAGCCACGTGCCCAGCAGCAGGCCCAGCAGGATGTAGCCGGTGGTGATCTTCCGGTGCAGGGACTGCTCGCGGACTACCTTGGGGCCGTCGACGGCGCGTAGCAGTCGCTGCACCGGCTCGCGTCGGGGGGTGAGGCCAGAGGGTGGGTCGTCGCGAAGGGGGCGGCGCACGGAGTGCTTTCAGCGGGAGGGGCGGAAAACAGCCCAGGGGTTTAGCCTTGCTGTCTGGTACGGGTCAATCATCCGGCTGGATCTGCCTGCCTGACCGGGCAAAGTGATCGAATCCCGAGGGAGGGGTCAGAAGACGCCCCCCCGCGTCGCGAATCCGCAACGTTCTCTCCCGGGTGAGCACTCCCATGCGCGTCACCTCCTGCCCGGCGCGAGCACACGCTCGCTCGAACGCCTGCATGCGTGGAGGTGGGACGGCGAGCAGCAGCTCGTAGTCCTCCCCTCCCCGCAGGGCACCTTCCGGGCCCAGGGCCGCGCGCACGGCGGGCGACAGGGGCAGCCGGTCCCGTTCCAGTTCCGCGCCCACCCGGGACGCGGCGCACAGGTGGCCCAGGTCCTGCGCCAGCCCATCCGACACGTCCATTCCGGCGGAGGCGAAGCGCGCGGCCAGCCTTCCCAGGGCGATGCGGGGTTCCGGGCGGCGCTGGCGCTTCACGGCCGCGCCCCGGCGGATGCCGGCCTGGAGCTGCTGGAGCCCCAGGCGCGCGTCGCCCAGCGTGCCGGAGACGTAGAGCGCGTCCCCGGGCCGGGCGCCCGCGCGGGTGAGGGGCGCGTGGGACAGCTCCCCGGTGACGGTGAGGGTAACGGACACCTCGCGCGCGGAGGTGAAGTTGCCGCCCACGAGCATGATGCGGTGGGCCTTCGCGAGCGCGGCCATGCCCCGGCCCAGCGCGGACACCTCACGGGCGGGGAAGTCCCGGGGCAGCGCGAGCGCGCAGACGAACCAGCGCGGCGTGGCGCCCATGGCGGCCAGGTCCGACAGGTTCACCGCGAGCGCTTTGTGGCCGATGTCCGCGGAGGAGAACGTCGCTCGGGTGAAGTGCACGTCCTCCACCACGGCGTCGGTGGTGACGCACAGCGCGCCCTTCATGGGGGCGATGACGGCGCAGTCGTCCCCCGGGCCCACCGGCACGCGCGCGCGCGGGAAGCAGGCGAGGAAGCGTTGAATGAGGTCGAACTCGCCGGGCATGGAGGACAGTGAAGACCACGCCCGCGCCCGGGGACGCAATGCTGACCAGCGAACCGGCGGACGGGAGCGGGCCGCGTGGCGTTGACGGTGTCGGACCGCCCAGGCATAGGACAGGGAGTGCCCTCTTCCGCCACCCCTCTGGACCTGCGCCGCCGGCTGGTGACGGAAGCGCTGGGCTGCGGGCTGGTGGTGGTGGCGCTGGAGGGTTCGCACCACGTCGCGGAGCACCTGGGCGCGAGCGCCACCGAGGGACGCCTCTTCATGTCCCTGTCGTGCGGCGCGGTGCTGGCGTGCCTCTTGTGGGTGCTGCGGCCGCTGTCGGGCGCGCACCTGAACCCCGCGCTCACCTTCGCGGACGCGCTGGGGGACCGCACGCCCTGGCGCGAGGTGCCGCTGTACGCGCTGGCGCAGCTGTCCGGCAGCCTGGTGGGGCGGCTCGTCGCGCACGGCATGTGCAACGAACCGCTGCTGCTCACCGCGAGGATGCCCGCAGCGGACGGGGCCCGGTTCCTCACGGAGATGGTGGCGACGTTCGGGCTGCTGGTGGTGGTGCGCGGCTGCGTGCGCACGCGGCCGTCGGCGACGCCGCTGGCCATCGCGGGGTACGTGGCGGCGACGGTGTGGTTCACGGACTCGCGCTCGCTGGCGAACCCGGCGCTGGTGCTGGCCCGCGCGGTCAGTGCCCACGCGGGCGTGATGAGTCCGTGGGAGGTGGAGTCCTTCGTCGCGGCGCAGCTGCTGGGCGCGGCGCTGGCGGTGTTCCTCTTCCGGTGGCTGCTCGGCGGCGGCACGCCCCGGCCCGCCGCCACGGCCGTGGAGACCGTCGTCTTCGAGTGCGCGGAAGCAGGGCCCGCGCACCTGGCCGCCGCCCTCTTCAACGCGCTGGCGCACCCGGACCGGGCGCGCGCGGTGGTGTCGCCGCCGCCGGGCACGGGCCTGGATGACGGGCCGCCGGCGGCCGTGGCGGCGCTGATGCGGGAGGCGAACCTGCGCGCCGCGCCGCCGCGCGACCGGAGCGTGCCGGCGTCGCACTACGTCCTTATTGATGTCGCGGGTCAGGCCCCGGGCATGGACGCACGCGTGCGCGAGCGCTGGTCCCTGCCCGCGCTGTCATTGAAGGACGAGGCCAGCGCGAAGGCACTGCAGGCGGCGCTGCGGCCCAAGCTTCACCAGCTCCTCGCGCGCCAGGGTTGGGAGCGGCTGCACGTCGTCAACGGCGGCGGCCCCGCCCCGGAAGGCCCCCGCGCCCTCACCTGACGCGGCGGGTGCGTCCTCCAGGTGAAGCGCCATCTCTTCCCGGCAGGGGTCCACCGTGCGCGGCGCGCGCCCGTCATGACGTGACGGAGCGCCAGCCGGGCCGCGCGAACTGGTCCGACTGTCGGACCAGTTGGGCACAGCGGAGGCCGGCCGGCGGTGGACGGCATGTCCATCCAGGGCTGGGGCGTGACGGGGTGCGGCGTTGACGTCAGCGCGACAGGCGAGCATGACGGTTCGAGAGAGGGCTTCACCATGATGGAAGGTCTTCCCCCCGTCGTTTCGTGGCCGCCGCTGCAGACGCTGATGCGGCTGACGCTCGCGCTCGCGGTGGGCCTGTTCGTCGGGCTGGAGCGCGAGTGGCGCGGCAAGGAGGCCGGCCTGCGCACGTTCGGCTTCGCGGCGCTGCTCGGCGGCATGGGGGGCCTCCTGGGTCCGAACTTCGCGCTGATGAGCCTCGCGCTGCTGGGCGTCCTGCTGTGCTTCCTCAACTGGCAGTCCCTGCGCGCCAACGGCGGCGCGGAGCTGACCACCTCCGCCGCGCTGCTCGTCACGGGCTTCACCGGCGTGCTCTGTGGCCTGGGCCATACCGTCACCCCCGCCGCGGTAGGCGTGACGACGGCAGGCCTGCTCGCGTGGAAGGAGCGGCTGGCCACCTTCAGCCACAAGATCACCGCCGAGGAGCTGCGAAGCGCCATCCTGCTGGCCATCCTCGCCTTCGCCATCTACCCGGTGCTGCCCTCGCAGCCGGTGGACCCGTGGGGCCTCATCGAGCCGCGCGCCGCGTGGGTGACCGTCATCCTCATCGCGGCCATCGGCTTCGTGAACTACCTGCTGTGGAAGGTGTTCGGCACGCACGGCGTGGAGGTGACGGGGTTCCTGGGCGGACTCGTCAACAGCACCGTCACCGTGGCGGAGCTGGCCAACCGCGTGCGCGAGACGTCCGGGCGCCTGCTCGACGTGGCCTACCGGGGCGTGATGCTGGCCACCGCCGCCATGGCGCTGCGCAATGCCGTGCTGCTGGGGCTGCTCTCGTTCCGCGCGCTCGTGGACTCCGCCATCCCGCTGGTCCTCATCCTCCTGTCCAGCACGGGGCTGGCGCTGATGCGCTCGCGCACGGAGGCCGCGCCCGGCGCCGAGCCGCCCGCCCTGCCCCTCAAGTCGCCCTTCTCGCTGCCGTCCGCGCTGAAGTTCGGCCTCATCTTCCTGGCGCTCCAGGTGGTGGGCACCGTGGGCCAGACGCTCCTGGGCCGCTGGGGCTTCTACGCGGTGAGCGCCCTGGGCGGGCTGGTGTCCAGCGCGTCCGCGGTGGCGTCCGCAGCGTCGCTGTGCGCCAACGGCACCATCTCCCCCACGACGGCCGGGGTGGGCGCCATCATCGCGTCGCTCGCCAGCGCCGCCATCAACTTCATCCTCGTGGCGCGCGTCTCCGAACAGCGCTCGCTCACCCTGCGCCTGGGCCGGGCACTGGGCGTCGTCATGCTGCTGGGACTCGCGGGCGCGCTCGTGCAGACGCGCCTGCCCACGTTCCTGCCGCTGGACCCCGGCGGCGCGGGCCTGTTCAAGCCCCACGCCCCCGGACAGCCTCACGCGGACTGACGCGGAGGCTCAGACGCAGAAATAGGTCGCGTCCGTCCAGCCCCACTGGCCAGTGGCCAGGCGCTGCACGTACATCCAGTTGCCGTCGCGGCTGTACACCTCCACGCCCTCGTTGCGATAGATCTGATCGAACACGGCCCCGCCCGGCGAAACGCGCAGGCCCACGGTGTTCGCGTTGCACACCCAGCGGTAGTACTTCGCGTGCACCGGGCGGTCGGTGTTCTCCTCCTGGGCGGGCGCGTTCACCTGGGGGGTCTCCCCCGGCTGCGCCTCCATCTCCTCGGGCGCGCCACCACAGCCCACCAGCAGACCGGTAATAGCGAACGCAGCCACGCCGAACGCGCGGATCGATGACGTCTTCATGAGCCACTCCAATGTCAGGGGGGTTGGACTGCGGAAAACATCTTATCCACGTTTAATGCGGATTCAAGACTAAGCCGCATAAACGACTAATCCAGGACACAAACCCAGCCATCCCTCGGCTCCGCAGCCAGGGCATGCGAACGCGGGCGCGATGCGTCACCGCACCCCGGCGCCCCGGCCTCCGGCTGTCTGCCTTTAGAAGCGGTCCGGCTCCGGCATGGGCGGCGCGGCGGTCAGCCCGCGCTCCTGCATGGGCGGGTGCAGCGGCAGCTGGACGATGAAGCGCGAGCCATGGCCGAACTCGCTCTCCACGCGCACCCGGCCGCCGTGGCCCTCCACCAGGCTCTTCACGATGGCCAGCCCCAGCCCCGCGCCGCCGAACTCGCGCGTGGAGCTGCCGTCCACCTGGTAGAAGCTCTGGAAGATGCGCTCGAACTCCTCGGCGCGGATGCCCACGCCGGTGTCCTCCACGCTGATGCGGTAGCCGGGCACGCCCAGTTCCTGCTGCATCGCCGCGTCCGACAGCGTCACCTTCACCCGGCCGCCCGCGGGCGTGAACTTCACCGCGTTGGCCAGCAGGTTCACCACCACCTGACGCAGCTTGTCCAGGTCCCCCGCGAGCCTCGGCTGCGGCGTGTGCGGCAGCCGCACCTCCAGCTCCAGGCCCTTGCGCTGCGCCTGCGGCAGCACGCTGGAGACCGCCGTCTGGATGACGTAGCCCGGGTCCACCGGCGCCATGGACAGCCGCAGGCGGCCCGCTTCAATCTGGCTCAGGTCCAGCAGCGAGGAGATCATCGAGAGGAGCGTCTCGCCCTTCTCCACGATGGTGCGCACGTACTGGAGCTGCTCCGGGTTGAGCGGCCCCGCCAGCCCCTCCGCCATCATCTCCGAGTAGCCCAGGATGGACGCGAGCGGCGTGCGCAGCTCGTGGCTCACCGTGCCCAGGAAGGTGGACTTCAGCCGGTCCAGCTCCTTGAGCCGCGCGTTCGCCTGGATGAGCCGCGCGTTCTGCGCCTCCAGCTCCCGGTGCACCTCCAGCGTGGACTCCAGGTGCAGGTGCGTGGCCAGGTACGCCTTCTGCCCGCTGGCGACGAGCGCGCCCAGCACCTGCCCGAAGTGGCCCAGCACCTGCGCGGCGGTGCGCTCCGGCACGCGGCGCACGCGGCCCAACAGCTCCTGCGCGCGCTCCAAATCCAGCCCCTGGATGCCGGTGAGCGTCTGGGGGAAGTCCGCCAGCTCCTCCGGCGTGAAGGGCCCCAGGATGACCCGGCCCAGCAGGTCGCCGTCCCAGCGCACGGGCATCACCACGTAGCGCAGGCCGGTGAAGCACGTGAGCGCGATGAGGCCCGCCGCTTCGGAGACGTCTCCGTCCGCCACGCGCCCGCCAGCCTCCGGCAGCACGGGGCCGTCCTTCACGCGGCCCACCATGGCGGTGCACGCGTGGCGGCCGTCCGGGAAGGAGAAGACGTAGGCGCAGAAGTCGCCGTGGCCCACCTTCACGTCCGCCAGCTTGTTGCCGCGCGTGTCCAGCACCTTGATGCCCACGCGGTACAGGTCGCTGAAGCCCTTCACCACCTCCGTGAAGGACGGCAGGTCCAACAGGTCTCCCAGCGACAGCCGCCGCTGGAGCGCGGACTCGCGCCGGGGCGCGCTCGCGGTGTTCCGGGGCCCTCCGCTTGATGCGCCGTTCATGGCGCCCTCCCGCTCTCCCTGCCGCCAGGCATGGCGCCGGGCCCGTACCGCCCCTCCAACGCCGTGCCGCTCAGGTCGATGTGACGGAAGATCTGCGCCAGGAATTCTTCTTCGCTCAAGCCCACGTTGCGCGAGAGCTGGGCCCGGCCCTCCAGCGCGCGCCAGGCCGTCTGCACCACGGCGTGGAAGGTCTCCACCACGCCCTCGCCTCGCACGGCCACGGAGCCCACCACCGGCTGGCTGCCCCGGCGCTGGACCTCCGCCAGCTCCGCGTCCGTCAGGCTGTCTGGCAGGTCCCGCTTGTTGAACTGGATGACCACCGGCACCTGCGTGGGGTCCAGTTCCATCTCCCGCAGGTTCTCCTGCAGGTTGCGCCAGTAGTTGTTGTTCTCCTGGGCCGCGTTGCGGCGGCTGTCCGCGATGAAGACCACCGCGTCCGCGCCCTGCAGCACCACCCGCCGCGTGGCGTTGTGGATGACCTGACCGGGCACGGTGAAGAGCTTCACCTTCACCTTGAAGCCCGTGGACGTGGAGAAGAAGACGGGCAGCAGGTCGAAGAAGAGCGTCCGGTCGTCGTGGGTGTCCACCGACAGGAGGCGCCCTCGCACGTCTGGCCGCGCCCGGGCGTGCAGTTTGCGCAAGTTCGTCGTCTTCCCGCTCAACCCGGGGCCGTAATAGACGATCTTGAGCGTCAGCTCGCGCTGGGCGTGGTTGAGTTGCAAGGGGCAGAGCTCGGACCGAGGGGGACCCGGACAGGGGTTTTATAATGGCCTCACGCCCCGCGCGGAAGGCCGCTCGCAGTCCAGACGGCGGGGCGGAACGCGTTCTCCCGGAATGACGCTCCTTCGCGCGACGTTTCGAGTAGTTCCTGCTTCCCGCCTGGGAGGAGGACGTCTCCCCACACTGAAAACAGGACAATGCGCGCGGAATGATCGCGTGCATGGGTAAGGGGGGACCGGTTAGGATCGCGGACGCGACGGAGGAGCAAGGCGATGACGATGAAGCAGGTGGACCCTGGCGTCGAGGTGGCGGCCCCCACGCCGGTGCTGGATGGAGCGACGCTCCCCAACGATCTGGTGAACGGGGTCAAATTCGGTCCGCCCACCGACGAGGACCTGACGACGGTGTCGGCCTTGCGCGCCAACTCCGAGCCCTGGAAGGGGCGGGGGGAGAGCCAGGAGGAGAGCCTCAAGGCCCTCACCCAGCTCAAGCCCTTCCTCCATGTGGCGCGGATCCAGAATCAGGTGGTGGGCTACGTGACGGTGGAGCGCGACGGCCCGGTGCCGGGCGCGGCCTACCTGCGCAACATCGTGGTGAAGCCGGAGCTGCGGCGCCAGGGTGTGGGCGAGAAGCTGCTCGACAAGGCGTTGGACGCGGCGCGTGACATGTACCGCAAGACCATCGCGCTGCGCGTGGACCCGGCGAACGCGCCGGCGGTGGGCTTCTACCGCAAGGCGGGCTTCACCACGGTGGCCACGGTGGTCTCCAAGAAGTCCGGCAAGCTGCGGCTCCTGATGTCGCGCGAGCTGTAGTCCTCGGACACCCCAGCAACCGGCAGCACCCGACGGGAGGGGCCCTCACACGGCCGCTCCCGTCGTGCATTGGTGGGCCTGCCCCCCTGGGTGACCTGGGGCGCGGCGGTCGACTATCCTCGCGGGAGTTCCCACCCCGCCGGGCCTGACGCGCGGCAGCAGTGGGGCTTCCCCCTGAATGAAACCGCTCGCGGAACTGCTGCGTCATCTGTCGCGTCCTGGAATCACCGAGCTGGCCCTGGCCAGCGGCCGTCCTCCCATGGTGCGCGGCGCCAGCGGCTACGAGCCCGTTGATCCCGGCGCCCTCTCCACCGATGAGCTCGTGAAGGCCCTCCAGGCGATGGTGGGCATGGCGCGGGCCTCCACCGTGTCAGAGACGCCGGTGCAATGGACGGTGAACGCCACCGGCCTGGGTTCCATCACCATCGCGGCGGTGCGCCGGGGCGAGCTGATGAACGTGCGCCTCACGCGCGCCGCGGAGGGTGCGGCGCAGCCCGCGGCTCCAGCGGCGGCTCCGGCGCAGGCAGCGGCTCCGGCGCAGGCAGCGGCTCCGGCCGCGCCCACGCGGACGCCCTACGCGGGAGCGCCGGCGGTGTCCGCGCAGGCACCCACGCGGACGCCCGCGGTGTCCGCACCGGTGGAGGCGGCCGCTCGCGCCGCGCAGCCCGGTGCGGTGGGCGCTGCCGCGAGAGGCGTCCCTGGCGGCCCGGCCGCTTCGCCCCAGGCGGGCGCGGCTGCCGCGTACGGCGGTGCGGCCTCTCACGCGGGTGTTCCGGCACACGCGAGCGTTCCTGCCCATGCGAGCGCCGCGGCCCCTTCCGCTTCCAGCGCGAATCCCCCCGCGCGGGTCATCCCCATCTCGCGCGGGACCTCCGCTCCGGGCCGCGACCTGACCGTGCTGCTGGAGCAGGCGCGCAGCATGCTCGCCAGCGACCTGCACCTGGTGGCCGGGCGGCCTCCGCTGTTCCGCATCGCCGGGGAGCTGCTCCCGCAGGACACGCCGCTGTCCCCGGAGACGGTGGAGCGGCTCCTGCTCCCCATCATCCCGGAGCGGCTGCGGCACGTGCTGGAGAAGGACGGCAGCGTGGACTTCGCGCTGGACTCCGAGGACACCGGCCGCTTCCGCGTCAACGTGGGCCGCCAGCGCACGGGCCTCAAGGGCACCTTCCGCGTCATCGCCCGGGAGATCCCCACCCTGGAGTCCCTGGGCCTGCCGCCGGACATCGCCAAGGCCACGCACCACCACCAGGGCCTCATCGTCCTCACCGGCCCGTCCGGCCACGGCAAGACGAGCACGCTCGCGGCGCTGGTGGACATCATCAACCGCGAAACGACGCACCACGTGCTCACCGTGGAGGATCCGGTGGAGTACGTGCACCCGCGCAAGCGCGCCCTCATCAGCCAGCGCGAGGTGGGCACCAGCACCCGCACCTTCGCCAGCGCCCTCAAGGGCAGCCTCCGCGAGGACCCGGACGTCATCGTCGTGGGCGAGCTGCGCGACACGGAGACCGTGCGCATGGCGCTCGCGGCCAGTGAGACGGGCCACCTGCTCATCAGCACCATGAACACGCCCAGCGCGGCGAAGACCATCGACCGGCTCATCGACCTCTTCCCGCCGGCGGATCAGCAGCAGGTGCGGCTGTCGCTCTCCAGCGGCCTGCGCCTCGTCGTCAGCCAGCGGCTGATGCCCAGCACGGACGGCAAGTCCCTGGTCGCCGCCGCCGAGGTGCTCACCGGCTCCATGGCCCTGGGCAACCTCATCCGCGACAACAAGACGTATCAAATCCCCTCCCTCCAGCAGCGCGGCAAGTCGCTGGGCATCATCCGCTTCGAGGACTCGCTCGCGGACCTGGCCCGCTCCGGCAAGGCGACGCTGGAGACCGTGAAGGGCTTCGCGGAGAACCCGGACGAAATCGAGGCCATGGTGACGGGCAAGCGGCCCGGCGCCGCGCCCACCGTGGCCCCGCCCGCCTCCGCCCAGGAGGGCGCGCGGATGCTGTCCAAGGTGGGCTCACTGCTTGGCAAGAAGGGCGCCTGACATGACGGACACCCCTCGCATCGCGACCTGGTTCGACGTGCTGCTGGAGAGGAAGGGCAGCGACCTGCACCTGGGCGTGGGCTACCCGCCCCTGGGCCGCATCCGCGGCGAGCTCGTGCCCCTGCGTGACGAGCCCCTCACCACCGACGAGCTGGAGTCCCTGCTCTTTGAAATCTGCTCGCCCGAACAGAAGCGGCAGATTGTCGAGGAGCTGGACCTGGACTTCGCCTACGGCTACGGCACCAAGGCCCGCTTCCGCGCGAACTACTTCTACAAGATGACCGGCATTGGCGCCGTGTTCCGCACCATCCCCAGCAAGGTGCTGTCGCTGGAGGACCTGAAGACGCCGGAGGTGGTGCGCAAGCTGGCGGACCGCCGCAGCGGGCTGGTGCTGGTGACGGGCCCCACGGGCTCGGGCAAGTCCACGACGCTCGCGGGGATGATCAACCACATCAACAAGACGCGCGCGTCACACGTGCTCACCATCGAGGACCCGGTGGAGTTCGTGCACGAGTCGCTCAAGGCCCAGGTCACCCACCGGGAGGTGGGCCCGCACGCGTCCAGCTTCGCCACCGCCATCCGCTCCGCCGGCCGCGAGGACCCCAACGTCATCCTCATCGGCGAGCTTCGCACCAACGAAACCATGAAGCTGGCGCTCCAGCTGGCCAGCTTCGGCGTGCTCGTCTTCGCCACGGTGCACACCAACAGCGCCCCGGCCACCATCGATCGCATCATCAACGCCTTCCCCGCGGACGAGCAGGGCCAGGTGCGCGGCATGCTCGCGGAGTCGCTGGCCGGCATCGTCGCCCAGCAGCTCATCAAGACCGCGGACGGCAAGGGCCGCGTCGCCGCGCTCGAAATCCTGGTGGGCGGCCCCGCCATCGCCGCCATGATCCGCGAGGGCAAGGTGTTTCAAATCGCCTCCAAGATGCAGGCCGGTCAGAGCCAGGGCATGCAGACCCTGGACATGCACCTGGAGCGGATGGTGAAGGACGACGTCATCCTCCCGGATGCCGCCCTGGAGAAGGCCCAGGACAAGGAGAACTTCGTGAAGGTCATCCAGCGGCTGAAGCCGGACTGGGCGGTGCCGGAGACGCTGAAGGCCTGAGCAGGCCCCCTTGAGGAGGTGAAACATTTGCTTTCACCCCCCGACTTCGCGTTTGTTCGGGAGTGAACATGGACCTGCCCACCGGGGTGGGTCCTCTACTTCCGAGGGGGAAGTCGCTCATGAACGAAGAACAAGCAGAGATGATGCGGCAGGCGATGGAGCAGCAGCAGGATGCGCAGTCCTTCGGAGTGGTCGGCCTCCTGTTTTCGCTCATCTATCTCGCGTTCATCGCCGCCTACATCGCGGGCCTGTGGAAGATCTTCGTCAAGGCAGGGCGTCCGGGCTGGGAAGCCATCATCCCTTTCTACAACCTCTACATCCTGCTCCAGGTCGTGGGCCGTCCCGGCTGGTGGCTGGCGCTGTACCTGTTCTGTCCTCCCGCGGGCCTCATCGCGCACATCATCGTGTGCATCGACCTGGCGAAGTCCTTCGGCAAGGACATGGGCATGGGTGTCGCCAATATCTTCCTCGTCGGCATCCCGATCCTGGGCTTCGGTGACGCGCAGTACCAGGGGCCGTCCGCCGCTGGCGGTGGCGTGGCCGCGGCGTAGTCCGCACGCGGCCTTCTGGCCGTGAATGGCGGCGGTGGAGGGGCCTTCCGGTCGCTTCACCGCCGTTCGTGTTTCATGGGCCCGCCATCACTCGCCCGGTGACGCGACATCCAGTAGAGCGGAGCGCGATGCCTGGACCACGCGCGTCTCCCCGTCTGTCGCTCCCCTGCCGTCTTGGACTGGCGTTGCTGCTGCCCGGCGTGGCCACCGCGCAGGCCGTGGACGGAGGCACGCCTCCTGAAACGGAAGCCGCCGCGCCCGCGGTCCCCACCGAGCCCGAGCCTCCCCGCGAGACCCGCACGGTCGTCACCGCGACGCGCCTGCCGCGTCCGCTGCGCGACGTGCCCGCGACCACGGTGGTGATTCCCCGCGCGGAAATCGAGCGCAGCCCCACGCTCACGCAGGACGCGCTCGTCCGCACGCTGCCGTCCGTGGCCACGTTCCGCCGCACGCCGTCGCTTGTCGCGGACCCCACGGCGCAGGGGCTCAACCTGCGGGGGCTCGCGCCTTCGGGCGTGGCTCGCGGGCTGGTGCTGCTGGATGGCCTTCCCTTCAACGACCCCTACGGCGGCTGGGTCTTCTGGCGCGCCCTGCCCCGCCTGGGCCTGGACCGCATCGAGGTCGTCCCCACCGGCGGCTCCGCGCTCTATGGCAGCGCCGCGCTGGGCGGCGTCGTGCAGCTGTTCTCCCGGCCCATCACCGGCCCGGTGCTCGACGCGGATGTGTCCGTGGGCAACCTGGGCACCGGCTTCGCCGCCGCTCGCGTCGCGGACCGCTGGGGCCGCGTGGGCGCTTCGCTGGAGGTGGAGGGCCTCACCAGCGACGGCTACCGCATCGTCCCCGAGAACCAGCGCGGCCGCATCGACGGCAACACCCCGTCCGAGCACGTCAGCGCCCAGGCGCGCGTCGAAGCGGAGGCCACCGACCACCTCTCCCTCTCCGCCCGCGCCGGCGTGTTCCGCGAGCATCAGAACGGCGGCACCCAGTACACCGTCGCCAGCGTGGACCTGGCGTGGTTCGCCGCGAACGCCCGCCTCCGCACGGACACCGCCGGCGCCTTCGAGCTGGGCCTCTTCGGCCGCACCCAGCACTTCGCCCAGGACCGCGCCCGCGTCACCCCGGACCGCAACTTCGAGGTCCGCTCCGCCCTCCAGGACGTGCCCGCGAACGACCAGGGGGGCTCGCTCGTCTGGACCGGCCCGGACATGACGCTGGGCGGAACCCACGTGCTCGCCGCGGGCGTGGACGTGCGCCGCTCCGACGGCAGGGCCGACGAGCTGCTCTTCCCCGCCGCCTATACCGCCACGACGCGCTACGCGCGCACCACGCAGGGCACGCAGCTGTCCGGCGGCGTCTTCGTGCAGGACCTCTACACCGTGTCCCCCGCGCTGGAGTTCGCGGGCACGCTGCGCTGGGACACGTGGCGCAACTTCGACGGCCGCCAGCTGGAGAGCTTCGCGAACGGCACCACGTCCACCATCCACTTCGAACCCCGCACCGCCCGCCAGCTCAGCCCGCGCCTGGCCGCGCGCGTGCGCCCCTTGGACTGGCTCACCCTGCGCGCCTCCGCCTACCGCGCCTTCCGCGCCCCCACCCTCAACGAGCTCTACCGCCCCTTCCAGGTGGGCACCGTCCTCACCGCCGCGAACCCGGACCTGGGCGCCGAACGCCTCTGGGGCACCGAGGCCGGCGTGGAGGCCACCGGCCCGCGCGGGCTCACCGGCCGCGTCACCGGCTTCTGGAACGTGCTGGACGCGCCCGTCACCAACGTCACCCTCGCCACGCCCCTGCCGGACGGCGCCACCCGCCAGCGCCAGAACCTGGGCCGCGCGCGCGTGCGAGGCGTGGAGCTGGGCGCGGACTGGCGCCTGTCCCGTCAGTGGACCGCGCTGGCCGCCTACACCTTCGTGGACCCCGTCGTCACGCGCGCCCCCGGCCAGCCGGACCTCGTGGGCCGCCAGCTTCCGCAGGACCCCCGGCATCGCGGCTCGCTCGCGGTCACCTTCGAGGACGCGTCCATCGTCTCCGTCACCGCGCAGCTGCGCGTGGTCGGCCCGCAGTACGAGGACGACCTCAACACGCGCGGCATGGGCGGCGCGGCGGTGGTGGACCTGTTCGTGAGCCGCCACCTCTTCTGGAAGGTGGACGCCTTCGGCGCGGTGGAGAACCTCTTCGACCGCCAGTACCTCGCGGGCCGCGCGGGCGTGGACACGCTCGCCCCACCCTTCCAGGCGCGCGTGGGCCTGCGCCTGCGCGACGTGTTCAGCGAATCGAGCGCACGGGCGGCACCGGGCGCACCGGGCCGTTGAACCAGCGGCTCAGCTCCGTCGTGTCCTCCATCCGCTTCGCGGGCGGCAGGCTGGAGAGGAACACGCGGCCGTAGCTCTTGGTCACGATGCGGCGGTCCAGCATCGCCACGATGCCCCGGTCCGCCTGCGTGCGGATGAGCCGCCCGAAGCCCTGCCGCAGCGCCAGCGCCGCCTGCGGCAGCTGGTACTGGTCAAAGGGCTCCTCCCCTCGCGCTTGAATCTGACGGATGCGCGCGGCCACCAGCGGGTCCCCCGGCGACGCGAACGGAAGCCGGTCGATGATGACCAGGCTCAGCGCGTCCCCGGGCACGTCCACGCCCTCCCAGAAGCTGTGCGCGGCGAAGAGCACGCTGGGCGTCTGGCGGAAGGCGTCCAGCAGCTGCTGCTTGGGCCGCTCGCCTTGCAGCAGGGCCTGATAGGGCAGCCGCGTCGCCGTCAGCTCGTACGCGCGCACCATGTTGCGCAGCGACGTGAAGAGCACGAACGCGCGCCCGCCCGTCACCTCACACAGCTGGATGATCTCCTCCGCCGCCGCCTCGATGAAGCCCGGGGCGCTGGGGTCCGGCAGGTGCGTGGGCAGGTACAGCGCGGACTGGCGCGGGAAGTCGAACGGGCTGGGCACCGCCAGCGTGCGCACGCGCGTCACCGGCTGGCCCTCGTCGTCGTACATGCCCATGCGCTTGGCGAAGAAGTCGAAGCGGCTGTCCGCCGCGAGCGTCGCGGAGGTGAACACCACCGTGTCCAGCGCGCCGTAGAGCCGGTCGCGCAGCTCCTTCGCCACGTCGATGGGGTTCGCGCGCAGGAACAGCCCCTTGCCGCGCGCCTCCGCCCAGTAGACGTGGTCCGCGGACTCGGACTTCTCCAGGAACGTGAGCTGCTCGGCCATCTCCTCCGCGCGGCGGTGGATGGCGGCCAGCTCCGGCTCGCGCTCGCTGCCCGCGAAGGACGCGAGCGCCGCCAGCCCCTCGCGCACCTGCTCCAGCGCGCCGGACAGCTTGCCCATCGTCTCCGGGCGCAGGGCCACGGTGGACTCCTGGCTGGACAGCCCCAGCGCGCGCGGCGCCTGGAGGAACAGCGCGTCCGCGTGCGAGCGCACCCGCTGGGCCAGCGCGGAGAGCGTCGCGTGCCGCTCGTCCTTCGCCGGCAGGGCCGCCACCGCGTCGCGCGACAGCTCCTCCAGCCGGTAGTTGGACACGCTGCACCCGAAGTGGCTGCTGGCCGCGTCCTCCAGCGCGTGCGCCTCGTCGAAGACAACGGCGTCGTAGAAGGGCAGCACGCCTTCCGTGCGCTTGCCGGAGCTGCGCAGCGCCAGGTCCGCGAAGAACAGGTGGTGGTTCACCACCAGCAGGTCCGCGACCTCCGCGCGCTTGCGCATCCGCGTGACGAAGCACGTCTCATACATCGAGCAGCGCGAGCCCAGGCACGTCTCCGACGTGGTGGACAGCCGGGACCACGCGGCGAAGGACTCCGGCAGGTCCAGCTCCGCCCGGTCCCCCGTCTCCGTCTGCGTCACCCACTTCTTGAGCAGCGGCCACTGCTTCGCCTCTTCGCGTGAGACGAACTGCGGGTCCTTCTCGAAGGACTCGTAGCGGTGCAGGCACAGGTAGTTGCCGCGCCCCTTGAGGTACGCCGCCTCGAAGCGCAGCCCCAGCTTCTCGCTGAGCAGCGGCAGGTCCTTGAAGAACACCTGGTCCTGGAGCGTCTTCGTGGCCGTGGACACCACCACCTTGCGCCCCGACAACAGCGCGGGCACCAGGTAGGCCAGCGTCTTGCCCGTGCCCGTGCCGGCTTCGGCCAGGAGGTAGCTGCCCTCGGAGAAGGCCCGCTCCACGGCGCGCGCCATCTGGAGCTGCTCCGGGCGGTGCTCGTACGCGGGCAGCGCCTCTTCCAGCGCGCCACCAGGACCCAGCAGGCTGTCGACAGAAGGGGGACGGGGCGCGGGCGCGGACATGCGGCGGTCTTCGGGGGTCAGGAGGACGGAAAGGCGGCCCCGCAGGATAACAGCGCCCGGCGCCCCCCGCGCGCTCCACGATTCGGCCAAAATGCCTTGTCCCCCGCCCGCCAGGGAAGCGGGCCGGCCAGCGCCTTCCGCCTAGAAGGCCCCGCGCATCAGCTGGAAGAGCACCAGCATGAGCAGCAGGGACACCACGATCACCGCGACCATCACCGCGCTCTTCACCTTGCGCGCCGTGGCCGGTGAGGGCCCATCGGCGGCGAGCGACACCACGGACGTCACCCGGCGCACGACCTCGTCCCGGGCGCGAAGTGCCTGGGCGTCGCCCGGCACCCGGGCCAGCCGCAGGCGGTACAGCCGGCCCGCCATGGCCAGCTCTCCCCGCCCCATCGCCTGGGACAGCAGCCGGTCATGCGCGTCCCAGTCGTGCCACGTCTCCAGCAGCGCGCGCCACTCGCTGGCCAGGGCTTCAGAGGGCTGGTGCTCGTCCGGGATGAAGTTGGCGTAGACCAGTCCGCACGCCACGCAGGACCCGGCGTCATCGCGGATGGGCGCCACGCACTTGGGACAGTGGCCCGGCGGTGCCTGGAAGGGGTCCCCGTCCGGCGCGAGCGGGTCCACGGCGGGCGCGTCCGGACGCACCACGCGCAGCCCGGTGACGCTGGGCCGCGAGGGAGGTGGCGGCAGCGGGCCCACGGAGAGCACCTTCGCGGGCGCCGCCATCCCGCCCTCGTCGTCCGCGTCTCCCGGCATGGGGACCGGCCTCGCGGACGCCGGCTTGGAGAGGGAAGGCGCCGCCCGCGTCCACGCCCCACACGCCGGGCAGGCCACGGCCAGCCCGAGGGGCTCGAGGGCGTAGGTCTCCACCTTCACCAGCCGGTCGCAGCCTTCGCACTGGTACTTCATGACCAGACCTCTCGCAGGGGGATGGGCATCGCGCACCCTACCAGCGCCAGCAGGCACAGCGCGCAGATGACCTTGCGCGAGGTGCTCAGCGGCTCCTCCGGCCGCACCACCTCCGGGTGGCCGAAGCCCACGACCTTGCTCGCCACCACCAGCCACAGTCCCCACGACGCGGTGACGAACACGGTGAGGAAGAGCAGCACCCCCGCCACGCCCTGGCCCACCAGCCGGGCGCGCGCCCCGAACACCGCGAACGTCAGGTGCCCGCCGTCCAGCTGTCCCACCGGCAGCAGGTTGAGCAGCGTCACCAGCAGGCCGAACCACGCGGCCATCACCACCGGGTGCACCACCACGTCCTTGCCCTCCGGGACGGGGCCCAGCGCCAGCCACGTCAGCGCCTTCATGATGAGGTTGTCCCCGAACAGCGTCTGGTGGCTCGTGTAGAGGGGGTTCGCCGCGGGTGGCGCCTGCGTCACCTTCTCCATCACCCACCGCAGCAGGTCCTGCCCCAGCACCCACAGCGACGACTCGCCGGGGAACGTGGACGGCACCGGCGGCGAGTCCACCACCGTGGAGTGCAGCAATCCCCAGTAGAGCAGGGGCAGCGCCACCACCAGGCCCGCCAGCGGCCCCGCGGCGCCAATGTCCACCAGCGCGTTGCGCGTGGGGATGCGCCCGCGCAGCCGGATGACCGCCCCCAGCGTGCCCAGGCTCCCCGGCACCGGCAGTGGGATGAAGTACGGCAGGGACGTGTCCACCCGGTGCCAGCGCGCGAGCACGTAGTGCCCCATCTCGTGCGACCCCAGGATGGCCAGCAGCGACCCGCTGAAGAACAGCGCCTGCGTCCGGTCCTCCGCCAGGAGCCCGCCCCCGCTGAACGGGAACGAGCGCCCGAAGAGCAGCAGGTACGCGAGGAACGTCGTCCCCAGCGTCACCGCGAACAGCAGCAGGTGCAGCCAGACGCGGGCCGGAGCGGGCCGTGGAACGGAAACCGGGTGCATGCGCGAAGATGCCTCACGTCCGCAAGCGGGGCGACCGGTCCTGACGCGCCCGGCGGATGAAGTGTCAAACACAACTCGGATTACCCCGTCCCGGGTCCTTGACTTGAAAAAGCCTTCTGCTACGAACCGCGCCGTTTGAGGTTTCACCGAACGGCGGAGCGCCCGTCCGGGCTGCCCCGCCACCATCCAAGCCACCGTCAGTTGGGGAGATAACCATGAAGAAGTTCATCCTGTCCGCCGTTGCCGCCGCCTCCCTCGTGGGCTGCACCAGCGTCGAGTCCGCCGTCGTCTCCGGTTCCGAGATCGCCGCCAACGGCGAGGCCGTGGCCGTCATCCAGGGCAGCTCGCTGGGTCTGACCGCGATCTTCCACATCATCGACATCGTGCAGAGCGACCTGGACACCGTGGTCAACAAGCTCCTCATCACCGAGGCGAAGGCCATGGGCGCCTCCAAGGTGGACCTGAAGTCGGCGAGCACCACGCCCCGTCACGGCATCTTCGCCCTGTTCGGCACCATCATCGGCATCACCAGCTCCTCCGCGACCGGCGTGGCGGTGAAGTAGTCCCAAGCTGCCTCCTCACCGAGGCAGTCCGAAGGCCCCCTGGAAACAGCGGGGCCTTTTCCATTTCGAGCCACCGAGCCCGTCTCCCGAGCCCCGTCCATGCGCGCCCTCCTCCTGTTGCCCCTCGTGTGCCTCCTCGCGTGCCGTTCGTCCTCCTCCGGGGGCGCGAACGACGCGGAGCTGATGGCCCAGGTGCGTGAGAAGCTTGCCGCGCGCGACGCGAAGCTCCAGGCCTACCAGCTGGAGGGCACCCAGACGGAAGGCGATACGGCCTCCGCGGGCTTCAGCTTCGCCTACCGCGCGCCCCAGAAGATGCGCGGCACCGTGTCCGCCCCCCAGGCGCGGCAGGTGTGGTGGGACGGCAAGCACCTGTACGAACAGGTGGAGGCGACGAAGCAGTTCACCACCTTCACGTCCCAGGTCTCCGCGGAGAAGCTGTCCGCGTTCCTCACCGAAATCTTCACCCCCTTCGTGCCGGACGGCTTCCGCGCGCCGCTGCTGCTGCGCAGCACGAAGGCGAAGCGCACCACCGGCCTGCCCCAGGCCAGGGAGGCCGTGGAGCTGACCATGGCGCTGGAGGGCGAGGCGGCCGGCGGCGTGGAGGTGACGTACGTGCTGCGCTGGCCCACGCTGGACTTCCTGGCCAGGCGGACGCGCGCGCCGGACGGCACCCGGGCGGAGGTGCGGATGGAGGAGGAGCACTGCGACGCGGGGCTGGGCCTGTGCGTGCCGAAGAAGCTCACGCGCTGGCTGGGGGACGCGAAGCAGGGGCAGATGGTGCTCTCCAAGGTGGACCTGAAGGCGACCCTGCCCAACGACGCCTTCACCCCCGCCACGCCGGAGGGATACAGCGTGCAGACCCGGACACTCGTGGACAGCGAAGCGCAGGAGAGTGGACCGAAGCCACCCTCGGGCGGTTGACCGCTCCGTCAACCATCGCCACCTTGGTCGGCGGAGGTTCGCCGCTCATGGTTGAGAACGTCATCTTCGACGTGGATGGGACGCTGATCGACTCGGTGGACGAGCACGCCGAAGCCTGGCGCCGGTCGTTCATCGAGTTCGGCCGGGACATCCCGTTCGCCCACGTGCGAAGCCAGATTGGCAAGGGCGCTGACCAGCTGCTGCCCGTCTTCTTCAACGACGAGGAGCTGGAGCGCTTTGGCAAGGACCTGGAGGAATACCGCTCCGCGCTCTTCAAGCGCGAGTTCATGCCCAAGGTCCGCCCCTTCCCGCGCGTGAAGGAGCTGTTCCAGCAGCTGCGCAAGCGCGGGCGCAAGGTGGCCCTGGCGTCCAGCGCCAAGGACGACGAGCTCAAGCGCTACGTGGAGCTGTGCGGCATCGACGGCCTGTTCGAGGCGAAGACGAACAAGGACGAGGTCGACAAGAGCAAGCCGCACCCGGACATCTTCGACGCGGCGATGGCGAAGCTGGGCAAGCCGGACCCCGCCACGGTGGTGGTGGTGGGCGACACGCCCTACGACGCGCTGGCCGCGGGCAAGCTGCACCTGGCGTCCGTGGGCGTGCTGTGCGGCGGCTTCCGTCCGGATGACCTGCGCACGGCCGGCTGCCGCACGCTGGTGAAGGACCCCGCGGAGCTCTTGCGCCGCCTGGAAGAGGACCCGGAGGGCTGGCCCTGGGACGCGGCGTCGCGGGACACCTCCAAGGACGAGGAGTCGCGCTGAGCGGAAGGCGTGGATGAAGGCGCCCCCGGCGGCCACGAATCCGTGGCCACCGGTGGAACCTCTCAGGCGCTACTTGCGCGAACCGCCCCGCTTCGCGCGTGAACGGGATGCCGTGCTCTTGCGCGCGGCCCCACGGCGCGCCGTGCTGCTCTTACGGGCCGTGGAGCGCTTGCCGGCGGTGGTGCGCGAGGTGGCCTTGCGGCCGGTGGTGGTGCGCTTCGCCCGGGCGGGAGCCGCCCTCTTGCGGCTGGAGGTGGCGCTCTTCTTCGCGGTGGCCGCGCGGCGCTTGCCGCCCACGCGCCCGGCCTTGCGCGCGTTCTTGCGGGCCGTGGGGCGCTTCCGGGCCGCCTTCGCCTTGCTGCCGGAGCCACCCTTCATGCCGCCACCGGTGAGCTTGTTCACGGTGGCCCACGCACGGGCCTCCGCGGTCTTCTCGCTGGTGCCCTTGTCCTCGTAACCCTTCTCGATGTGCTCGGCCATGCGCTTCTGCTTCTCCGAGTACTTGTCCTTGCTTCCACGCGCCATCATCACCCTCCTGGAGAACGGTCCGGCGCGGGTCCGTGGCACGGAGTCCGCGTCGCCTGGAAGGTGAACACGCCTCCCCAGGGAGGGAACCCGTCAGACCCCTACCCCTGTCCACCCCCGGAAGTTCCCCGCGGTCCTGGAGGCGGGAATGGACAGTGCACCTGCCCTTTTCGCTCGGGTCCCGCTGGTGCCGGAGCGCGGTCGTGCGCAGCTTCGAGGCGCCGCACAGAAAGCCGAGGTTTCCTCTGGAACCCGCACTCAACGCGCCTCCGCGACTCCGTCATCTGGACGAAGGGCCCGCGGTCCTGGTGGTGAACACGCGCTCGCGCTCGGGGCGTGACGCCTTCGAGAATGCCCGAGAGCTGTTGGCCGCCCACGGCATCCCGCTCATGGCCGCGCACGCGCTGACGCGGCCCAAGCGGCTGCGCAAGGTGGTGGAGGAGGCCATCGCCCAGGGGGCCCGCCGCATCCTCGTGGGGGGAGGCGACGGCACCATCAGCTGCGCGGCGCAGGCGCTGATGGGCCGCGACGTGACGCTGGGTGTGGTGCCGCTGGGCACCGGCAACGACTTCGCGCGCTCGATGGGCATCCCGGACACGCTGGAGGCCGCGTGCGACGTCATCGCTGGCGGCTACACGGCGCGCGTGGACGTGGGGCTCGTCAATGGCCGGCCCTTCCTCAACGCCGCCAGCCTGGGGCTCACCACCGCCATCGCGAAGCGGCTCACGCAGGAATTGAAGCAGCGCGCGGGAAAGCTGGCCTACCCCATGGCCGCCGCCGCGGAGGTGCGCACGCTGCAGCCCTTCCACATCCGGCTCCAGGCGGACTCACAGACGCTGGAGGTGGACGCGCTCCAGTTGGTGGTGGGCAACGGCCGCTACCACGGCGCGGGCAACATGGTGGCGCCGGACGCCACGCTGGACGACCGCAAGTTCCACGTCTACGCCATCACCGCGCCCTCCGTGGCGGACGGCGGCGAGCGCACGGGCCTGGGCCACCTGCAGGACGTGGCCACGCTGGCGCGCGTGGCGATGGGCATGAGAAGCGGCGGGCACCTGGAGCACGAATCCGTCGTGCACCTGCACACGTCGCGGCTCGTCGTGGAGACGGACCCGCCCATGGAGATGAACGCGGACGGGGAGAACGTGGGCATGACGCCCATGCGCTTCGAGTTGGCCCCCTCGGCGCTGCGCGTCTTCGCGCCCGCGCCGGAGGAGCCGCACTAGGCCCTCTTCGCGCTACACCTTCTCCAGCACGCTGGAGAGCACCTGGGCGGTGAAGTTCACCAGGGGAATCACGCGCCGGTAGTCCATGCGCGTGGGCCCGATGACGCCCACGGTGCCCAGCACCGCCTCCGCCGTGCCGTAGGGGCTGGCGATGACGGTGACGTCGCCGGCGGCGGAGAACTCGCTCTCCGCGCCGATGAAGACGTGCATCTCCTTGGTGCGCTGCACGCGGTCCAGCAGGTGCAAGAGCTTGTGCTTCTCATCCAGGGCGCGGAAGAGGGCGCGGATGCGCTCCACGTCCGCGAACTCGGGCTGCTCCAGGAAGGAGCCGGTGCCTTCGATGAGCACGCGCTCGGGCGTCTGCAGGTCGGTGGCGGCGGCGCCCAGGCGCAGGGCCTTGGCGGTCAGCGCGTTGTAGAGGGCCTGCTCCTGGTCCATCTCCGCGCGGATGCGCTCGCGCGCCTCTTCCAGGGGCACCTGGTGCAGGAGCTCGGAGAGGTAGTTGCTGGCCTTGATGAGCTCATCGGACGTCACCGGGAAGTCCACGGTGAGGGCCTTGTTGTGCACCTGGCCGTTCTGGCCCACGAGGATGGCGAGCACGCGGTTCTCGCGCAGGCGCAGGAACTCGATGCGCTGGAACACGGCCGCGTCCGGGCGGGGCGTGAGGACGACGCCGGCGTGCCGGGTGAGCGAGTGCAGCACCCGGCTGGCCTCCGACAGGATGTCGTCCAGGCTGGACTCGTGGACGAGCCCGGCGTGGATGAGCTCGCGGTCGCGGGGGGCGGGGTCGCGCAGCTTCACCAGGGTGTCCACGTAGAAGCGGTAGCCCCGGTCGGTGGGCACGCGGCCGGAGGAGGTGTGGGGCTTCTCCAGGAAGCCCAGGGCCTCCAGGTCGGCGAGCACGTTGCGCATGGTCGCGGAGGACACCTCGAACTCTCCGCGGCGCGTCAGTTGCTGACTGCCGACCGGGCCCCCGGTGGTGATGTACTCCTGCACCACGGCCCGGAGGACTTCCTTCTCGCGCTCACCCAATTCGTCGGGCATTCCCGCTCACGCTCCGAAAGTGGTGGGCCCGACCTCCGGGCCTCCATGCCTCCTGTAGAATTCTAAAAGGGACGCCCGGGGCATTCAATTGGCAGTGCCGTCTTGGAGGGCAGGCAGGCGGGGCGCTGGCTTCCTGGGCAGCGGAGCGGGTACGGCAAAGCGCACATCGCCCCGGAGGGTGGCGGGGGTTAGAAGGCCGCCGCCGTGACGACCGCGACCGTGACCCCTGACGTTTCCGAGCCCACGCCCCACCGGGGCCGGCTGTTGTTCAGCCTCTTCTCGCTCTACGTCATCTGGGGGTCGACCTACCTGGCGATGCGGTTCGCGCTGACGGGCTTCCCGCCCTTCCGGATGGCGGGGCTGCGCTTCCTCCTGGCGGGGGGGCTCCTGTTCGCGGGGTTGCGGCTGAAC
>NZ_RAWK01000144.1 GCF_003612165.1 Corallococcus aberystwythensis | reverse complement strand
CCCTTCGCATCCCGCCCGCCGCACGCACCTTTGTGGTCGGACGGAGGAGATGCCCGATGCGCGCGATGACCCGCGAGCCGCGACCGCTCGTGCTGTTTGATGGAGACTGCGGCTTCTGCAAGCGCTGGGTGGCACGCTGGCGCCAGGACACCGGGAGCCGGGTGCGCTTCGCCGCGGGAAGCGGATGGCTGCGCAAGATCCTCGGTATCTCCAGGAAGGACATGTCCCGGGCGATGCAGTTCGTGGAGCCGTCGGGGCGCCGCTCGGCCGGAGCAGAGGCTGTCTTCCGCATGCTCGCCTGGTCGCCCCGCTGGAGCACGCGTGCCGTGGCACGGCTGGGCCTGCTGCCCGGCATCCGCCACGCGGCGGGCGCGGTGTATTCGGTCGTCGCGCGCAACCGCCGCCGGGCATCGCGCTGGGACACGTGGCTGTTCAGCCGCGTGACGGAGCCCGCGGAGCACCGGCGGGTGCGCTGGGCCTTCATGCGGCTCTTGGGCGGCACCTTCTTCATTGCCTTCACGTCGCTGGGGAAGCAGGTGCTGGGGCTCTACGGGGAGAAGGGCATCCGTCCCATCCGCGACGTGGCGCAGTCCGAGCGCTATGCCGCGCAGGGCCGGTGGCGCCGTCCCAGCGTGTTCTGGACGGACGCGTCGGACGCGGCGCTGGTGCGGGGCTGCCGCGTGGGGCAGGGCCTGTCGCTGGCGCTGCTGTTCAACGTGGCCCCGCGCCTGAGCGCGGGCGCGCTGTGGGGCCTCTACCTGTCCTATGTGTCGCTGGGGCGCGAGTTCCTGTCGTTCCAGTGGGACGTGCTGCTCCTGGAGATGGGGCTTTTGGGCACGCTCACCGCGCCGGGCGGCGTGCGGCCCGGGCTGGGGAAGCGGGACGTGTCCGCGCTGGAGGTGTTCCTCTTCCGGATGCTCGTGTTCCGGCTCTACTTCGGGTCGGGCGTGAGCAAGTTCCACTCGGGCGACCGGACGTGGCGCGAGTTGAGCGCGTGCGACGTGTACTTCGAGACCGCGCCCCTGCCCACGCGCGGAGGCTGGGCCGCGCACCAGCTGCCCCGTCCGGTACGCCACGCGGGCACGGCGGCGGTGCTGGCGGCGGAGACAGCGGTGCCCTTCCTCGCCTTCGGTCCCCGGCGCGTGCGGCAGGCCGCCTTCGGTGTCTTCACTGCGTTGCAGGCGGCCATCATGACCACGGGCAACTACGGCTTCTTCAACGTCCAGTCGCTGGCCCTGGGGCTGTGGCTGCTGGACGACGCGGCCCTGCGGCGCGTGCTGCCGGAAGGCCTGTGGCGTGATGCCGGACCCGCGCGCAAGCCGTCGGTGCTGGGCACGGCGCTGTCCGCCGTCACGGCGGTGCCGGTGCTCACGCTGGGCACCGTGGAGCTGCTGCGCCGGATGGGTTGGTGGCCGCGCGGTCCGGAGCGCCTGGTGCGGGCGGTGGACTGGCTGGAGGACCGGATGGTGCCGCTGCACTCGGTGAACGCCTACGGCCTGTTCGCGGTGATGACCGTGGACCGGCCGGAGATCACCGTGGAGGGCTCGGACGACGGCGTGCACTGGGTGGCGTACCCGTTCCGCTACAAGACGTCGGCATTGGACCGGGCGCCGCGCCAGGTGGCCCCGCATCAGCCCCGGCTGGACTGGCAGATGTGGTTCGCCGCGCTGGGGTCCCCGCCCTCGTGGTTCCTGGCGCTGCTGGAGCGGCTGCTGGAGGGCTCGCCGGAGGTGCTGGGGCTCTTCGCGTCCAATCCCTTTCCGGACCGCCCGCCCCGGCTCGTCCGGGCGGTGCTCCACGACTACCGGATGACGTCCCGGGAGGAGCGCCAGCGCACCGGGGCCTGGTGGAAGCGCGAGCGGCGGGGGCTGTATGTGTCGCCGCTGACCCTCGCGCCCGGGTCCTCCGAGCAGGCGGGGCGGCTGACCTGGTACGTCTGAGCCGCGCCCCCGACCCACCTCGCCCGCGCCCGGTACGCCAGGACCCCACACGGGGGCGGAGCGCGAAGGGTTTCCGGGTTGAAAGCAAAGGGCCGGGGACTGGCGGGGGATGGGGATCGCTGGGTACGGTGCAAGGGCGATGGTGTCCGGTGCTTCCCCGTCTTCACTCATCTTCGGCAGGTACGCGGTGTTGCGCCGCGTGGCCGTGGGGGGCATGGGGGAGATCTTCCTGGCACGTCAGGTGGGCGTGAGCGGTTTCGAGCGCCCCGTCATCCTCAAGAGCCTGCTGCCGGACCTGCTGGAGAACGAGGGCTCGGTGGAGATGTTCCTCGACGAGGCCCGCGTCGCGGCGCACCTGAACCACCCGAACGTCGTCTCGCTGTACGAGGTCGGCGCGTGGCAGGGCACGTTCTACATCGCCATGGAGTACATCGAGGGCGAGAACCTGGGCCGCCTGGCGAAGGCCGCGCAGCGCGCCAGCACGCCGCTGCCCCACCGCGTCTGCGCGCAGATGATCCGCGACGCGGCGCTGGGGCTGGACCACGCGCACCACGCGCGCGACAGCCAGGGACAGTCGCTGGAGCTGGTGCACCGGGACATCAGCCCGCAGAACATCATGGTGCGCCTGGATGGCCTGACGAAGGTGGTGGACTTCGGCGTGGCCAAGGCGACCATCCGCGCCAGCCGCACGCGCACGGGCGTGCTCAAGGGCAAGCTGCGCTACATGTCGCC
Organism: Corallococcus aberystwythensis; assembly: GCF_003612165.1. Taxonomy (GTDB): domain Bacteria; phylum Myxococcota; class Myxococcia; order Myxococcales; family Myxococcaceae; genus Corallococcus; species Corallococcus aberystwythensis. The sequence continues at coordinate 22,968 of NZ_RAWK01000144.1, read as the reverse complement.
GGAGCAGGTGCGCAACGAGCCCGTCTCCGGCACCAGCGACCAGTTCGCGCTCGGCGTCGTGCTGTGGGAGCTGTGCACGCGCCGGCCGTTCATCGACACGGACAACCCCGCGGAGGCCATGCGGCGCATCGCGCTGGCGGCGGTGCCCCGGCCCTCGCAGTTCGTGGAGGGGCTGTCGCCGCTCCTGGAGCAGATCATCCTGCGCATGCTCCACCGCGCGCCCGCGCAGCGCTTCGCCCGGTGCGCCGACGTGGCGCGCGCGCTCCAGGCCTACCTGGATGAAGTGCCGGAGGCGCCGGGGGAGGGCGTCTCCGCGGTGGTGACGCGGCTGGTGGGGGACTCGGTGCACGCGCGGCTGCGCGACGCGGTCCCGGGCGAGCCCGGGCTGCCCCAGGCCCGCGAGCCCTCCAACGTGTCGTGTCCGCGCTGTGGCCAGTCCACCAGCGCGACCAACCGCTTCTGCCCCGCGTGCGGCAACTCGCTGACGCCCGCGGCCGGGGCCGCCGCGCCGGACCTGGCGAGGATGCCCGTGCTGCGCGAGCCGCCCGTGCACCTGGGCGACGAGGACCTCCCGGACGCGCCCACGGCCAAGGCACCCGCCCGCCGCGCCGACGGCGCCCTGCACGAGCCGCCCACCGATCCGACGATGGAGGTGCCCGCGCCGCTGGCCTCCGCCCTGACCGGGACGCCGTCCACCGGCGACGAGGACGACGGGCCCCCGGCCCTGGGAGACGAGGCCCCGGGCCCCACGGTGAAGATCCGCGCGATGGATGCGCAGGCGCAGATGCGCCGGCTCACGTTGCTCGTCATCGCGGGAGAGCCGGCCCACGAGGCCCGGCTGCGCGAGGCGGTGGCGCAGGCCGCGTCGCGCCACCACGTGGAGGCGGTGGCGTTGTCGGACACGCATTGGTGTTTGCCCTTCGGCCTGCCGCAGGCGCGTCCCGACGACGCGACGCGGGCGCTGAAGTGCGCGGAGGACCTGGGCAGCACCGGGGCCGGCGTGCGGCGCGGCCTGGAGTCCGGCGTGGTGCGCGTGAGCGTGGAGGCCGGGGCCCCCCGGCTGTCCGGCCTGGGACTGGAGCGGACGCAGGCGTTGGCGGACGCGGCGGCGGCAGGGGAGCTGCTCGTGGGCGCGTCGGTGAAGGCGCTGCTGGTGGAGGCGGGCGGGGTGCGCATCGGCGTGTCGCGCGAGCTGCCCGGCGGCACGGCGTGGCGGGTGGAGTCCGGTGCGCCCTCGGCCCGCGTGGATGTCCTGGTGGGGCGCGACGAGGCGCTGGCCCAGGCGCGGGCAGTGGTGGAATCCGCGCGCAAGGGCGAGGGCGGCGCGCGGCTCTTCGTGGGGCCCACGGGCGTGGGACGCAGCCGCTTCCTGGAGGCGGTGGCGGAGCTGGCCACGGGCCCCTCGCCGCGCGTGGTGTACGCGTGGGGCGGAGACCCCCGCTCCGCCGGAGCGCTGGGGCTGTGGCGCACGGTGTTCACCGCGCTGTCGCGGGCCGCGACGGGGGGAGACGCGTCGCCGCCGCCGCTGTCGGGCCTGGGCTTCTCCGAACCGGAGGCCGCGGCGCTCTGGCGGAGGCTGGCGCGGGGCGCTCCGGTGGGCGGACACCTGCCGGCCGGAGACGGCGCGGTGGTGGACGCGCTCCAGCACGTGGCGAAGCCGTCCGGCCTGCTGCTGCTGGTGGACGACGTGCACCGCGTGGACGGCCCGTCGCTGGAGCTGCTCGCGGGGCTGCTGGCGGCGAAGGACGCGCGCGTGGCGCTGGTGGCCACGGGTGACGTGGACGCGGTGCCCACGGCGCTGGCGTCCCTGCCCGTGACGGTGCTGGAGGGGCTGTCGCCGTCGGAGCTGAACGCGCTGCTCACCGCGAGCCTGGGCCTGGCCCTGTCACCGTCGCTGGAGCGGGCGGTGGCGGACCGGGTGCGAGGCAATCCCGCGCATGCGCTGGCGCTGGTGCGGCTGCTCGTGGCGGTGGGCGTGTTGCAGCGCACGGAGGGCGGCTTCCAGGCCAATGGCCCGCTGACCGCCGCGATGCTGCCGCAAGGTCTGGGGCAGGCCCTGGGCGCGCGGCTGGAGCTGCTGCCCGCCGCGTCGCTGCGCTTCCTCCAGCGGGCCGCGGTGGAGGGCTCGCTGTTCTCCGCGGAGCTGGTGCGCGCGTCGCTGACGGCCACGGACGGCGCGGAGGTGCTGGAGGACACGGAGTGGGTGGTGCCAGTGCCCGGGCAGCCCGGCGTCTTCCGCTTCACGCGCGAGGAGGCGCGGCAGGTGCTGCGCGAGCGCCTGTCCCCCGCCCAGCTGCGAGGCGCGCACCAGGAGCTGGCGGAGGCGCTGGAGCTGGTGGCGTTCGTGCAGGAGCCGGCCCGCGAGGTGCGGGTGGCGGACCACCTGCTGGGCGCGGATGCCGCCGGAGCGCCGGCCGCGTGCGAGCGGGCGGGAGACTGGTTCGCGGCGCGAGGCGAGTGGCGCGCGGCGGTGGACTTCTACCGCTGGGCCCTGGGCCGGTCGCCCGGCGCGACGGCGACGGTGGTGCGCTGGCAGCTGGACGTGCTCGCGCGCGCGGCGGGATGTCTCACGCACACGGACCCCGCCGCCGTGGACGGGCTGGTGACGCCGTGGCTGGACCGCGTGCCGGTGATGCAGATGCCCGGCCGGTGGGCGGAGGCCGCGCGGCGCCTGGCCGTCGCGGAGCTGAAGCTGGGGCGCGTGGATGACGCGGAGGTGCGTCTCAGCATGGCGCAGGGCGCCGCGGGCTCGGAGCCGGAGAGCGAGGCCCTGGTGCTGTGCGAGCTCGCGCGGGTGCGCGAGGCCAAGGGCGAGACGGCGGCGGCGGTGGAGCTGTTGGCGCGGGCCTTCCAGCGCATGGGGAACCGGACCCCGCACCTGGCGGACTTCTACTGGGAGAACTACCTGCTGCTGGGGCGGCTGCAGCAGCGGCTGGGGCAGCTGGACCGGGCGCGGGTGGCCTTCACGCGCGCGGTGGAGCAGGCGCGGTCGGTGGGCAGCGCGGTGGGCCAGGCGCGGGCGCTGTCGCAGCTCGCGGGCCTGCGGGTGCTCGCGGGCGAGCCGGGCCAGGCGCTGTCGGACCTGGAGCGCGCTCTTTCCCTGGCCGAGCAGGGCGGTGACGCGCAGGAAGCGGCGCGCATCCACTTCAACGCCGGGCGCCTGCTGGTGGCCGGAGGCCGGGTCCCGGACGCGCGCGGACGGCTGGAGCAGGCGAGGGAGCGCGCCCGGGTGGCGGGCTGGCGGGAGGGGGAGGCCCTGGCCGCGCAGGTGCTGGCGGCGATGGACGCCCGGACGCCGCGCCGCTGAAGTGGCTGGAAGTCGTCAGCAGGCGTGCAGGCTCACGGACTTCGGCGCGGGCGCTCGCGGTTTTCACGCCCGTCGAGTGGTCAGCCGGTAGACTCCGCCTCTCCTCACCGCCCCCCGTGCCTGCCTTCGTGAAGACGTCACGTCCACCGTCCCTTTCCCTGCTGGGTTTCCTCGCGCTGGGTGTCCTCGGTGCATGTGGACCGTCGCCCACGACCATCACCCTGGAGCAGCCCGAGCAGCGCTACCTGCGCACGCAGGGGCAGAACCTGCCGCTCAGCTACACGGTGTTGGACGCGGACGGGCGCAAGATGATGGACACGCGCCTGCGCTGGACCAGCTCCGCGCCGGAGGTCGCCTCCGTGCGGGAGGACGGCACGGTGGTGGCGCGCAAGTCCGGAAAGACCATCATCGGCGTGCAGGGCGGACGGGCGAAGGCGGCGCTGCCGTTGGACCTCACCATCCTCGCGTCGCTGGACGTCAGAGCGCCGGGCGCGGACTTCGTGGAGGTGGGGCGCACCATCAAGCTGCGCGTGGTGGCGCGCAACGAGTCCGGCCACGTCATCCCCGACGCGGAGCCCGCCTATCGCTCCAACAACGAGGCCGTGGCGCGCGTGGAGAACGGCGAGCTCATCGCCGCGTCCGCCGGCGTGGCCACCGTCATCGCGACGCTGGGGCACCTGAACCGCGCCATCGCCGTGCAGGTGGTGCCGCCGGACTTCGCCCGGCTGGGGCTGAACCTCACCTCGTACACCTTCAAGAAGAAGGGCCAGTCGGTGATGGTCCAGGCGCGCGCGTACAACCGCAACGGCGTGGCGCTGGAGAAGGTGCCGCTGGAGTGGTTCAGCTCCAACGCCGCCGTGGTGACGGTGTCGCCCGAAGGCCGCGTGACGGCCGTGGGCAAGGGCCGCGCGGTGGTGTCGGTGGTGGCCGGCCGTCGCCGCACCGCCGCGGACTTCATCGTCGAGTAGCGCTGTCCTTGAAGCCCGGGCCCGCCGCATGGGAGCGGCGGGCCACGGGGCTCAAGGCTTCTTCGAGGGCTTGGGCGCGGCGGGCTTGGGCGTGCCGCGCTTGCCGCCCTTCTTCTTGGACGCGGCCTCCACGTCATCCGGGCAGGGAGGGCGCGGGCCGTCGCTCGGCGGCTGGATGGTGAACTCGACGCGGCGGTTGAGGGCCATGCCCTCCTCCGTGGCGTTGTCGGCCAGGGGCATGCTGCGCCCGAAGCCCTGCGAGCACACGCGCTCCGCGGCGACGCCGGTCTCGATGAGGAAGCGCTTCACGCTGAAGGCGCGGCGCTTGGACAGCTCCAGGTTGTACTGGTCGCTGGCGCGCGAGTCCGTGTGCCCCTCGATGAGGATGCGGTCCATCTTCGGGTTCTCCTCCATCACCCGCGCGACCTCCTCCAGCACGGGATAGGACTCGGAGAGGATGACGTCCTGGTCGGTGGCGAAGTTCACCTGCTCCAGGATGACGATCTTGTTCCCCGACGTGCGCGCGAGCGGACAGCCGTCGCGGCCGCGCTTGCCCTGCGGGACGTCCGGGCACTTGTCGATGCGGTCCACCACGCCGTCGGAGTCCGCGTCGGTGTCCGGGCAGCCGGCGTTCTCCACCGGGCCCTCGAGGTTGGGGCAGCGGTCGCGCTCGCCAATGACGCCGTCGTTGTCGGGGTCCACGGGCGGCGGGGGCGGCTCGGGCGGCTCCTTGAAGCGCTCGATGGCCTCCCACTCGCGCGTCTTGGCGGGCACCCAGATGATGGACGTGAAGAAGCTCAGGTTCGGCGACGCCAGGGAACAGCCGCAGCCCAGGCCACCGCCGAAGGTGAAGGTGACACCCAGCGAGCTGTACCAGCGCAGGCCGATGAGCAGCTCCGCGGGAATCTGGCGCTCCTGGCCGGGAGCCTTCTTGAGGCCGACCGCGCCATTCACCATGCCCAGCGCGGTGATGCCGCTGCCGCGCAAGAGAGGCACCTCCGTGCCCAGGCCGAACGGCGCCATGTCTCCCAGCTGCACGCCGCTGAAGATGACGTCCGGCCGCTTCCAGAAGCCGCCGTTGAAGGCGAGGAGGATGCCGGACTCGAAGCGGTAGTCGAGCACCAGGCCCGGCGCCCAGGTGAGCTCGCCGTCGCCCGCGAAGGCCTCCTGCACGCCGGTGGGGAAGGAGACGTTGAGCGTGAGCGCGGCGCCCCAGCCATGGCCTTCCGCGGAGCGGCGGAAGCCAGGAACGGCCACCTTGCCCATGAGGCGCAGGTCGCCCAGGGCGAAGCTCTCCACGGGCCCTTCGGTGCCGATGACCTCCAGGTTCTGGCCGCCCTGCAAGAGCACGAGCGGCATGTCCACGCCGACCTCGAACCAGTCGAAGAGGCCGACGGTGGCCATGACGTCCAGCTGGAGCCGGTTGCCCACGAGGCTGATGGAGCCCAGGTCTCCGTCCTTGGGGACGAGGGAGAGCGGGTTGAGGGAGTAGCTGAAGTAGGGCCCGGCGGAGACGGACAGGTGCGACAGGGGCCGGGACTGGGTGACCATCACCAGGTCCTGCGGCGCGCCGGAGGGGCGGAAGACCTGGATGTTGAAGCGCGGATCCGGCGCGGCGTGGGCGGCGGTGGACAGCGCGAGGCCCAGCAGCAGCGGGAGGAGCAGCGTGCGGGAGGGCTTCATCGGACGCGGCGGGTGGAGCGCAGGAAGAGGAAGCCCAGGGCGAGGGTGACCAGCATGGCGGTGCTGCCGGTGGGGGTGTCCTCGGCGGTGGTGCCGCAGCAGAAGGCGCCGCCCTGCGGTTCAGTGCCGGGCTTGCGGCGGCCGCGTTCGCACTGCTGGGTTTCGGCGGAGCAGAACTCGACGCCCAGGCAGTCGCCGCTGTCGGTGCAGGTTTCGAGGCAGGTGTTGGTGCTGACGTCGCAGGTGCCACCGCAGGGACAGTGGGCGTCGGCGAAGCACTCGACGCACGAGGCGCCGTCGCACACGGTGCCTTGCTCGCATGTCACGGCGCAGGCGCCGGTGGTGGAGCAGGTGCGGGTGGTGGGGTCGCAGGTGCCGCTGCCGCAATCGGAGTCGTTGACGCAGCCCACGCACACGCTGTTCTGCACGGTGCCGTCGGAGAGGCAGAACGGGGTGTCCTCGCCGCAGGAGTCGCAGCGCGGGCCGCAGCGCTTGTCGGTGGTGCAGGAGCTGCACTCACCGCTGACGCAGGTCTGGCCGTCGCCGCATTCCAGGTCGTTGCGGCACTGGACGCAGACCTCGCCGTCGAGACAGTAGGGGCGCTCGCCAGGGCACTTGGAGCAGCCGGGGCCGCAGCGGTCGGAGGTGTTGCACTCCGGAACGGAGTCGACGCAGGTGCCGTTCAGGGGGTCGCAGCGCTGGCCGTTGGAGCACTGGCTGTCGGTGGTGCACTCGACGCAGGAGGGCGGAGCGCCAGGGGTGGGCGCGGCGCACTGGGTGCCATTGGGGCAGCAGTTGCAGGAGTTGCCGGCGCAGGCGTCGTTGGTGTTGCAGGGCGTGCAGACGTGGTTGGAGCACGACTCGCCGCGGTCGCATTGGGTGTCTTCGTTGCACTCGACGCAGGAGTTCGCGGTGAGGTCGCAGACCTGGCTGCCGGGGCACTCCGCGTCGGAGGTGCACTGGACGCAGGTGAAGTTCGGTTCGTCGCAGACCCGGCCGGAGCCGCAGTCGGAGTCGCGGACGCAGCCGGTACACACGTTGGTGGCGGTGTCACAGCGGCCCGTGGCGCAGTCACTGTTCTGGGTGCACGCGACGCAGGCGAACTGGCCGTTGACCTGGGCGCAGATGGGCGCGGTGGGGCCGCACGGTGAGCACGTGTCTCCGCAAAGGAGGTTCGTGTCACAGGGTGCGCAGAGCGCAGCGGAGTTGCAGTAGTAGGACGGACCGCATGTGCCGTTGCCGGGCTGATTGGCGAACTGGCGGTTGCACTGAACGCACTGGTCCAGGTTGTCCGGGAACGACGGCCGACCGGTTTCAGTCTGGAAGAGCTGCGCCGGCTGGACCAAGGAGAATCCAGCGGAGTTAAGCGGGACGACGGGAATTTGGTTCGCGGGACGGTCAAAGTCCGTGAATGTGCCATCCAGCACAGCGAACTCCAGTGCCGCATGCTCCACGATCTGCACGTAGAGCAACTCCAGCGGATAGAGTCCGGATTGAGTGAAGGTGACGGAGTTGGTAGTGCGCCGTGTTGGCGCTCCGATTTGCGGTGGCCGGATGACAACGTCGTAGCGGCGATTGACTTTGTCGAACAGGACGAAGCTGATGGCGTCGTCGGCGTAGAATCCGAAGTGCAAGCTTCGGCCGACCATGTCCTGGGTGACGTTCAGGTAGCCGCGAAAACGCGAAACGAAATTCGTCGTCGAATCGTTGTAGTGGAAAGGGCAGCCGCCCTGGGCGCAGCCCGAGACCACATTGATGAAGTCGCCATAGCTCAGCACGCGACCGTCATTCAGGTTGTTCGATAGGTCGAACGTGGAGCGCAATACGGAGGTCATGCGCGTTGCGCGGTTCGCCTCCATGTGTGCGTTCATACCTTCGAGATAGCCCGTTTGACTTGTGGGGAAGTCCTCCGCTGGTCTCGTCCACACGCTGGACGCCATGCAGATCCCCGTGCCGACATCGTTGACCGGAGAGGGCGCTGATGGAGGCCCGTCCACCACCACCGCCGGAAGCTTCTGTGCCACGGCAGGCGCGCTCGCGAGGCACACGGCGAGCAGGGACAACGCGGCATACGCGCGGAGGGGGCGGGGAGCAGTGCGCAAAGCGGGCGCAGCCTTACAGATTAAGTTGAGGTTCTCAACCTTCCGCCCACGTCCCGAGTCCCTGTGTCTGAATGCGACCTCCAGGGTCTTCTGTCCCTCCGCTTCGCAATCAATCCGGACAGCGTGCAAAACAGGAAACCGTCACACGCGACGGCAGTCCACGTCCCCGTCCTGCGACCGGATGAACGCCGCGGCGAGTTCGTTGCCGAGGGCCGCGCACAGCACCTCGAACGTGCGCCGCCGCGCCCCGCCGAAGAAGCCCGGCTGCCGGGCCAGCGTCTCCGGGTGACGCACGAAGACGTTGTATCCGAGGATGCACCCGTCCGCGCGCAGCACGGTGATGCCGTCCGTGGCCATCATGCCGCGCAGGAGCTGCGCGGTCGCCCGCACCGCCGACGCCGCACTGCCGTCCTGGGCCGTGTGATGCCGGTCCAGCAGAGACACCACGTCCATGGGCCGCGGTAACAGGATGCCGTCCACGAACAGCGCCGAACCCGCGCGCTCCCGGGGCAGCACCGCCACCAGCGTGCCGTGCGAGGACTGCATCACCTCGAACAGCACCCGCCGGAAGAAGCCTCGCGCGTACTCACGGCTGGAGGGCAGGACCTGCTCGGTCACCGCGCTCGCCAGCGTGTCCAGCACCACCGAGGGCGGCTCCAGGTCGACGCGTGCACCGGACAGGTACACGTGCCGGCACAGCCCACCGCCTCCGCGCAGCTCGAGGATGTTGTCCGCCAGTTGCAACACGCCCACCACGCGCGCCCCCCGGTCCGGCGCGTGCCGCAGGCGCTCCAGCGGCGTCTCCGCCATGGGGAACGGGTCGGTCCGGAAGATGCCGTAGGTGAGGCCCGCGGAGTCGCGCACCAGGTACAGCGCCCACCAGCGTCCCTGTCCCAGCGGCGCGCACTGCTTGAGCGCCCGCTGGATGGTGGCGCGGTTGCGAGGCCCCGAACCGAGCGGAATCGGGTCGTGCCCGCCCAGCAGCTCCATCATCGCGCCCAGGTCGTCGCCCAGGAACGCGGTGGGGAACAGCAGCGCGCCCTCCTCGCGGTAGCGCGACAGCGTCACCAGCAGCTCGCTCAGCGCATCCGCCGTCTGCGGACAGGTCATGTCCGCCTCGTCGAGGAACGCACTGACGGACTCGGTCAGCAGGTGACGAAACGACAGGATGAGAGGTGAACCCGCCTCCGGGCCCGGACCGGTCATGGCGGGTCCAGCATGACGCATCAATGGCGACGAGGCACGAAGTCTCGCCTCCCTCCCGGAGGCGGGGGCCCGTCGGGAACCGGCCGCCTACTCCGCCGCCCGCCGTGCCGTCTCCAGGGTGCTCGCGGTGCGCAGCCAGGCTTCCGCCTGGGTATCCAGGTGGGACAACAGGTCCGCGAAGAAGCGGGCCTCCATCGCCTTCGCCAGAGTGGCCCCGTGCGCGTCCGCCCACTTGCGTGTCACCGTCGCGCGCACCTGGGCGCCCAGCAGGTCCACGAAGCGCTCCAGGAGCGGCGTGGACAGCAGCGTCCCCGCCCACACCACCGCGTCATGGCCCAGGCCGCCGGTGGCCACCGTCACCACCGCCGCCGCGCCGGACGGCACCGAGTACACCAGCGTGGTGAGCGCCTGGAGCAGCTCCTCGCGCATGCCGCCCTGCAGCTCGCTTCCCACCAACTGGCGGCAGAAGTCATACAGCGTCGCCCGGTCCGCCGCGTGCGCGTGCAGCGCGTCCAGGTCCAGCGGCGCATCCAGCCGGCCGAGCATCGCGGGCCCGAACGCCTGCGCCAGCTTCTCCCGGGTCTCCGCGTCCCCGCGCCACGCGGCCACCTCCGGCGCGAAGGCATCCACCAGCCTGCGCAGCCCGTCCTTCAGCGAGTCATCCACCGCCTGCGAGGGCAGCGCTTCATGGGGCTGGGGTCCGGTGAAGGACTCGCGCACCTTGCGGCTCACGAACGTGAGCGCCGTGGCGAGCCCCCGGAACGGCAGGCGCACGTACCGGTGGAAGGTGCTGCGCGCGTCCAGTTCGTCGCGGAACGCATCCACCAGCACGTCCGCGGGCACGGCCTTCAGCGCCGCCTGCGCGCCAATGCCTTGCAGGTCATGTCTCAGCCGCAGCCGCAGCCGCTCCGGCTCGCGGGCCGCGCGCGTCGCCGCCCGAGCCACCGCGTCCAGCTCCGAGCGCGCATCCGACAGCGAGGCCTCCAGCGCGCGCGCCTTCAGCTCGCGCGCATGCTCCGCCTGTCCCAGCAGCGCGGCGAGCGGCGGCCGTCCGTCCAGCGCCTCCGTGGCCAGCGGCTTCAACCCCGCCTCCACGTCCGGCTGGTGCGGCGCCAGGTAGCGCGCGAGCGGTGGATGGCCCACGTCCTGGGCCAGCTTGTCCAGGTGGCCGCGCGCCACGTCCTCGCGCGTGGCCTCGTTGTAGATGAGCAGGTAGGGCTTGCCGTGGCCCACCGCCGCGCGCAGGAAGTCCACCAGCGCCGCGTTCTGGTACGTCTGCCGGCTCACCACGAACACCAGCACGTCCACCGTGACGAGCAGCGCCTCGGCTCGCTCCCGGTTGTCGCGGTACACGCTGTCGAAGTCGGGCGTGTCCATCACCAGCAGCCCGCGCGGCACCGCGTCCGACAGCACCAGGTACAGCCGGCCCGGAGGCCCGGCCTCGTCCACGGGCGCCACCGTGCCGTCGGCCACGGGGACGATGTCGTAGCGCTGGGTGAGCACGTCCTTCAGCGCGCCCGTCCACGTCTCCGGGTTCGCCGCGGCCAGGCACTGCTTCGTGAGTCCGCCCTCGGGGCGCGCGGGGGACAGGGACGCCTTCGCCAGCGCGTTGAAGAGCGTGGACTTCCCGACGTTGTTGGGCCCGGCGATGGCCACGAGGAGCAGCGGGGCGTCGTCGGCGCCGGAGCCCAGGCGGGGCAGCAGATCGCGGCGCAGGCGTTCGGCCAGGCGGCGGGCGACGTCGGCTTCGGCGCTGTCGGGGAAGCGCTCGGAGGCGGGCAGGGCGTCCAGGGCGGACGCGAGGGCGGTGCGCAGTGCGCGAGGGTCCTTCATGGGCATAGGGGCCACGCGCAAGACAGCACGCACGCCGCGCGGTGCCCAGCCAAGTGTGCACACACTGTCCACCGGGGACACCCCCGGAGAGGCGCGATAGGGTGCGCCGCATGCGCTCCCTCCTCGCCTGCCTGCTCCTGTCGGGGTCCATCGCCTGCACGGCCTCGCACACCAACGCGCCCGCGCCGGCCGAGTCCCATGCCGAAGGCCCGCTGCCCTTCATCCCGGACGATTACGCCCGCGCGCTCGCGGACGCGAAGGCGAAGGGCGTGCCCCTGTTCGTCGACACCTGGGCGCCGTGGTGTCACACCTGCCGCTCCATGCGCGCGTATGTCTTCACGGACAAGGCGCTGGCGAAGCACGCGGACCGCTTCGTGTGGCTGGAGCTCAACACCGACCTGACCCAGAACGCGACGTTCCAGGAGAAGTACCCGGTGGAGTTCTGGCCCACCTTCTTCATCATCGACCCGCGCGAGGAGAAGGCCCTGCTGCGCTTCGCCGGCAGCGCCACGGTGCCGCAGTTGGAGCGCCTCTTCGAGGACGGCGAGCGCGCCTACCAGGGCGGTGCCACTGGCGCGGAAGCGCTGCTCGCCCGGGGCGATGCCCTCTACGGTGAGCGCAAGCCCGCGGAGGCCGCCGAGGCCCTGTCGCTCGCGCTCGCGGAGGCCCCCGCGGACTGGTCCCGCCGGGGCCGCGCGCTGGAGTCACTGCTGATGGCGCAGTACGGGGCGAAGCAGTACGTGCCCTGCGCGCAGAAGGCCGTGGTGGAGCTGCCCCGGGTGCCGCGCTCGCTCAACCTGGCCAACGGCGTCCTCAACGGCCTCTCCTGCGCGCTGGCCATCCCCGAGGGCACTCCCGAGGCCGCGGACCTGCGGCACACGCTGGAGGCGAAGGTGCGCGAGGTGCTCGCGCCGCCCGCCATCGACATGGAGGCGGATGACCGCTCCGGCCTGTACGAGGTGCTGGTGGAGGCACGCAAGCAGGACAAGGACACGGCGGGCGCGAAGCAGGTGGCCCAGGAGTGGCTGACGTTCCTGGAGGGCGAGGCCGCGAAGGCGCCCAACCCCGAGGCGCGCAGCGTGTTCGATTCGCACCGCATGCTCGCGGCGATGACGCTGGAGCAGCCGCAGCGGGCCATCCCCGCGCTGGAGCAGAGCGAGAAGGACCTGCCGCAGGACTACAACCCGCCCGCGCGGCTCGCGACGCTGTACCGCCTGTCGGGCCGGCTCGACGACGCGCTCGCCGCGAGCGACCGGGCCCTGGCGCGGGTGCAGGGCGCGCGGCGGCTGTCCGTCCTCTCCGGCCGCGCGGACATCCAGGTCGCGCGCAAGGACACGGCGGGCGCGGTGAAGACGCTGGAGGAGGCGCTGACCTTCGCGAAGACGCTGCCCGCCGCGCAGGTGTCGCCGCGCCAGGTGGAGTCGCTGGAGAAGAAGCTCGCCGGCCTCAAGTCGCCCGCCGCCGTCCCGGGCGCGGCGCCGTAGTCATCCGTCCCGCATCCTTCGCGCGTGCCGTGCATGCGGCACGCGTGAACCGTCACGAAGCCCGCGATACCGCGCGACGGGCGTCCAGATCGAACAGCTCGAAGTCCTCCGCGCGGCCCTCGCGCATGGCGCCGTCGGTGAAGACCATCACCGCCTCACCCGGCCCCGTCACCGGCGGCGGACCGTGCGCGTAGTCCACGCGCGTCCCATCCATCACCAGATGCCGCAGCACCCCGTCGCGCACGGGACCGGGTGACACCAGCTCCCGCACCCGCTTGTCGCGCGTGTGGCCCACCACCTGGGCTAGCCCCAGCGGCAGCCGCCGGGGATCGAACCTGCGCCGGGGTGTCCCCCGCACGCGCTCCGCGTCCTCCGCGGCAAGGCTGGGACGCTGGTAGAAGATGCCCAGCCCCTCGCCATCCTTCGCGTTGCCCGGATGGTGCAGCCCCGGCAGTACGAGCGGCCCGTCCTTCCAAGCCGCCACCGCCCGGTCCATCACGCCGTTGAGCGCCTCCGCCACCGCGCGTGCCTCCGCCCACCGCCCGGGCTCCAGCCCCACGACCTGCAAATCCTCACGCGTGACGCCCGCGTGCAGCACCAGCAGCGAATCCCCGGCCGCGTGCGCCACGCGGAACCGCCGTGCCCGCAGCAGGTGCTCCACCCACTCGCGCTGCTCCCCGGTCCACGTGCTGAAGTCCCGCGCCGCCAGCTCCACGCTCGGCAGTGCAGGCCAGCGCTGGAGGAAGGCCCGCTCCGCCGCCGCATCGGTGTCGTCCCCCGCGTAGACCCGGTCCGCCTCCACCTGCGCGGCGCGGAAGGTCGCATCGGTGAAGTCCGCCATTTCTCCCACGCGCCCCAGGTCGTGGTTGCCCAGGAGCATCACCGCCTGGTCCGCCGGATGGGACGCGAGCCACGCCACCAGCCGCAGCGCGCTCCGGGCCACTCGCTCCCGGTCGGCCGCGGGACCCCAGTCGAAGTAGTCGCCCACGGACACCAGGCACACGTCCGGGCGCAGCCCTCCATCCCCGTCCAGCAGCCCGTGAAGCGCGAGGATGGACAGCACCCGGTCGAAGTCCGCCTGCGGGTCCCCCATCGCCACGTGCAGCGTGCGGCGCTGGCCATCCGCCGCCAGCGCGTGCGGCCCCTTCGCCAGAGCCGCGTCGGCGCGAGCCAGCGCCTTCCTCAAGAGCCCGTCGTCCATCCCTCCATCCTAGTCACGCCCGGGGCGGTGCCCACCGGCGTATCAGGACTGGAAGAAGCGCGAGATGAGCGCGGAGCGGCTCTCCACCTGCGCCTTGTTCAAGAGGTGCGTGACGTGCACCTCCACCGTGCGCTCGGCGCAGCCCAGGTGCAGGGCGATGGCCTTGTTCGTCTCCCCCTGCACCACGTGCTCCAGCACCTGCGCCTCGCGAGCGGTGAGCCCCCAGCGCTGGACCAGCACCGGCAGGCGCGACGTCGGCTCCATCGGCGGTCCGGGGTCCAGCACCAGGTAGTGGTCCGGCAGCCCCTGCGTGCGCAGCGGCCCGGAGGAGAACAGCGGCCCCGCGCCCGGCGGGCTCCGCAGACACTCGCGCACCTGCGTCGTCAGCGCCTGGGAGTCCTGCTCCCACCGCGCCTGCCCCGCCTTGTTCGCGTGCATCACCCGGCCGCTGAACGTGACGACCCACGCGGGCCGCCCCAGCACCTCCAGCGCCGCGCCCAGGGCCGGACCCAGGAGGCCCGCCTCGCGCAGCCGCCGGTCCAGGGCCATCCGCCGCTGGATGGCGGGCGTCAGCGCCTGGAGCAGCCGCTGCTCCCGCTCCGTGAAGGGCTCGGCCCGGAAGGCGCCCACCCAGCCCAGCATCATGTCGCCTTCGCACACCAGCACCCGCAGCTGGGCCAGCTGCTCCAATCCCAGTCGCCGGTACAGCTGGGCGGTGGGCCCGGAGAGCTGCGTCCGCGCGACCTCCCACTCCGCCTCGGTCAATCCCAGCCGCTCCCACAGCGGCCCCTGGCCCTCGCCGGTGATGGGCAGGGCCCGCAGGGTCTCCGAGAGCCCCAGCGGCGAGAAGCGCATCGCCCGGTTGCGCTGGGCCAGCGGCGGCCGCGCGGGATCGAAATAGCCGAAGCGGTTCCCCGCCGGCGGCAGGGAGGCGTCGAAGGCCTCCGTCAGGACCGAGGGCGGCTGGGGGAAGCCCACGCCGTGCACGAACGCCGTGTGATAGCGGTCCGGGCCAACATCCACGCCATAGGCCGCCGTCCGCTCCGCGCGCAGGGCGCTGCGAAGCGTGGCAAGGACCGTCGGCAGGGCGTCGGAGCCAGGCTCCATCCCCTCCAGCAGGCCCTCCAGCTCCTGCAAGAGGCGTTGGTCCTCGGAAATCAAATCAATCACGATTTGCTTACTATAGCCGCTGGAGCCAATTGGAAGACTTGTGAGGTCGGGAGTGGAATCAGTGCTTCTTCCGCCTGTCCAGGTGGGAAGTGAATTCCTGCCCCCGAGTCGTTTAGGACTCGCGTGATTTCCTCAATAGAAATGACTTTCGGCCGACGGCACCATGGCATTCCGTGCCCTTCCGGGGGGGTGGGCCGACCCAGGAGTCGAAGCATCCGTGTGCGCGCGCGCCGGGCGTTCCCCCAGGAATGTCCGGCGCGCTGCCCCTTTCTCCGGCGCCTCCCTCCCTCCTGTCCAGCACCCCACGCCCCGGGTACTCGCTGGCCCTGGACATGACGGGGTGCGGCGATGATGACCGCTCCTTTCGACCCCGCGCCCGGAGGCCTCCACATGCCGCGTGACTACGCCTGGTACGCCCGGGCCCTGGAGGGGCGGCGGTTGCCCCTGGCCTTCGCGGACGTGGACCTCCTGGATGAGAACGCGGCGGCGCTGCTGCGGCGCGCGGGGGGCATGCCCGTGCGGGTGGCCACGAAGTCGGTGCGGTGTGTCGCGTTGCTGCGGCGCGTGCTCGACGGGCATCCCGGCTTCCAGGGCCTCATGTGCTTCAGCGCCGACGAGGCCGTGCGCCTGCGCGAGCGCGGCTTTAGCGACCTGCTCATGGGCTACCCCGTCGTGGAGGCCGAGGCCCTGGCGGAGCTGTGCCGGCCGCCAGCGCCCGTGACGTTGATGGTGGACTCCGCCGAGCACGTGGCGCTCGCGGCCCGGGCGGCCCGGCGGCACGGGACGCGTGCTCCGCTGTGCCTGGACGTGGACCTGTCCGTGGACCTGCCGGGCCTGCGCTTCGGGGTGCACCGCTCGCCGGTGCGCTCGCCGGAGGACGCGCTGGCGGTGGCGAAAAGCATCGTGGCGGAAGGGGACGCCGTGTTCCTCGCGGGCGTCATGGGCTACGAGGCGCAGCTCGCGGGCGTGCCGGACGCGGCTGCGCACGCGGGGGCGAAGAACGTGGTCATCCGCGCGCTCAAGCGGGCGTCCGTGGGCCGCGTGCACGCGCGCAGGCAGGCCGTGGTGGCCGCGCTGAAGGACGCGGGCTTCACACCGCGCTTCGTGAACGGCGGGGGCACCGGCAGCCTGGAGTCCACGCGCGAGGACGCGAGCGTCACCGAGCTCACCGCGGGCAGCGGCCTGTACTCGCCCGCGCTCTTCGACGGCTACCGCGGCTTCCACCACCAGCCCGCGGTGGCGTTCGCCATCCCCGTCACGCGGCGTCCCGGTCCGGGCCTCTTCACGTTGCAGGGCGGAGGCTATGTGGCCTCCGGCTCGGCGGGCGTGGACAAGCTGCCCGTGCCCTACCTGCCCGAGGGCGCGAAGCTGCTCCCGCTGGAAGGCGCGGGCGAGGTGCAGACGCCCATCGCGTACACGGGCCCGGTGCCGCTGCCCCTGGGCGCACCGGTGTTCTTCCGGCACGCGAAGGCGGGCGAGGTGTGCGAGCACTTCCGCACGCTGCTGCTCATCTCCGGGGGCCGTGTCGTGGATGAGGTTCCGACCTACCGGGGTGAATGGGGGTGACGGCATGACGGCCGAGGCGGCGAAGACGAAGACGTGGCGCAACTGGTCCGGCGCGGTGGTGGCACATCCGTCCGCCTTCCTCCAACCGGAGTCCGTGGACGCCCTGAAGGCCGCGCTCCGTGACGCCAGTGCCCAGGCTCGCACCGTGCGCGTGGTGGGCAGCGGCCACTCCTTCCCGCCGCTGTGCGCGACGGACGAGACGATGGTGTCGCTCGAGGCGCTCCACGGCCTGGAGTCCGTGGACGCTGGCGCGCGCGAGGCCGTGGTGTGGGCGGGCACGAGCCTGCGCGAGCTGGGGACGCTGCTCGCGTCGCACGGCCTGGCGATGGAGAACCTGGGCGACATCAACAAGCAGTCGCTGGGCGGCGCGCTGGGCACGGGCACGCACGGGACCGGTGTCGGGCTGGGCATCCTCTCCACGCAGGCGGCGGCGATGACGCTCGTCACGGCGGGCGGGGACGAGGTGTCGTGCTCGGAGGACGCGTCGCCGGAGCTGCTCCAGGCCGCGCGCGTGTCGCTGGGCGCGCTGGGCGTGGTGACGCGGGTGCGGCTGCGGCTGCTGCCCGCGTACCGGCTGCGGCTGACGCGGCGGAACCTGGCGCTGGAGGAGTGCCTGGCCGGGCTGGATGAAGCCCGCGCGCGCCACCGGCACTACGAGTTCTTCTGGTTCCCGCACTCCGACCGGGTGATGACGAAGGCGATGGACCTCACGGACGAGCCCCCGCACGGGGTGGGCGTGGGGCGCTGGCTCAACGAGATGGTGATGGAGAACGCGGTCTTCGGCGCGGTGAGCCGCGCGTGCCGGATGCGGCCCTCCCTGTGCGCCCCCGTGAGCCGGCTGTCCGCGAAGCTGGCGTCGGAGGGCGTGCTGGCGGGGCAGAGCCACACGCTGTTCGCCACGCCGCGCCTCGTGCGCTTCCAGGAGATGGAATACGGCGTGCCGGTGGAGCGCGGGCCGGACTGTCTGCGCGAGCTGTCCGAATACATCACGCGCGAGCAGCTGCCCGTGCACTTCCCGGTGGAGTACCGCTTCGTGCGCGGCGACGACGTGTTCCTCAGTCCGGCGCACGGCGGGGACCGCGCGTTCATCGCGGTGCATCAGTACCAGGGCATGCCGCTGGAACCCTACTTCTCCGGCGCGGAGGCCATCTTCCGCAACCACGGCGGCCGGCCGCACTGGGGCAAGCTGCACACGCAGACCGCGGCGACGCTGAAACACCTGTATCCCCGCTGGGACGACTTCCAGCGCGTGCGCGAGCAGCTGGACCCGCAGGGGCGCTTCCTCAACCCCTATCTGAGACGTCTCTTCCTGGAGGAGGGCGCGAAGCCCGCGACGCACCCCCGGGCCTGATTTTCGCGCCGTAGCGCGTCAGACGATCCACCAACCTCCCGATAATGCACAATCCAGGGCCCGGCATGCGGTTGGCTAGGGCACTGGCTGGCGCCAGGCCCGGTGGCGCCCTTTCGAGGGGGATGGATGCGGACGAAGTCTTCATGGAAGCGCGTGGCGACGGCATCGATGCTGATGCTCGCCGTGGGGTGTCGCACGCCTTCCGCGGGCTTGAGGGCCGCGGGCGCGTCGGACTCGGGCAACTCGTCGGACTCGGGCGCCTCCAGCCAGGGTGACTCCAGCCAGTCGGACTCGGGCGCCTCCAGCCAGGGCGATTCGAGCCAGGGCGACTCCAGCAAATCCGACTCGGGCAACTCCAGCGGTGGGGATTCGAGCCAGTCGGAATCCAATGGCTCCAGCGACGAGGGCTCCAGCGAGTCGGGCTCGGGTGAATCCAGCGACTCGGACTCGGGCAACTCCAGCAAGGGCGACTCCAGCAAGTCGGACTCGGGGGACTCCTCCGGCTCCAGTGACACCAGCTCCGACTCCAGTGAGAGCAGCTCCGACTCCAGCGAGAGCAGCAACGACTCCAGCGAGCACAGCAACGCGGGCACCAGCGAGTCGAACCAGGTGGATCAGGGCGACGACTCACGCACGCGCAGCGAGAGCAGCAATGGCCGCGAGGATCAGCTCCTGTCGACGGCCACGGTGGCGCTGACGGTGATGGGCCTGGGCATCGTCATCTGGCAGTCGTACGAGCACTCCGCGCGGCGCAAGGGCCGGCGGCCTTCGCCGAAGGAGGTGGGCCACGCGGCCCAGGTGTACCTGCGGGCCCGCACGCACCAACTGCGAGAGGACCTGGCGCTGGGCGCGGGACCGACGGTGGACGACCTGGCGCAGGCGGCGCGCATCCGCCGTGAGAACCTGGACGTCTTCGGCAAGCTCTTGCGGACGCACCGCCAGGAGCTGCTGAAGATGGCGGACGCGAAGACGCTGACGCCCGAGCGGGCCCGCGCGTGGCTGGAGCGCGTGGGAGCGCTGGCGCGCACCGAGCCGCGACTCGAAGAGGACCGGCAGGCCTTCATCCTGGAAGAAGGAGGGGCGGCCCAAGCGGCCGAGGCCCTCCAGTGAAGCCCCGCCCCGCCTGGCTGGGATGGCTCACGGTGCTGCTGTTGCCCGTGAGCTCGCCGGCCGAGGAACCCCTGGGCCACCTCGCGGTGCCTGCGTTCTTGAACCGGGCCCCGGAGGACCTCCTGGCCGCGCGGGTCGCGGCACTGGAGGCCACGGCGGGCATCCGCTTGCGAGGCGCCGCGGCGCGGGATGCCGCCCTGGTTTCGGACGTGGAAGCGGGGCTCGCCGCCCTGCCTCCCGCGATGCGCCGTTCCCCCGGGGGCCGGCTGGAGTTCGTGCTCCATCCGGAGTCCGCACCGCTGGGCCTGGGCGACGGCACGAAGGCCCGTCCCGAATGGTCGGAGCAGCGCGAGCAGTTCCACCTCTACCGCTACGTTCCTTCCGAGGATCGCCGGGCCACGCTGCGCCTGTCGCGCCTCACCGACACGGAGGCCGAGCACCTGTGGCGCCGCCGCGCCGTGGTGCATGCGGTGATGCAGCGCTGGGACGACGCGCGCGGCTGGAGCAAGCGTCCCCAGTGGCGAAGGCTGGACGGGTGGCTGCTCCCCTTCGAGCGCCCCCTCACGTGGAAGGAGTCCGCGAGCATCACCTACGCGGGCGCCTTCAGCCGCGCCCGGGGGCAGGCCAGCGCTGCGCTGGACCTCGTCACCTTCGCGGAGGAGCTGTTCATTCCCGTGGAGTCCCTGCGCCCGGACGCGCTGCCCGTGGATGATCAGGTGCGCTGTCAGGAGCTGTCCAAGACGCGAGCCGTATCCGGGTTCCTCACGGAAGCGCGCCTGGGCACCGTGCCCGCGAGGGGAGACTGCCCGGCCTTCGACGCCTGGGCGGAAGCGGACGCGCTCTCCCACCTGGAGGTCCTGCTCGTCGCGGCCACGGGCCGGCAGCCCCAGTCCCTCTTCGGTCACCTCCTCCTGCGACCGGTCTGGCGTGAGGGCGCCACGGTGCAGGGCCCCGGCTTCGAGCGTGTCGTGCAGCTGGTGGCGCTCACCGGCATGGAGGAGAAGGGCCTGAGCTACCTGATGAAGGGAATGACGGGCGGCTACAGCACCGTCTTCCTCACGGGCACCCTGGGCGACGTCACCCACGAATCGCTGGAGCTGGAGCAGCGCACCATCCGCCGCTTCCGGCTGAACCTCACGCCCGGCGAATCCCAGCGCATGCTGGAGCGCATCTGGGAGCTCGAGCGTCGCGGCTACCTGGGCTACTACTTCTTCACCGACAACTGCGCCGCCGCGCTCCTCTTCCTCCTCAACGGCGCGCTGGAGAACGGCCGTCACGTGAGCGCCCCCGGCATGCTGTGGGTCCTGCCCACCGCCACGCTGGACACGCTGGCGAAGACAAACGTCGTGGACGCCAACGGGCGCACGGTGCCGCTCCTGGAGCACCTCCCGGACGCCTTCGAATCCACGGGCGACCGCGCCCGGCGCGCGCTGGTGGAGCAGGAGCGGCTGCTCACGAAGCTGGCCTCCCTGCTTCCGCCCGACGCCCTCGCGCCCCTGCGCCAGGTGCACCGCCGCCTCGAGTCTCCCGAGCCCGGCGTCCGCCGGAAGGCCTACGAATACCTGCCCCGCGCCGTGACGGTGGCGCTCGATGCCGCGCCGTCTGGCGCGCGCGCCGAGACCCGCGATGCCCTGCACGCCTACGTGGCGCACGCGGTGCGGGTGGAACGCGCGGCCGTGGACCAGGCCGAAGCGGAGAAGCTCGCCATCGAACGCGAGCGCCTCATCGCGCTCGACCTGAAGGGGGAGGGCGCCGCCGCCCAGGGCGTCAAGGAACGGCAGCGCCTCTTCGAGCGTGAGGACGCCATGCAGCGCAAGCTCGCGGTGCTCGACCGCACGGCCCTGCTCCAGCAGGCCCTGGACACCGCCACCAAGCGCCTGCCCACCCCTGACGAACTCAAGGCCCTGGTCCGCGCCGAGCACACCGAAGCCGCCTTCGCCGCGGCCACCGAAGCGCAGGGCGCGCTCAACGACGGAGTGCTCGCGGACGTGGATCCACGCGCCTTCCTCGCGAAGGACCACCAGCAGAAGATGGAAGCGGAGACCACCTGGGCCCGGGGCGCGCTGCGTGAATCCGGCGCGGCCCGCACGGTGGTGAGCGGCGGCGTGGACTTCCCGGAAGTGGGCGCCGCGCGGCCGGTGGTGAGCCTGCGCACCTCCGCGATGAACGAGGCCCTGGGGGACGCGCGCCTGCACGGCTTCCAGTCCAGCAGCGAACTGCGCGTGCTGGACGGTGAGCTGTCGGTGGAGCCCCGCTGGGGCGTGCCGCGCATCCTCGGCTCACGCGTGACGCTGGTGGGCTACCGCACGCTGATGCCGGAACTGCCCCAGCAGCAACGGTCGTTCTCCGGCTCGCTGGGCTGGGGCGCGGAGGCGAGGATGTCCACGGAGACCGACCGCCCCTTGCCCTACCGCGCGACGGTGGAGGCGGAGGCGCTGGGCGTCGTGGCGGCCTCGGAGCGCTTCGACACCTTCCTCGCGGTGGGGTTGGGCGCCCAGGCCACGATGGCCTGGAGCCCCTTCGAGACGGTCCCGACCATCGGGCCCCGTCTGTCATTGGCCCATCGCACGGGCCTGCCCGGACCGGGCAACAGCGCGCTGCGATTGGAGGCCACGTACGTGCCCTCGTGGCGCACGGGCATCACGCCGGGTTTCACGCACGAGGCGGACGCGACGCTCCAGGTGGAGTGGTACCTGGGGCGCGTCGCCCGCTGGAGTGTGCTGCTCACTCCCCGCGCACAGGTCCACTGGGAGGGGACACTCGCGTCGTGGGCAGGTCCCGGGAGAAGTCTCGCGAGCCTTCCGGAAGGGCTGGCGCGACATCGCCTTGCGCTAGGAGTGGAGCTCCGCTGACGCGCGGCGAGAGGACGATGGCAGCTCACCGCTGAACACCGGACGGCTGTAAGCTCCGCAGAGGGCTCCGATGAACAGGCCGATGGCATGCAGCATCGTCCAGTTCAGCCAGCCCAGGCCGTAGAAGACGCGCACGCCGCCCACACTGAAGACGTTGAAGCCCACGTACAACGTGGCGGGCACCACCACCGAGGCGATGAGCGCGGCGGCCAGGGCCCGGAGAGGGCGTCCCGCATGGAAGCCGCCGAACACGCCCCCGAACAGGCCGTTGAGCAGCGGGATGAAGAACGTGACGCCGCTCATGAGCACCATGGTCAACACGCTCACGTCGAACCGGTTGTGCCTCCAGACGATGCGGCTCTCCTCCACACGCACGTCGGGAGGCAGTTCCTCGTACCTGACCTGCTCGTCCCTCAGTTGAAGGCGGCGTGTTGAATTCGTGATGCGATCCGGGTCGTCCGTATAGGTCTCATCCATGGGGCATTGGCCTCCGTACGGGCGGGGGAAGGACGGTGCCCGGACACCTTGTGAGATGGTGCTGGAAGCGGGCGGGTGGAAGGGCTGACGGCTCCACCGGTCCTTGGGAGGGAGAGCGCACGCCGCGCCTGCCCGCCGGGAATTTCGCGACCCGGCGTGGGGCGGATGCCATACCTGGGGGCCGTGACGCACCGGAGACTTGGCGTCCGGTGGCTGGCGGCTATGCTGCCGCGCCTCTGCCGTACCGCTTCCCAGCCTGGATGGATTCCATGAGCCTTCGCCGCAACCTGCTGACCGTCGCCCTTCTTTCCACCGCGCTGCTGTCCGCCTGCGCCCTGCGCCCGCGCTACAACGACATCGTGCAGGCGAACAGCGCCGCCGGGCTCCAGGAGAACCAGCTCGTGGTGCTGCGCGTGACGGACGCCGCGACGGGCAAGCCGGTGAAGGGCGCCAAGGTGCTCGGCGGCGAGTACCGCAACCACCTCAACGCCGTCAGCGACGAGAACGGCGAGTTCTCCCTCAAGCTCGACCCGGGCCTGGTGAAGGAGAACCCGCTGGTGGAGGTCGTGCTGCCCAAGGGCGTGAGCCGCTACAAGCTCCAGGTGGTGCCCTCCGGTCAGGCCCCCGCGCCCGAAGGTGAGCCCATCACCACCCCCGC